>JADJNZ010000007.1 GCA_016714015.1 Gemmatimonadota bacterium
ACAAGCTCTTCGAGTTCCTCCGGCGATACCGGCGCCTCGTCTGAACTTTCCGGAGATGCGCCAAGTGGTCGAGTCCGAACAGTGCGGGTGGGTGCTCGAATCCGGTTCCGGTTGGCGTGAGGCCGTGGCGCGCCTCGATCGGCCGATGGTCGAGGCCATGCGGTCCGCAGCGGTCAGCGCCGGATCACGGCACGTGTGGGAGCACGAGCGGCGGATCCTGCAGGTGCTCTATCGGGACCTCCTCGATGCCCGTTCGGGAGCGCGCCCGCTGACCACTTGCGCGCGCTGCATCATGGATTCGCGAGTCGATCCGCTCCTCGAGGTGGACAGGTCGGGCATCTGCAATCATTGTCGGCGCTACGCGACGCTCGTTCCTGCACGCGTCGTTCCGTGGCCCCGCAGGACATGACCGTCGCCGAGCGGCTCGCGGACCGCGTGCGCGCGGCGGCGCAGCCGGGACTACTGACTGCATCGTGGGGTCAGTGGCGGCGTCGACAGCACTTACGTCGCCTACGTCGCGAAGGAGCTGGGGCTCAGGCCGCTGGCGGTGCACTTCGACAATGGATGGAATTCGGAACTCGCGGTCGCGAACATCGAGAAGGTTCTTCGTACGCTCTCGATCGATCTCCAGACGTACGTCGTCGATTGGGAGGAGTTCCGCGACCTGCAGGTCGCATTTCTGCGTGCGTCGACGCCCGACGGCGAGATCCCGAGTGACCACGCCATCAATGCGCTGCTCTGGCGCACTGCGGCGCGGATGGGCGTGCGGTTCATCCTCTCGGGCATGAACTTCACGACCGAAGCGCTCAGTGTTCCCCACTGGGCGTACGGGCACTCCGATTGGCGCTACATCAAGGATGTGCATCGCCGGTTCGGTCGCGTCCCGCTGCGCTCGTACCCCCACTTCTCCCTTCCGTACCTGGGGTGGGTCAATCTGGTCAGGCGGGTGCGCACCATCTCGATCCTCAACTATCTCGACTTCGACAAGGCGAGGGCGATGGAAGCTCCTGCGGTCAAAAGCTCGGATGGGTCTACTACGGCGGAAAGCATCACGGGTCGATCTATACGCGGTTCTATCAGGGGTACGTCCTGCCGCGGAAGTTCGGGATCGACAAGCGATATGGACACCTCTCCGATCTGATCAACGCCGGACAGACGACCGCGAGGCCGCGCTCGCCGAGGTCGCCGAACCGCCGTATCCCGTGGAGGTGCAGCAGCGTGACCGCGAATATGTGGTGCGCAAGCTTGAGCTGACCGACGACGAGTTCGAGTCGATCATGCAGGCTCCCATACGCTCGTTCCGGGACTTCCGGAACAGCTACGACGCGGTGCAATTTCTTCGCCGGACCGTGGACAACCTGCGCGCGCGGGATTTGTACCCGCATGATCGTCCTGGAGCGGTACTTGACTCTCAATTCGCGCTCGTCGGTTGCGGCCCGCATCTCCCGCCGCCATGCCGACCTTCTTGGGCACTCGCAGATCGACAGGGCTCGTCTCTCCGCCGTGTGCGACATCCGGCATGAGCGTGCCGAGAAGCTGGGAAGGAGTTCGGGGTCCGTACTTCGGCGACATGCACGCGATGATGCGGCAGGCGCCGGTGGACGTCGTCGCGGTGCTCACGGAGAGCGGCCTGCACGCCGAGCACGTGCTCGCCCTCGCCCCCTACGGCAGGCATGTCGTGGTGGAGAAGCCGATGGCGCTCACGCTCGCCGACGCCGACGCGATGATCCGCGCGTGCGCCGAGGCGGATGCTCGCCTCTTCGTCGTCAAGCAGAATCGGTTCAACGTCCCGGTGGTCAAGCTCCGTGAGGCGCTGGATCCCAGCCGATTCAGGAAGATGGTGCTCGGAACGGTGAGGGTCCGGTGGTGTCGACCGCAATCGTACTACGACCAGGACGCTTGGCGAGGGACCTGGGCGCTCGACGGCGGCGTCCTGACGAATCAGGCCAGCCACCATGTCGATCTCCTTGAGTGGATGCTCGGGGACGTCGAGTCGGTGTTCGCGATGAGCACGACGCGGCTGGCCAAGGTCGAGACGGAGGACACCGCGGTGGTCACCCTGCGATTCGCGAACGGGGCGCTCGGGGTCATCGAGGCGACGACGGCCGCTCGACCACGGGACCTCGAAGGCTCGCTCTCGCTCCTGGGCGAGGCGGCTACAGTCGGATCGCGGGGTTCGCGGTGAACCAGCTGCGCACGTGGCAGTTCGCAAGCCGGAGTCCGGCGATGAGGAAGTGGTCGCGAAGTATTCGGTGAATCCGCCGAGCGTCTATGGCTTCGGCCATCAGGCGTACTACGAGCATGTCGTCGACTGCATCGTGACCGGCAAGCGTCAGATGGTCGATGGGCTCGAGGGGCGCCGAAGCCTCGAGCTGATCACGGCGATCTATGAGTCGATCGAGACGGGACGGGAAGTATCGATGCGATTCCGGCCGGTTCGCTGCAAGCTCGGGGTCCGTGATGCCTGAGCCCGATCGGCGGATGGCCTCCGTCCGCGACGTACGCTGTGGTGACGGGGTCGTGATCGTCGAGCCCGCCAACGTCTACGGGTGCACGTTGAGCGACGGGGTCTTTGTCGGACCGTTCGTCGAGATCCAGAAGGACGTGTCGATCGGCCCGCGCACGCGAGTGCAGTCGCATACGTTCATTTGCGAACTCGTCTCCATCGGCGCTGATTGCATGATCGCGCACGGCGTGATGTTCATCAATGATCTCTTCGCGCACGGCGGGCCCGCTCGGGGTGACAAGAGCCTCTGGCGCGCGACACGCATCGGTGACCGGGTCTCGATCGGCTCCAACGCCACCATCATGCCCGTGGCCGTGTGTGACGACGTGGTCATCGGCGCCGGTGCCGTCGTCACCCGGGACATCACGGCTCCGGGTGTCTACGCCGGGAATCCTGACGCAAACTCCGTCCCCTCCATGATCAAGTTCCTCGATCTCCAGTCGCAGTACGCCGCCTCGCTTCGGGGCGAGATCGACGCCGCCGTCGCCGGCGTACTCGCTGACGCGACCTTCATCGGCGGTGAGCCGGTCCGCGGATTCGAACGCGCATTTGCCTCGTACCAGCAGGCGAAGCATTGCATCGGGGTCGCGAACGCGACCGACGGCTTGGAGATCGCGCTCGAAGCGCTCGACCTGCCGAAGGGAAGCGAGGTGATCGTCGGCGAACTCGTTCATCGCGAGCAGCGAGGCCGTCACGAGATCCGGCCTTCGCGTCGTCTTCGCGGACGTCGACCCCGTCACGTACGGACTCGACCCGATCGATGTGGAGCGACGGATCACCGCACGGACGTCAGCGATCGTGCTCGTGCACTTGCCACGGACAACCGGCCGATCTCGGCGCGTTCCTGGAGATCGCGAGAATGCACGGTCTCAGACTCGTCGAGGACGCGGCTCAGGCGCACCGCAGGCGGAGTGGGGTGGACGGCGAGTCGGCGCGCTCGGCGACATCGGCGTGTTCAGCTTCTATCCGGGCAGAACCTCGGTGCGTACGGGGACGCGGGCGCGATCGTGACCAATGACGACGCGCTTGCGGAGCGTAGTCGCATGATCGCCAATCATGGGCGCCTGGACAAGTACCAGCCATCGGTTCGAGGGCCGCAACAGTCGGCTTGACACGCTCAAGCCGCGATCCTCTCGGTGAGATTGAGGCATCTGGACGCGTGGATCGACCAGCGAAACAGGATCGCGCGAGTGTATCAGCGGGAGCTCGCGGGCCTGCCGTGGCTCACTCTTCCCGGGGAACGGACGGGCGTGCGCCACGCCTATCATCTGTTCGTCGTGCGCGCGGTCGAGCGTGACCGATTGCAGGCGCACCTTGCGAGCCACGAGATCCAGACGGGGGTGCACTACCCGATCGCCCTCCCCAAGCTCCAAGCCTACGCCTACGTGGGCCAGGCTGGCGAGCCGATGCATGCGAACCGACTCGACGTCCAGCTGCTGAGCCTGCCGATCGGCGAGCACTTGACCGAGGGAGAGGCGGAGAAGGTCGCGGCCGCCGTGCGCGCGTTCGAGGCGTGAGGATCGTCTACCTGCACCAGTATTTCGTGACCCCTGAGATGTCGGGTGGGACACGGAGCTACGAGATGGCGCGCAGGCTTGTCGCGGCAGGACATCAGGTGGAGATGGTGACCGCGGATTCGCGCAACGGCGCAAGCGGGGGCTGGAGGGTGACGGAGGAGGCGGGGATCCGCGTGCATTGGATCGCCGTCCCGTACGACAATCGGATGGGCCGGCTTGGGCGGATCCTCGCTTTCGTTCGATTCGCGTGGAGCGCTGCGTGGCGCGCGAGCCGCCTGCCCGCTGACGTCGTCTTCGCAACGAGCACCCCACTGACGATCGCCATCCCCGGCATGCTCGCAGCGGCCCTGCGGCGACGCCCGTTCGTGTTCGAGGTGCGCGACCAGTGGCCCGATGTGCCGATCGCAATCGGTGCGATACGACATCCGGTCGCCGTCGGACTCGCGCGCGCGCTCGAGCGCCTCACGTATCGACGAGCGCAACACATCGTCGCACTGGCGCCGGGGATGCGGGAGGACATCATCGCCAAGGGAGTGCCGCCAGAGAAGGTGACGGTCATCCCCAACGGTTGCGACAACGGACTCTTCGGGCTCGATGCCGCCTCGGAATCGCGAGTTCGCGAGGCGCACGCGTGGCTTGGAGAGCGCCCCCTCGTGATCTTCACCGGCACATTCGGTGAGGTCAACGGTGTGGAGTATCTCATTCGGGTCGCCGGGGAAGTGGGGAGGATCGCGCCCGAGGTTCGCTTCGCCCTCTTTGGCGCCGGACGAGACGTCGAGCGAGTGACGCGGCTTGCCACGGATCTCGGCCTGCTCGATCGAACGGTCTTCCTCCACGCGCCGGTGCCGAAATCGCAACTCGCGGAATGGCTCGCCGCGGCGGACATCTCGTCGCGCTCTTCAGGGGACCTGCGGTCGTCTGGAAGGACGCCGTGCAGAACAAGTTCTTCGACGCGATCGCCGCCGGATGCGCCGTGGCGTGTAACTTCGATGGCTGGCGGACCAGGATCGCGGAGGAGGCGCAGGTCGGCTTCCGGAGAGGAACCAGGACGCTGGCGGCCGCTGCCTCAACTCGTTGACCGGTTGCAGGACGGAGTCCTGGTTGGCAGCCGTGCCGGATCGCGCCCGCGTGGATTGGGGACGGTACGGTCGGGACAAGATGACCCGACACCGAAAGCCAGGGCTCCGAGGAGCCGCGAGCGCCTAGATCCCTGTGACGCAAAAGGACACAGGCCCTGAGGCGTGTGTCCTTTGCCACCATCGATCCATGGGCGCGGAGGGGCTCGAACCCCCGACCTCTGCTGTGTGAAAGCAGCGCTCTAACCAGCTGAGCTACGCGCCCGTGAGCCACGAAGGATAAACGCCCCCCGGACCCCATTCAAGCCCGAGCGCGCCCCCTTCCACCTTCTCCCTTTCGCCTTGATGGGCCCAGCAGGATTCGAACCTGCGCACTTCGGATTATGAGTCCGCCGCTCTAACCGCTGAGCTATGGGCCCGACGCGCGAAGTCTGCCCTCCCTGCCACAGCGCGGCAAGACGCCCGCCGCCCTATCTTGTCCGCGTGCCGCCCGCCATGGACCCTGCGCCCGCGCCCCGCATCGCCGTCGTCGTCGACTGGCTCGCCCAGTTCGGCGGCGCCGAGCTCGTCATCCAGCAGATCCTCGCCGCCTACCCGGGCGCCGATCTCTTCGCGCTCTTCGACGTCATGGACCCCGAGGACCGGGCCCGTCTCTCCGCCAAGCCCGCCACCACCACCTTCCTCCAGCACCTCCCCGACATCCGCGGCCGCTATCGCTCGCTCCTGCCGCTCATGCCCGCCGCCGTCCGCGGTCTCCGGCTCGCCGAGTACGACATCGTCATCTCCAGCCATCACGCCGTCGCCAAGGGGATCCGCCGTCGCAAGGGTCAGGTCCATCTCTGCTACTGCCACTCGCCCACGCGCTACCTCTGGGACAAGCGCGACGAGTACCTCGAGGACCACGGGATCAAGGGCGTGCGCGCCGCGATCGCGCGGCGGCTGCTCGACCGGCTCCAGCGCCTCGACCGCGCGGCGGCCGATGGCGTCGACGTCTTCCTCGTCAACTCGCACTATGTGGGCGATCGCGTGCGGCGCCACTACGGACGCGACTTCCTCGTCATCCCGCCGCCGGTCGACACGAAGTTCTTCACCCCGGCCGGCGACCAGGAACCCGATCTCTACGTCACCGCGAGCCGGCACGTCCCCTACAAGCGCATCGATCGCATCATCGAGGCCTTCCGGTCCCTGCCGGACCGCCGCCTCGTCGTCCTCGGCGACGGACCGCAGCACGCGCGCCTGCTCCAGCTCGCGGACGGCGCGCCCAACATCCGGCTGCTCGGCGAGCGGCCGCGCGAGGAACTCCGCGACTGGTTCCGGCGCGCGCGCGCCTTCGTGTTCGCGGCGGACGAGGACTTCGGCATCGTCCCGCTCGAGGCGCAGGCGTGCGGCACGCCGGTCATCGCGCTGGGGAAGGGCGGGGCACTCGAGACCGTGCGCGGCGAGGCGGGGGCGGACCGCACGGGGCTCTTCTTCGCCGACGACACGCCGGCCCTGATCGCCGACGCGGTCCGCCGCTTCGAGGCGCTGGACCCCGCGCCGAGCACGAGCGCCTGCTGGGCGAACGCCGACCGCTTCAACATCGCGCGCTTCCGGACGGATCTCGTCGCGGCGGTCGACACGGCCTGGCGCACGCGCGCCCACGCCTGAACGGGCGCGCGACGAGCGCGCCGCCCTGAAAAGTCCCATCCCCGCACGCGCCGTCGCGCGCGATCGGACATCCCCATCGGACCGGTCAGCCACCACGCCGGACCGAACGGGTCCGTGCGCGATGTAACAAGAGAAGACCCGCGTAATTGGTTTTGCCCTCTTCGACGGATATACAAGTAGAGGGCTCGATCTCGTTTTCCGGCGTGAGTGCCCCCGCCGACGAGTCCTCGGCCGCAGCGGCAGTCCTTTCTCCACCGCCGCCAGTCGCGAGGTAGGGAGCGCCCCGAGGAAGTCCCCGACCGTCCCGTGCGTCCGCCGGGCGTTCCCGCGACTCCGCCCCAGGCGCCAGCGAGTCCCGCACGCCGTCCCGCCCCTCCCGCATCCCGCACCGCGACTCCCGCCGACCGTCCCGCGCCTTCCGCACGGCGCACCGCGACTTCCGCTCGCCGTCCCGTCCCTCCCGCTCGCCATCCCGTCCCTCCGCCTGGCCGTCCTGTCGTTCCCGCGCGCCCTCCCGTCGCTCCCGCTCGCGGTCTCGTTGCTCCCGCTCGCCGTCCCGTCGCTCCCGCTCGCCTTCACGCTCCTCCCGCATTCCGGATCAGGGCTCCCGCACTCCCGACCAGCACTCCCGCACTCCCGACCAGGACTCCCGCACTCCCGACCAGCACTCCCGCACTCCCGACCAGCGCTCCGCCGCCCGGTCGGCCCCGAAATCCCGCTCGTGACGGACGCACGCGAGCGGAGATCCCGCAGTCCATGCGTCCACCCCACAATCTTTATGGAGGCAGTATGAAGTCGAACCAGAAGCAGACCATCGAGTCGTTCGTCCGCGTCCTCGCGTTCGCTGACGCGCATCCCGTCACAGGCCCCCTCACCTATGAGGGCGCGCGCGTGGTGCTGGAGCAGGTGATCCGCCGGCTCCGCGAGCGGGCCGGTGCGCAGGTCTCCGGCCGCGAACTCTCCCGCGGCGAGGTCCGGCGGCAACAGCAGCTCGCCCAGCGCCTCATCGACCGCCACATCCGCCCGATCGTCGCGATCGCCAAGGCGCAGATCGAACCCGAGTCCGATGTCCGCCTGCCGGCCGTGGTGCGCATGCCCAAGCGGAAGATCGGCGTCACGCGTCTCCTCCAGGCGTGTGACGGCATCATCGAAGCCGCGCGCTCGTTCGAGCCGATCCTCATCGCCCACGGGCTTCCCGCGGACTTCCTCGCGCAGTTCACCACCGCGCGCAACGCGCTCGAGACGTCGCTCGGCGGGCGCGCGACCCTCGTCTCCAGCCACGTCGCCGCGCGCGCGGCCCTCGAGGCCGAGGTCCGCCGCGGGCGCAACGCGGTGCGGCGCATCGACGCGGTCGTCCGCGCGTCGTTCGATGCCGATCCCGCGGTGCTCGCCGCCTGGCGCGCCGCGAGTCGCGTCCAGTTGCTGCCCGGCGGGACCGGCCGCGGCGGCGCAGCGGCCGAGCCGCAGGAGGTGACGACGGCGTCGGCGGAGGGATCGCCGCGCCCGTCGGAGCAGGCCGCCTAGTCCCTCGATGGCGCGCGACGGTCGGCGGAGCGCATCCGCCGGCCGTCGCGCACCGCCGTCAGTGCGACTCGTACGCCGCGAGCACCTCGTCGGGCGACACCGTCGCCGCGCCCGCCTTTCCCACCTCGACGCCCGCGGCGAAGTTCGCCACCACCGCCGCCTCGAACGCCGTCGCGCCGGCGGCGAGCATGCCCGCGAGATACGCCGTGACCGTGTCGCCGGCGCCCACCACATCGAACACCTCGCGCGCCGTCGTCGGGATCCGCGCGATCGCCCCATCGGGCTCGATCAACGCCATGCCGCGCTCGCTCAGCGTGAGCAGCAGCCGCTCCGCGCCCAGTCGTCCGAGGACCGCGGGCAACGCCTCGGGATGGTCGAGGTCCACCGCCGCGCCGAGCGCGGCCTCGAGCTCCCGCCGGTTGGGCTTGAAGATCGTCGCGCCGCCGTAGGCGAAGAAGTTGCGGTACTTGGGGTCCACCACCACGGGGATCCGCTTGGCGCGCGCGGCGGCCATCGCCGCGTGGATCACCGGACTCCACGAGCACGCCCTTGTTGTAGTCCTCCAGCACGAGCGCGTCCGCCTCGCCCACCGCGCGGGCCACCGCGGCGTGGAGCGCCTCGACCTCGGCGCCGACGAGGTCCGCATCGACCTCCTCGTCCACGCGCACCACCTGCTGCCCGCGCGCCACCACGCGCGTCTTGGTCGTCGTCGGGCGCGCGGTGCGGATGAGGCCGCGGGCGTCCGAGCCCAGCGCCTCGAGCATCCCTTGCAGCTGCCGGCCCGCGGCATCGTCGCCGAGCGCTGCGACGAGTTCGGTGCGCGCCCCGAGGGCCGCGGCGTTCTGCGCGACGTTGGCCGCTCCGCCGAGCGCGTGCTTCCGTTCCTTCACGCGCACGACGGGCACCGGGGCCTCGGGGGAGATCCGCTCGACGTCCCCGCGGAGGTAGACGTCGAGCATCGCGTCCCCGACGATCGCGATCCGCAGGCGGCGGCGCGACGGGGCCTCGAGGAGTTCCAGCAGGCGGGCGCGGGCGATCAGGTCTTTCGGCATGACGGGAAAGATGCGTAGACTGACGCCTGCGCGACCACTGCCCCCCTTCGCGAGTCCCGTGACCACGCCCCATCCGCCGCGCGACACCCCTCGCGTCCTCCCGTTCGTGCTCGCTGCGGCCATCCTCGGCATCTCGGTGAGCGGTCCGCTCGCGCGCCTCTCGTCGGCCGCGCCACTCGCGATCGCCGCCTGGCGCCTCACGCTCGCGCTCGGCGTCATCGGGCTCTTCGTCCTCGGCACCGGGAGCTGGCGGGAGTACCGGACGCTCGCGCGCCGCGATCTCGCGGTCGCGTCGGTCGCGGGCGCGATGCTCGCGCTGCACTTCTGGAGCTGGATCGCCTCGCTCCGCTACACCTCGGTCGCGGCGAGCGTGGTGCTCGTGAACCTGCATCCGGTCGTCATCGTCGCGGGCTCGGCGCTCTTCCTGCACGAACGCCCGACGGCACGGCAGCTCGTCGGGATCGCCATCGCGATGCTCGGGGCCGTCGTCATCGGCTACGGCGATGCGGGGCAGGGTGGCGCCGTCGGCGCCGACGCGTTGCTCGGCGATGCGCTCGCCGTGCTCGGCGCCTTCACCGTGGGCGTCTACTACACGGCGGGTCGTTCGCTCCGGCAACGCCTCTCGCTCTGGCCGTACGTCGCGCTCGTGTACGGCGCGTGCCTCGTCGTGGTCCTCGCGCTGGCGTTCGCGACCGGCGTGCCGCTCTGGCCGCAGCCGTCGCGCGACTGGCTCCTCTTCGCCGGCATCGCCGTCGGCCCCATGCTCCTCGGTCACACGGGCTTCAACTGGAGCCTGCGCTACGTCCCGGCCTACGTCGTGAGCCTGGCGATCCTCGCCGAGCCGGTCGGGGCGACGCTCCTCGCCGCGTTCCTCCCGAGCATCGCGGAGACGCCGAGCGCGTGGACGCTCGCGGGAGGGGCAGTGATCCTCGCCGGACTCGTCGTCGGCACGATCGACTGGACGCGTACGACGACGCCTGTCGCGACGCCTGCCGCGACGTCGCCCGCGACGCCTCCCGGCGGCGACTAACTTCCGCCCGTGCACGAGACGCGACTGCAGCCCCCGTCCTCCATCAAGGAGATCTGCCGCACCCTCGAGGCCGCGGGCCACGAGGCGTGGTGCGTCGGCGGCGCGGTGCGTGATGCGCTCCTCGGCATCGCGACGCTCGATTGGGACATCGCGACGTCGGCGCTCCCCGAGCAGGTGCAGAAGCTCTTCCGTCGCACGGTGCCGGTGGGCATCAAGTTCGGGACGGTCGGGGTGCTCGACCGCGCCGGCGTGCTGCACGAGGTCACGACCTTCCGGCACGACGTGGAGACCGACGGCCGGCATGCGGTCGTCCGCTTCGGCGCCTCGCTCGACGAGGACCTCGCGCGCCGCGACTTCACGATCAACGCCATCGCGGTGCACGCCGAGACGCTCGTGGTGCGGGACCCGTTCCACGGCCGCCGCGACCTCGAAGCGCGGATCGTGCGTTGCGTGGGGGAGGCCGCGGAGCGGATGCGCGAGGACCGCCTCCGCGCGCTGCGGGCGATCCGCTTCGCCGGACGGTTCGGCTTCGCGATCGATCCGGACACCTGGGCGGCGATCCGCGAGAGCGCGCCGCACCTGGGGCGCCTGTCGATGGAGCGTGTGAAGCAGGAACTCGAGAAGGTGATGGAGCAGGTCGCGCGCCCCGCGGCGACCCTCGAGCGCTACCGCGAGGCGGGCATCTTCGGTGCGCTCGTGCCGGCGCTCGCCGACGCGCCGCGCGAGCGCTTCGGCGCGATCGACCACCTCGGCCGCCCCGGGCTGCGCGGCCGACCCGACCGTCGCGCGCTGCGGCTGGCCGCGCTCTTCGTGCAGCCCGGCGTCGTCCCGGCGCGCGATCTCGAGCGCACGCTCAAGGCGCTCAAGTACAGCAATGTCGAAGCGCGCGCGACGTTCGCACTCGCGCAGGCCGCGGGCGCGCTCGGCGCGACGGTCGATCCTTCGCTGGACGGAGCGCCGCTGCGCCGCCTCGTGGCGACGGTGGGGCGACTCGACCTCCCCGCGCTCGCCCGGCTGCTCTGGGCGCACGCGGCCGTGGCCGCGGAGGCCGATGAGGCCGCGGCCGCCGCAGCCGCCGAGGTCGCTGGCGTCGCGGGGACCATCCCCGCGGCGCGCCGGGCGCGCCGCGTGCGCGGCATCGCGCTCTATCGCCGGGCGATGCGCATGGCCTGGCGCGACCCCCTCACGCTCGGCGATCTCGCCGTGGACGGCGACGACCTCCGCGCCGCCGGTGTGGGACCGGGTCGGGTGATCGGCGAGACGCTCGGGCGGCTGCTCGACGTCGTCATCGACGACCCGACGCAGAACACCCGCGAGCGCCTGCTCGCGATCGCCGTGTTGCCGCCGGCCGCCGGCTGAGGCGGCGCGGGGCCGGCGCGGCGTCCGCGCGGCCTCCACGCCCGCTCGGCGCCCGGTTAGTGTTCCGGTGTATGCTCGCACTCAATCTCGACGTCGAGGTCACGCGCGGTGACGTGGTGGAATCCACGCACCGGGTGCACGCGGCCGTCATCGGCGCGGACGAGGTGCTCGTGGCCGCCGCGCGCGATGCCCAGCTGGTCACGATGTGGCGCTCCTGCTCGAAGTTCTTCCAGGTGATGCCGTTCATCGCGTCGGGCGGGTTCGACCAGCTGCAATGGGGCCCCGAGGAACTCGCCCTGGCCTGCGCCTCGCACGGCGGCGAGCCCGGAGCATCTCGCCGTCGCGGCGCGCATGCTCGCCTCGCTGGGGCTCGAGGAGGGCGACCTCGCGTGCGGTCCGCACGAGCCGCTGGCGACGCGCGGCGCGAAGCTGTGGCGCGAGAGCGGCCAACCGCTCACGCGCCTCCACAACAACTGCTCCGGCAAGCACGCGGCGATGCTCGCGCGCGCCCGCACCGCCGGCTGGGCGACCCGCGGGTACGAGCAGCCCGACCACCAGGTCCAGCGCAGCTGCTTCGGCGAGGTCTCCTCGTGGACCGGCGTGCCGCTGGACGACATGCCGATCGCCGTGGACGGGTGCGGCGTGGCGGTGATGGCCCTCGCGCTCGACCGCATGGCCCTCGCGTACGCGCGACTCGGCCGTGCCGTGCACGCCGGCGAGGAGGTGCCGTCGCGGATCGTCGGCGCGGTGCGCGCCAACCCGCACCTGCTCGGCGGCACCGACCGCTTCGACACCGTCCTGCTCCAGGAGACGGACGGGGCGGTGCTCGCGAAGGTCGGCGCCGAAGGGGTCCACTCGGTGACGGTCCCGGCGATGGGCCTCGGCCTCGCGCTCAAGGTCGAGGACGGGGCGCTCCGCGCGCAGCACATCGCGGTGCTCTCGGCGCTGCAGCAGCTCGGCGTGCTCCCCGCGGAGCTGCCGCCGCGGCTCGCCGAGTTCGCGCAGAAGTCGGTCCGGAACACGCGCAGCGAGCGGGTGGGCATGATCCGGTCCGCCGCGGTGATCGGGCACGCGCCGCGCTGATCGGATGTCGCCCGACGCGCGGTCGCACGACATCGTGATGCCCTCCGGCGACATCCTCGCGCTCGTCCGGTTCGCGGCGCGGGTCGCGAACGGACCGGAAGCGGGGATGCGTGCCGGAGCGACCGAGTGCGTCAGCGCGGGCACGCCGGTCCCGTGGGTGGAGGAGATGCTGCTGCAGTCGTACCTGTTCTGCGGCTTCCCGCGCACGCTGAACGCGATGCGCGAGTGGCGGCGGGTCTCGGGCGCACCGGCCCCGATCGAGGACAGCGGGGCCGTCGGCGGTGGCCCGGGGGCCTGGCAGGAGGCGGGGGCCGCGACCTGCGAGATCGTGTACGGGCCGTTCTATGAGAAGCTGCGGCACAACATCGTCGCGCTGCACCCGGCGCTCGATGCGTGGATGATCGCGGAAGGCTACGGCAAGATCCTCTCGCGTCCCGGGCTCGCGCTCCGGATCCGCGAGCAGTGCGTGGTGGCCGCCTGCATCGCCAGCGAGCAGGACCGGCAGCTGCACTCGCACCTGCACGGGGCGCTCAACGCCGGCGTTCCGGCGGCCGAGCTCCGGGGGACGCTGGAGGCGCTGGAGGGTGTCGTGCCGGGGCCGGCCCTCGAGCGCGCACGGCTCCTGCTGGACCGCGTCGTCGGAAAGTAGCCGTCCGGGCCGGATGAAGGCCGGCGGTAGAGTATCTTTCCTCCTTCATCCTTCAGCCTCCATCTCGTGTTCATCGATCTCGTCACCGTCCGCGTCACCGCCGGCACCGGCGGCTCCGGCTGCACCTCGTTCCGCCGGG
Source organism: Gemmatimonadota bacterium (assembly GCA_016714015.1). Classification (NCBI taxonomy): domain Bacteria; kingdom Pseudomonadati; phylum Gemmatimonadota; species Gemmatimonadota bacterium. The sequence continues at coordinate 13,583 of JADJNZ010000007.1, forward strand.
AGAAGTTCGCGCCCATGGGCGGACCGGACGGCGGCGAAGGGGGGAAGGGCGGCGACGTGATCGTCCGTGGTGACTCCAACCTCGCGACCCTGCTCGACTTCACCTACCGGGACCACTGGGAGGCGGAGCGCGGCGAGCACGGCATGGGCTCCAACAAGACGGGGCGTTCGGGCGAGGACATCATCATGCCCGTCCCCCCCGGGACGGTGATCCGCGACAAGGACTCCGGGGAGCGTCTGGGGGAGATCCTCGCCCACGGCGACGAGTTCCGCGTGGCCAAGGGCGGCCGCGGCGGCAAGGGGAACTCGTTCTTCGCGACGGCCACGCATCAGGCGCCCCGCGAATGGCAGCCCGGGGAGGAGGGGGAAGCGCGGACCCTCGAGTTCGAGCTGAAGCTGATCGCGGACATCGGCCTCGTGGGGCAGCCGAACGCCGGCAAGTCCACGCTGCTGTCCGTGATCTCGGCCGCCCGCCCGAAGATCGCCGACTACCCGTTCACGACCCTCCAGCCCAACCTCGGCGTGGTCCAGCTGAGCGACTCCCGGACGTTCGTGGTCGCGGACATCCCCGGGATCATCGAAGGGGCGCACGAGGGGAAGGGGCTCGGGCTCCAGTTCCTCCGGCACATCGAGCGGACGCGCCTCCTGGCCTTCATGATCCCCATCGACGCGATGGACTGGCAGGCCGAGTACGACCAGCTCCGCCGGGAGATCGAGCAGTACTCGCCGGAACTGGCCAAGAAGCCGCACTGCGTGGTCTTCACCAAGCTCGACCTGCTCGGGGAGCACTACATCCCGGAGATCGAGGCGCCGGCGGCGTTCGCCAAGTTCGCCATCTCGGCCGCGGGCCGGATGGGGCTCGACGAGCTCAAGTCGGGGTGGTGGAGCCGTCTGCTCGAGATGCGGAAGGCCGGCGGATGACGCGACGGGAAGGGGGCGCGACCGTGCGGATGACCCGCCTGTCCGCCGACTCCCTTCCTGCCTGCCTGGGCGATCTTTCGCGCCCGGTCGCGGGGTTATGGTACCTCGGTGACCCCGGCGCGCTCACGGATGCGCCGCGGCGGCATGTCGCGATCGTCGGGACCCGGGAGGCCTCGCCCTACGGGATCCGGGTGGCCGAGCGCCTCGCGACGGGGTGCGCCCGGGCCGGTCTGGTGGTCGTGAGCGGGCTCGCGCGCGGGGTGGACGCCGCGGCCCATCGGGCCGCGCTGGCTGCCGGCGGGACGACCATCGGCGTGCAGGGCACGGGGGTCGACGTACCGTATCCGGCGTCCCACCGAGCGCTCCACGCTGCGCTCTGCCGGGATGGCGCGGTCATTTCCGAGATGGAACCAGGTACTCCGGCGACCCCCGGGTGCTTCCCGCGGCGGAACCGGATCATCGCCGCGCTGAGCCAGGTGATCGTGGTTGTCGAGGCCGGGTACAAGTCTGGCGCGATCAACACCGCGAGCCAGGCGCTCGAGCTGGGTCGGACGGTCGCGGCGGTTCCGGGGCGCATCGACGAGGAGCGGGCGCGGGGGTCGAACGGGCTGATCCGGGACGGCGCCCAGGTGATCTGCGATGTGGAGGATCTGTTGGGACTTTTTGGGTTATCCACATCTGGTCCATTCGACGTCGGAGCGTCCCGAACGGCGGCTGCCGCCGGCCGGTGGAACGTCGGCAACCTGCCGGACCAGGCGGCGGTGCCGTGCCCGGACGCCGAAGACCCCTTCGAGAACGTGAGCGTGTCATTTCGGCGGCACGCCGAAGAGATGCTCGGCGGCGAGCTGAGCGGGGCGATCTCGCGCGACGGGCTCGGCTATTTGGCGACAGGCCGGTGAAGGGGAGGGCCGCAAGAGCTGGGCGGGGCGGGGACCTGCCGGCGATCGAGGAGGATGTGGATAAGTTCTCTCCAGCCGCTCGTGCCGGAGACCATCGGACTCGCCGCTCGGGGCAACTGACATCGACCTTTGAACCGTGCGCCAGCATGAGTATCATGCGTAATGTTGTTTCTTGTCAGCATGCCGTAAGTGATTGCAAAATAGAAGTATGAGAAAATACTTTAAGTCGTTCTCAACTCGTGGAGACGTCCCTCGCTACCGCAAGGTCGTGGGTCGCGCCGTCTCGCGCGACCGTCATCGGAAAGGCTCACGATGACTTTTCCACATGCCGCATTCGGCGGCCTGAGAGACCCGGGATGACCGACGGCGCCGCCGCCCCCGATCACGTCTACGTCCACGTGCCATTCTGTGGACGGCGCTGCGCTTACTGCGACTTCTCGATCGCGGTGAGGCGCGAGGTCCCGGTCCGTGCGTTCAATGACGCCATTATGGCGGAGTTGGTCACACGGAGGATCGGTCCGAATCCCGGACTCAAGACGCTCTACCTGGGCGGTGGGACGCCGTCGAAGCTCGGGGGTGACGGGCTCGCGGAGCTGGTGGCTTCCTTGAGGCTGCATCTCATGGGGGCGGACTTTTCAACATTCCCACAATCGGTCGAAATCACCGCCGAGGCGAACCCTGAGGACGTGACGCCGGAGAGCGCGGCGGCCTGGGCCGGCGCCGGCGTGAACCGGATCTCGCTCGGCGTCCAGACCTTCGATCCGACGGTGCTCTCGTGGATGCACCGATCGCACGGACCTGAGCTCGTGTCCGGTGCTGTCCAGCTTTTGCGCGAAGCCGGCATCGACAACATCTCGCTCGACCTGATCTTCGCGCTCCCGGCCGGACAGGCCCGCGACTGGACGGCGGATCTCCAGCGCGCCCTGTCGCTTCGGCCGACCCACGTTTCGCTCTATGGACTCACGGTGGAGCCGCATACCCCGCTCGGAAGGTGGCGTGATCGCGGGGTGGTGCAGGAGGCGCCGGAGGAGCGGTACGAGTCCGAGTTCCTCGAGGCGCACCGCGCGATGACGGCTGCCGGATTCGAGCATTACGAGGTCTCGAACTTCGGGCTGCCCGGGCTCCGGTCGCGCCACAACTCGTCCTACTGGACGGGCGTCCCGTACCTCGGGGTGGGCCCGTCGGCGCACGGGTTCGACGGGGGTGTCCGGCGCTGGAACGCGGCCGCGTACGCGGCCTGGGAGTCGGCGGTGGGGCGGGGCGAGGACCCCATGGAAGGGTCCGAATCGATCGGCGAGGCGGAGGCGATCGCCGAGGGGGTCTACCTCGGGCTCCGCACGACCGACGGCCTCGCCATCCGGCAAAAAGAACTGAAGACAGTTACTTCTTGGGTCGACCAAGGGTGGGGAACTCTCGACGGGCAGCGCCTCGTGCTCTCCGCCGAAGGCTGGCTGCGCCTCGACGCGATCGCCGCCGCCTTGACTTCGCTCCGAAGTCATTCGTAATCTTCGACTTATGGCACTCCACGAGCTCTCGGAACGCGAACGGCAAGTGCTCGAGGCCGTGGTCCGCTCTTATGTGGAGACGGCGGAGCCGGCCGGGTCGCGCACGATCTCGCGGCGGTTCGCCCTCGGCGTCTCCCCCGCGACCATCCGGAACACGATGTCGGATCTGGAGGAGAAGGGCTTCCTCTTCCATCCCCATACCTCGGCCGGGCGCATCCCCACGGACAAGGCCTATCGCGTCTACGTGGACGGGCTCATGCGCGTGGAGCCGCCGCCGGCGGCGGAGCGGGAGCAGCTCGCCGAACGGATCGCGAGCGGCGGGTCGGCCATCGAGACGATCCTGCGCCGGGCGGCGCAGTCGCTCGGCGTGCTCACCCAGGAGCTCGGGCTCGCCCTCGGACCCCGCCTTGACCAGACCATCCTGCTCCGGCTGGAGCTGGTCCGACTCTCGTCGGAGAAGCTGATCCTCGTCCTGACCCTGAAGGGCGGGACCGTCCGCACGATCTTCATCGAGATCCGGGGAGAGATCGCGGACGAGGCGATCGCGCTCGTCGAGCGCGTCCTGAACGAACGGCTGGCGGGACATTCGCTCGCCGACATCCGCGTGTCGCTGGGCTCCCGGCTCCGCGATGCCTCGCCCGGCGGCGACGCGTCGGAGCTGCTCAACATCTTCCTCCAGGAAGGCGACCAGCTCTTCGACGTGGGCGGGACCGCGCGGGAGGAGGAGGCGGTCGTGCTCGGCCAGGCGTCGGTGCTCGTCGAGCAGCCCGAGTTCGCGTCGGGCGAGTCGATGAAGCGGCTGATCGCGCTCACGGAGACGCGCGGGCATCTCGCGGCCGTCCTCCGGGACCGCACGGCGGCGCCCGGGGTGTCGATCACGATCGGTGACGAGCACGGCTCCCAGCTGCTGGGCGGCCTGACGCTGGTGACCGCCGAGTACCGGGCGGGGGGCCTGACCGGGGTGATCGGCGTCATCGGCCCCACGCGCATGCCGTACGAGAAGGTCATCTCGCTCGTCTCGCACACCTCGTCGCTCGTGTCCGACCTGCTGACGTGAGCGCGACGCGGGTGGACCCGGTCTTCCTCGAGTTCCAGCTCGCGGTGGCGGGCCGCTACTCGATCGACCGCGAGCTCGGCCGCGGCGGCATGGGGATCGTGTACCTCGCCCGCGAGGTCCAGCTCGACCGCCCGGTCGCCATCAAGCTCCTGCCGCCGGACCGGGCGACCGACGCCGAGGTCCGGGAGCGCTTCGTGCGCGAGGCGCGGCTGGCGGCCAAGCTCTCGCACCCGAACATCATCCCGATCTTCGCGGTGGACGAGGCGGAGGGGTTCGTCTTCTATGTGATGGCCTACGTGGACGGCGAGACGCTCGGCGAACGGGTGCGTCGCGCGGTCCGATGCCGGCGTCGGAGGCGACGCGGATCCTGCGCGAGGTGGCGTGGGCGCTCGGCCACGCGCACGGCCAGGGCGTGGTGCACCGCGACGTGAAGCCGGAGAACATCATGCTCGAGCGCGGCACCGGTCGCGCGCTCGTGACCGACTTCGGGATCGCGGCCGCGATCGGCGCCGACGAGGGCCCTGCCGTCGCGGGGACGCCGGAGTACATGAGTCCGGAGCAGGCGCTGGGCGGGGAGCTCGATGCGCGGAGCGACCTGTACGCGCTCGGTGTCACCGGCTATTTCCTCGTGTCGGGGCGGACCCCGTTCGCGGGGAAGCGCGCGGTGGATGTGGTCGCGCAGCAGGTCGCGTCGCCGGTGCCGCCGATCGCGTCGACCGGCGTCGCGGTGCCCCGACGACTGGCGCAACTCCTCGAGCGCTGTCTCGCGAAGTCGGCCGCCCAGCGGCCGGCGAGCGCGCAGGTCCTCGCCGAGCAGCTCGGGAGCGCGATCGAGGTGCGCCGTGAGGTGCCGGCGGTGCTGCGCGCGTTCGTGAAGCGCGACGGTCGCGTGGTGGGGCCAGGGTCGCTGGTCGCCGGCTACATGATGCTCCCCGCCTCCATCGGGCTCGCGATGGAGGTCGGGGCGTTCGCTGCCGTGGGCGTCGTCGTGACGACGTTGACCGTCATCCCGATCGGGGTGATGGCCGCGGGGGCGCGCGGACTCCTGCGTCGGGGGTTCACGCTGGCGGACCTCGCGTCGGCCTTCGATCACGAGATCGAGCAGTTGCGTGAGGAATACCATGCGGGAGGTCGCGTCGACCGCCCCCGGCTGCAGCGCGCGGCGGGCATCACCGCGATCGCAGGTTCCGCGCTTCTCCTGGCCGGGATCGCCCTCCCGTTCCCGTTCATCGGCATCAACTGGATCGGTCCCGCCGCCGCGCTCGTCGGCGGCGCGACGGCGCTCGGTGGCGCGCTCGTCCGTGCGGTGATCACGGGACGGCGACCGCACGCGGCGGTCGAGCGCTGGAAGAAGCTCTGGACCGGCCGGATCGGGCAGTTGGTCTTCGCGCTCGCCAAGCGACTCGGTGGGCGCCCGCTCGCCGGCGCGGCGACGACGCATCGCGCGACCGAGATGGCGATCGGGATGGCCGCCGACGAGCTGTTCGCGGCGCTCCCGAAGGAGACGCGGCAGTCCCTCGGCGATGTGCCGACGGTGATCGCCCGCTTGCAGGCGGACGCGACCGAGCTGCGGGCGGCGCTCGACCGGCTGCAGGATTCGCTCACCGACGCCGGCGAGGCGGCGAGCGGCGACGGCTACGCGGCGCTGCGCGCCCTGCGCGACGACGTCGCGACGCGGCACCGGCAGGTGATCACCGCCCTCGAGACGACGCGCCTCAACCTGCTCCGCCTGCACGCGGGGGCGATCAAGGTCGACGGCTTCACGACGCACGTCGATGCGGCGGGGGAGGTGTCGGCCGAAGTGCGCCGCCTGCTCGAGGCCCGCGGCGAGCTCGAACGCTTCCTCCGACTCCCATCCGCCCCGAGTCGGACACCGGCGTAGCGTCGGCACCGCGCTTGCACCCTACCCGTTAGCTTCCTCCACGGTCCCGCCAGAGCGGCAGGGACCGGTCACCCTGGCTGCAGACTATGGCGGACTTCTACTCCACGCTCGGCGTCGCCAAGACGGCGAGCGACGACGAGATCAAGCAGGCCTATCGCAAGCTCGCGATGCAGTACCACCCGGATCGCAACGGGGGGTCGAAGGAGGCCGAGGAGAAGTTCAAGGCGATCACCGAGGCGTACGACGTCCTGCGTGACCCGCAGAAGCGCGCGGCCTTCGACCGGTACGGTGAGGCGGGGCTGCGCGGCGGCGGTGGCGGGGCGGGCGGGTTCCATCACGTCGACCTCTCCGAAGCGCTCAACATCTTCATGCGGGACTTCGGGCTCGGCGACCTCTTCGGCGGCGCGGGCGGTGGCCGTGCGCAGTCGGGGCCGCGCGGTGGCGCCGACGTGAAGGTGGAGCTGGCCCTGACGATGCTCGAGGTCGCGACGGGCGTGAACAAGCAGGTGAAGATGAAGCTCCTCGATCCCTGCGAGCGCTGCACGGGGAAGGGGGCCGAGCCCGGCACGCAGACGCAGCGGTGTGCGACCTGCGGCGGCCAGGGCGAGGTACGCCGGGCGCAGCAGAGCTTCTTCGGGCAGTTCGTGAGCGTGGCCCCGTGCCCGACCTGCCGCGGCGAGGGCGTGATGATCCCGACGCCATGCAAGTCGTGCCGCGGCGAAGGGCGCCAGCGCGGCGAGCACTCGATCGACATCAAGATCCCGCCGGGCGTCTCGTCGGGGCAGTACATGCACCTGCGCGGCGTGGGCAACGCGGGCGTGCGCGGCGGGCCGCGCGGCGACGTGATCGTGGTGTTCGACGTCGTCGAGGACGAGCGTTTCGAGCGGGATGGCGAGGACCTCTACTGCGAGGTGCTCGTGACGTATCCGCAGTTGGTACTCGGCGCGGATGTCGACGTGCCCGGAGTGACCGGCCCGTTGTCGCTGCGCGTACCGGCGGGCACGCAGAGCGGACATGTCTTCACGATGCGAGGCCGCGGGCTGCCGCGCGTGAATGCGAGCGGCGTCGGTGACCTGCATGTGCGCATCCAGGTGTGGACGCCGCAGGAGCTCTCCAAGGCGGAGGAGAAGCTCGTCGAGCAGCTGCACGAGGTGATGGAGAAGGCGCCCGAGAAGCGGGAGAAGGGCTTCTGGGCGAAGATGAAAGAAGCCATCACCGGGTGAGCCGCCATGTGGCATCGCGTCCAGATCACGCCGTCGGTCGCTGACCGCGCCCCGGCCATCGCCGCCGCGATGTTCGCGGCGGGCGCCGAGGGCGTGCACGAGGACGCCGACCGCCTCGTCACGCACCTGCCCGCGGAGATGGACCCGCACGCCTTCGTGACGGCGGTGCGCGCGGTGGACGACGCGCTCGTGGTGGAGCACGCGGCGCTCGAGGACGTGGACTGGTCCGAGAAGTGGCGGGACCGGATCACGTCGCATCAGCTCGGGGCGCTGACGGTGACGCCGCCCTGGCTCGCCGAGGGGATGGACCCGGCGCGCACGGTGGTGATCGAACCGGCGATGGCGTTCGGGACGGGCGAGCACCCGACGACGCGCGGGGTGGTGCGGCTCATGCAGGCGGCGATCCGTCCCGGCGATTCCGTCGCCGACCTCGGGGCAGGGAGCGCGATCCTCGCGATCGCCGCGGTGAAGCTCGGCGCGGCGCGCGCCTTCGCCATCGAGATGGACCACGACTCGATCGCGAACGCCGAGGAGAACACCGAGCGGAACGGCGTGGCCGACCGGATCGCGGTGCTCGAGGGGAACGCGGAGGAACTGCTGCCGCTCGTCGCGCCGGCCCGGATGATCCTCGCGAACATCATCTCGTCGGTGCTGCTCGAGTTGCTGCCGCTGATCGCGGCGAGCCTCACGGCGGACGGCCAGGTGATCCTGAGCGGGATCCTGCTCGAGGAGCGCCCGCGGATGCTCGCGGCGCTCGCGGCGCATGGGTGGACGGTCGAGGCGGAGGATGCCGAGGACCAGTGGTGGAGCGTGCGGCTGCATCGCGCTCGCGCCTGACGGCCGGGCTGGCGAGATTCGTCGCGTGAGCCTCCCGACCTTCGTCACCGACGATCCCTTCGACGCCCCCGGCACCGTCACCCTCGGCGAGGATGCGGCCCATCACATGCGCGTGCGGCGCCTGGAGACGGGGGTGCGCGTGGGGCTCCTCGATGGCGCGGGGACGCGCGGCGAAGGGGTCCTGACGCAGCTCGCCAAGCGCCATGCGGTCGTGAGCGTCGAGCAGGCGGAGCAGGTGGAGCCGGCGCCCGCGGTGCACCTGCTGCTGCCGGTCGCGGACAAGGACCGCATGCTCTGGCTCGCGGAGAAGGCGACCGAGCTGGAGCTCGCGAGTTGGCGGCCGGTGCTGTATCGGCGCAGCAAGCACGTGAACCCGCGCGGCGAGGGCCCGACCTTCCAGCAGAAGGTGCGCGGCCGCATGGCGGCGGCATTGGAGCAGAGCCGCGGGGCATGGCTGCCGGTGTTGTTCCCCGATGCGACCGTGGAGCACGCGATCGCCGCGAGCGCACCCGGCGCGCGCGTCGTGCTCGAGCAGGGTGGAGCGAGCCTGTTCTCCGCGCTCACGCCGCTCCTCGCCGAGGCGCGATCGCGTGGGGCCGCGACCCCTGCGGTCACGATCGCCGTCGGGCCGGAGGGCGGATTCGAGCCGACCGAACTCGAGGCGCTCTCGGCGTCGGGATTCGTGCCGGTCCGCCTCGGCCGCAGCATCCTGCGGTTCGAGTCGGCTGCCGTGGCGGGGATCGCGGCGGTCCGGGCGATGCTGGATCTCGTGGGGGCGCCCGCGGCGGGCGTCGCCGACCTCAACGGAGTGACGTGATGTCCGACTGCCTGTTCTGCCGGATCGTGCGGGGCGAGATCCCCGCGACGAAGGTGGCCGAGAGCGAAGCGTGCCTCGCGTTCCGCGACATCAGCCCGCAGGCGCCGGTCCATGTGCTGGTGATCCCGAAGCGGCACTACCGGTCGCTGGAGGAGGTCCCGGACGCCTCGGTGGTGGGGGCGATGTCGATGCTGGCGCAGGAGGTGGCGCGGAGCGAGGGGATCGCGGCGAAGGGGTACCGGTGCGTGATCAACACCGGGGAGGACGGCGGGCAGACGGTCGGGCACATCCACCTGCATCTCCTCGGGGGCCGCGGCCACAAGTGGCCGCCGGGCTGAGCTTGCCCTAAGCCGAGCAGCGGCCTACGTTTAAGGGCTAACCACACCAAGTCCCCAGCCGGCGCACAAACGCCACGAAGGGGGGAAATCCAGTTTGTCGGAAGTCATCATCCACGAAGACGAGAACTTCGAGCGCGCGCTGAAGCGCTTCAAGAAGAAGTGCGAGAAGGCCGGGATCCTCAGTGATCTGCGGAAGCATCGCCACTACGAGAAGCCGAGCGAGAAGCGGAAGCGGAAGCTCAACGCGGCGCAGCGCAAGAACCGTCGTACGCGTTCGCACTGATGTCCGAGTTGGCTGCGCGGCTGCAGGGCGAGCTCAATGGCGCCCGCAAGGCGCAGGACAAGTCCCGTGTCCTGCTGCTGGGCACCGTGCTGTCGGAGATCAAGAATCGCGAGATCGAGGTCAAGCGGGCCCTCACCGACGAGGATGTCGTCGAGGTGATCCGCAAGGCGATCAAGCGTCGGCGGGAGTCCGTCGAGATGTATGAACAGGCTGGACGCGGCGAGCTCGCCGCGAACGAGCGGCAGGAGGCGGAGACCCTCGAGGTCTGGCTTCCTGCCGCTCCGTCCGATGACGAGGTCCGCGCCGCGGTGCGCGAGGCGATCGCCGGCGGGGCCAAGGCGATCGGCCAGGTGATGGGGAAGGTGATGCCCCGGTTCAAGGGGCGCCTCGACGGCAGCGTGATCAACCGCATCGCGCGCGAGGAACTCGGGCCCCCCGCGTGAGCTTCCAGGCGCACGCCCTCGAGGTCCTCGAGTTCGCGCGGCTCCTGGATCATGTGGCCGGTCACGCGTCGAGCACTCCGGGCGCAGCGCGCATCCGCGCGCTGCGCCCGTTGCGCGTGGGCGGGACCCATCTCGACCGCGCCGACGCGCTCGACGCCCTGCGCCAGGAACACATGCGCGTCGCAGCGATGCGCGCGCTGGTCACGAGCGAGGGCGGTTGGCGGTCGGAGGCGGTGCCCGACCTCACCGAGGCGCTCGCGCGCCTCCGGGTCCCGGGCACGTCCTGGAACGGCCGGGAGCTCCGGAGCGCGATCGTGCTCCTCCAGTCGTCGCGGCGGACGCAGGCGGCGCTGCAGGACGAGTCGAAGCATCCGGCGGCGCGCGCACCGCTCGCGCGCTACGCCGCGGCGTTGATCGCCCGCCCGGCGATCGAGCAGCGCCTGGAGCAGGTCCTCACCGAGGACGGCGACCTCAAGGACGACGCCTCGCCGGCGCTGCGCCGGATCCGGCGCGAGATGCGCGGCGCCGAAGGCGAGTTGGTCCGCCTCCTCGAGCGCCTCATGTCGCGCCTCGAGGACCACCACCGCGTGGACGACGCGTCGGTCACGCTCCGCAACGGCCGCTACGTGATCCCGGTGCGACGTGAGGGACGCGTGGTGATCGGCGGGATCGTGCATGACAGCTCGCACTCGGGCCAGACGCTCTTCGTCGAGCCGCCCGCGGCGGTGGAGGCGGGCAACCGCATCCGCGAGCTCGAGGCCGAGGAGATGGCGGAGTGCGAGCGGATCCTCCTCGAGCTCACCGAGACGCTGCGGCCCGAACGTCCGGCGCTGCTCGACGCGCTCGAGGCGCTCATCGCGCTCGATGCGCTCTACGGGCGCGCGCGGTATGCGCTGGCGGCGAAGTGCCACGACGCGGAGCTGGTCGCCGCGGTGGACGGCTTCTCGGTGGTCGAGGGCCGCCACCCGTTGCTGCTCGCGCAGGGCATCGCCGTGGTGCCGTTCACGCTCGCGATGGCCCCGGACGAGCGGACCCTGCTCGTCTCGGGACCGAACACCGGTGGCAAGACGGTGCTGCTCAAGGCGCTCGCGCTCTGCGCGCTCATGGTGCAGAGCGGCATCCCCGCGCCGGTGGGACCGGAGACGCGGTTGCCGTGCTTCGACGACGTCTTCGCCGACATCGGCGACGAGCAGTCGCTGGAGGCCTCGCTCTCCACCTTCAGCGCCCACCTGAAGCACCTCACGGCGATCATCGAGCAGGCCTCGTCCGACGCGCTCGTGCTGATCGACGAGCTCGGGTCGGGCACCGACCCGCTCGAAGGGGCCGCCCTCGGCGGGGCGATCCTCGAGGCCCTCACGCGGCGCGGCACGACGACGATCGCGACGACGCACCTGGGCGCGCTCAAGGAGCTCGCGAGCGAGGTGCCGGGCGTGGTGAACGCCTCGCTCCAGTTCGACGCCGAGCGTCTCGCGCCGACGTACCGCCTCATCAAGGGGATCCCCGGGCGCTCGTACGGTCTCGCCATCGCGCAGCGGCTCAACATGCCGGCGGCGGTGCTGCAGCGCGCCGAGGAGCGGGTGCCGCGGATGGAGCGCGACCTGAGCGCGTTGCTCGCCGACGTCGAGCGGCGCGCGGCCGCGCTCGGCACGCGCGAGCGGGAGGTCGCCGAGCAGCAGGACGACCTGCAGTATCGCGCGGCGAAGCTCGCCGAACGTGAGCGGGTGCTCAAGGAGAAGGAGCGCGACTACGAGCGCGAACAGCGGCGCGATACCCGCCGCTACCTGCTCGAGGCGCGGAAGGAGGTCGAGCGCACGATCAAGGAACTCAAGGCGGCCGGGGCCGCCTCGATCGACGCGACGGCGGCGGACGCGCGACGGCTCCTCGAGGCGCGGGCAGCGGGTGAGCAGGAGGCGCTGGAGAAGCTCGAGGCGGCCGAGCGGGTCGCGGCGATCGCCGCCGCGCGGGAGCGCGCCGATGCCGCGGACGCGTCGACCGCCGATGCGCGCGGCGTCGCGCTCGCGGTGGGCGATGCGGTCGCGCTCGGCACGCTCGGCGGCAAGATCGGCAAGCTGCTCGACGTGCGCGGCAACGACGCCGTGGTCGCGGTCGGCGCGATGAAGCTCACCGTGCCGTTCGACACGCTCCGCCGGATGTCCGCGCGCCACCTGAAGGACGACCGCGTGGAGGTGGCGATCATCGACGTGCCCGACGTCGAGGTCCGCACCGAGGTGGACGTGCGCGGGATGCGCGTGCACGAGGTCGATGATGCGGTCCTGCAGGCGCTCGACGCGGCCATCCGCGCCGACCTCCAGTCGCTGCGCATCATCCATGGCAAGGGGACCGGGGCGCTCCGCGAGCGCGTGAACCAGATGCTCAAGCGCGAGAAGCGCGTGAAGCAGTTCCGGCTCGGCGCCTGGAACGAGGGCGGCGCCGGCGTGACCGTCGCGGAGTTCACATGATCCCCGACGAGGTGGTCGAGCAGGTCGCGCAGCAGGCGGACATCGTCGCGATCATCAGCGAGCATGTGCGCCTGAAGAAGACCGGGTCGGTGTGGCGCGGACCCTGCCCGTTCCACCAGGGGACGAACGCGAACTTCTCGGTCGTGCCCGGGCGCGGGTACACCTGCTTCGTCTGCGGCGAGAAGGGGTCGGTCTTCACCTTCGTGCAGAAGCGCCTCGGGATGAGCTTCGTGGAGGCGGTGAAGTACGTCGGCGAGAAGTGCGGCGTGGAGGTGAAGGAGACCGAGCGCAAGCGCGAGGGGCCGGATCCGCGCGAGCCGATGTGGGAGCTGCAGGCGACGGTCGGCGAGTACTTCTCCCGCGTGCTGTGGGATGCGCCGGGCGGGCAGGCGGCGCGCGACTATCTCGCGAGCCGCGACGTGCCGCGCCCGCTCGCCGAGCGGTTCGGCATCGGCTTCGCGCCGCGCGAGCTGGGCGCGATGCGCGCGCACCTCAACGGCCTCGGCTACGACGACGCGCGGCTCCTCGCGGCCGGGCTCCTGGTGAAGCGCGAGGAGAACGAGGAACCGCGTCCGCGGTTCCGCGACCGGCTGATGTTCCCCATCCACGACGCGAGCGGGCACCTCGTCGGGTTCGGAGGACGCCTGCTCGGGCCGGGCGAGCCGAAGTACCTGAACTCGGCCGACTCCGAGATCTTCAACAAGGGGAAGATCCTCTACCACCTGCACCAGGCGCGGAACCCGATCCGTCGGGACGATCGCGTGATCCTGGTGGAGGGGTACTTCGACGCGCTCCGGCTCGTGGCGGCGGGGGTCGAGAGCGTGGTGGCGCCGATGGGGACCGCGCTCACCGAGCAACAGGCGGAACTGCTCGGGCGATACGCGCGACAGGTGTTCCTGCTCTACGATTCCGACGCGCCCGGACAGAAGGCGACCTTCCGCGCCGCGGACGTGCTGCTGGCGAAGGGGTTGGAGGTGCGCGTGGTGACCCTCCCCGAGGGCGAGGATCCCGACACCTTCGTGCGCAAGAACGGCCGCGACGCGGTGGAGCGGCTGCTCGAAGGGGCGATGGACGTGTTCGACCGGAAGGTGCAGCTGCTCGAGCGCGCCGGCTGGTTCAGCGACCTGCAGCACAAGCGGCGCGCGCTCGACCGGCTGCTGCCGACCATCCGCGCGGCGACCGACCCGGTGACACGCGATCTCTACCTCGCGCGCGCGGCGCAGGCGGCCGGCATCGCGCGCGAGGTGCTGCTGAGCGAGCTGCACACGGTCCGGCGGGGCAGCGGCGTGCGGACGACCACGCGGCCCGCCGCGTCGCCGGCGGCTCCGTCGCGCGCGCGCGGTCGTGACGGCCCGCCGGACGACTTCGCGCCGATCGAGGATGCCGACGGGCCCGGCATGCCCGGGCACGATCCGCTGCCGACCGGTCCGTACAAGTCCGAGGTGGAGCAGGGGAACGCCGAGCAGACCCTCATCCGGGTGCTCCTCACGCAGCCGATCTGGCAGGACCAGATCATCGAGGAGCTCGGGAAGATCGAGGCCGAGGAGATGCCCGAGGGCGAGGGAGACTCGGACGCGCTCGGCGAGGAGTCGCCGGGCGTGCTGCGCGACCCGATCTACCGGGCGATCTACGAGGCGGTGATGCAGCACGGCGCCGACGCGGCGCCCGAGACGATCGCCGAGGTGCTGACGCCGTACGCCGTGCGGGTGTACGAGGACCTGCGGGGCGAGAAGGAGGCGGTGGTCGACGCGAAGAAGAGCATCGCGGACGGGGTGCGGAAGCTGCGCGCGCGGTCCGTGGATGCGCGGATCCGGTCGCTCGAGTCGCTGCTGCGGATCGCGAGCGAGGCGGAGAAGGACCGGATCAACCTGGCCATCAAGCGCCTGACGGACGAGAAGCGGTCGCTCGGGGTGCAGAGCTGGGGGAGCATGCGGGGCCGGCGCTGACCGGCGCCATCCGGCGGGCGGACCGCCGGGCGACGCAGGACGCGGGAAAGAATCTGCTGGACGGGAGTGGAGCTTCGCCCGGTTTCAATGCACCTTTAGTCGTGGCGTCCGCGCGTCCTGCGACCGCGCACGCTTTCTGCCTCCTGCCTTCCGCCTTCTGCCTTCTCCCATGTCCGATATCCAGTCCCTGCTCGCACTCCAGAACGACGACCTCGCGATCCACGACCTCGAGACGCGCCTCGCGGCGCTGGAGCCGCGGATCCGCGAGCTCGATGCGCGGCGGCAGCGGATCGTCGACACGATCGAGCGGCAGTCGGGGATGGTGGCAGGGGAGGAGAAGAAGCAGGCGTTCCTGCGCGACAAGATCCAGGAGCATCGCGGGCTGATCGACCGGAACCAGGCGCAGCTCGACGCGGTGAAGACGATGCGGCAGGCGACGGCGGCCGCGGCGCAGATGGAGCAGGCGAAGAAGATCGTCGCGGGGGAGGAGAGCGACCTCCTCGCGCTCAGCCGGAAGCTGGAGGAGCTGCGCGGGGTGCTCACCGCCGCGAAGAAGGACCTCGAGGCGTGCGAGGCGGAGCAGGCGGCGGCGCGGACCGAGGTCGCCGCCGAGCGCGCGACGATCGACGGGGCCTTGCGTCGGCGCAGGCGAGGCGGCAGGAGACGGCGGCGGCGGTCCCGGCCGCGCTCCGCTCGCGCTATGACCGGATCCGCAACAAGAAGCGCGTCCTCGTGGTCGTGCCGCTCACCGCGCTCTCGTGCGGCGCGTGCGACACCGCGATCCCGATGCAGCGCCGGCATGCGATGATGGCGGGCAACGTGATCGAGCTGTGCGAGGTCTGCGGCGTGCTGATGTACCACCAGGTGTGAGGCACGTCCGGCCCGCGGCGCGCTGGGAAGGCGTCCCGCCCGCGCCGGAGGGGATCGCCGAACGTCTCGCCGCCGCCTTGCGGCCCGATGGCGCCCGACCGGGACAGGCGGCCGTGCCGATCGCGATCTGCCGGCTCCTCGCGGCGCGCGGCGTCCACGATGTCGAGACGGCGAAGCGGTTCCTCCGTCCCGCGCTGGAGCAGGTCGAGTCCCCTGAGCAGCTCGCCGACCTGCCGCGCGCCGCGGACCGATTGGTGGCGGCGATCCAGCGCGGCGAGCCCATCCTCGTCCACGGGGACTACGACGTCGACGGCATCTGCTCGACGACCCTGATGACGCGCGCCCTGCGCGCGCTCGGCGGTCAGGCGATCCCGTTCATCCCGGATCGGTTGAAGGACGGCTACGACCTCGGCGCGGCCGGCGTCGCCGCGGCGCGGGCCGCGGGAGCGAAGGTCGTGCTGACCTGCGACTGCGGCACCACCGCGGTCGCACCGGCGCGCGACCTGCTGGCGTCGGGCATCGACCTGATCGTGACCGATCATCACCTGCCGGGCGCCGAGCTCCCGGTGACCTTCGCGCTCGTGAATCCGCGGCGCGCCGACTGTCCGTCGCTCGACAAGGACCTCGCGGCCGTGGGCGTCGCGTACAAGCTGGCGCTGGCGGTGACGCGCCGACTGGGCGGCGACGAGGGGGTGGTGCACGAGATGCTCGACCTCGTCGCCCTCGCGACCGTCGCCGACGTGGCGCCGCTGCGCGGGGAGAACCGCGTGTTCGTGCGACTCGGGCTCAAGCGCATGCAGGAGACGCGGAACCTCGGGCTCCGCGCGCTCATCCGGGCGGCGCGGCTCGACGCGAAGCCGCTGACGGCGGGACGGATCGGCTTCACCCTCGCGCCGCGGCTCAATGCGCTCGGGCGCCTGCGCCAGGCGCTGCGCGGGGTGGAACTGCTGATGGCGGAGACCGAGTCCGCCGCGAACGCGATCGCGCGCGAGTGCGAGGAGCTGAACGAGGCGCGGCAGGCGATGGATCGCGGGATCCTCGACGAGGCGATGCGGCGGATCGACGCGATGGACCTCGACGCGACGTGGGGGATCGTCCTCGACTCCACGGACTGGCATCCCGGCGTGATCGGGATCGTGGCGTCGCGCGTGGTGGAGCGGACGGCGCGCCCGGCGATGATGATCGCGGTGCAGGACGGGGTGGGGAAGGGGAGCGGCCGGTCGATCTCGGCCTTCGACCTGCACCACGCGCTGCAGCAGTGCTCCGACCTGCTGGTGAAGCATGGCGGACACCGCGCGGCCGCGGGGCTCACGATCGTGCCGGCGCGCATCCCGGAGTTCGCGGCGCGGTTCAACGCGGTCGCCCGCGCGACGCTCACGCCCGAGGATCTCGTGCCGCGCCTGCGCACCGACCTCGAGCTGCCGCTCGACGAGGCCGACGCCGACTTCGAACGCGCGCTCCGGCACCTCGAGCCGTTCGGGGTGGGGAACCCGGGTCCGGTGCTGGTCTCGCGCGGCGTGCGGGTGGTGGGGACACCGCGGAAGATCGGGACCGATGGCCTCAAGGTCTCGCTCGAGACCTCGCGCGGTCCGCTCGACGGCGTGGCGTGGGGCATGGCGGCGCGGGCGGGCGAGCTGCGCGCGGGCGAGCGCGTGGACCTCGCGTACCGGATCGACGTGAACGAGTACCAGGGCGCGAAGACGCTCCAGGCGGTCGTGCAGGACTTCCGCGCGCCGCGCCCCGACGGGGCCTGAGGGTGTCGGAGCTGCGGATCGTCGCGGGCGAGTGGCGCGGGCGTCGGATCGCGGTGCCGAAGGGCAACGTGCGACCGACCGCGGACCGGGTGCGCGAAGCGTGGATGAGCATCGTCCTGCCGGCGATCGACGGGGCGCGCGTGGTGGACCTCTGCGCGGGGTCGGGTGCGCTCGGGCTCGAGGCGCTGTCGCGGGGCGCCGCCCGGTGCGACTTCGTCGAGCAGGATCCGCGCGTGCTCACGACCCTCCGCCAGAACATCGCGGCGCTCGACGCGGCCGACCGGGCGGTGGTGCACCGCGGGGCGGCACTGGCGCAGGTGGAGCAGGCGATGCCGCCGGGGGCCGACGCACCCTGGGATGTCGCCTTCGCCGACCCGCCGTACCACAAGGGATCCGCGCTCGCGCTCGCGGAGCGCTGGCTCCGGGCGCCCTTCGCGACGATCTTTGGGGTCGAACACGAGGCGGGCCTCGTGTTGCCGCCCGCCGGACCGGGGCAGCGGCAGGACCGCCGGCAGTACGGCGACACGGCGATCACCTTCTATCGCATGGACAGCTGACGATGCCCAAGGTGGCCCTGTACGCGGGGAGCTTCGACCCGATCACGAACGGGCACGCCGACCTCATCCGGCGCTCGCTGCGGTTCGTCGACCGGCTGGTGGTGGGGGTCGCGGTCAACATCTCCAAGCAGCCGCTCTTCTCCATCGAGGAGCGCATCGCGCTCATCCGCGCGGCGCTCGATGACGACCGGCGCGTGGAGGTGCGCAGCTTCAGCGGGCTCGTGGTCGATTTCGCGCGCGAGGCCGGCGCGCAGATCGTGCTGCGCGGCCTGCGCGCGGTGGCCGACTTCGAGTACGAGTACCAGATGGCCCTGATGAACCGGCATCTCGCCCCGATGCTCGAGACGATGTTCATGGTGCCGTCCCTGGAAGTGAGCTACGTGAGTTCCTCGCTCGTCCGCGAGGTCGCCCGCTTCGGCGGCGACATCGACGCGCTCGTCCATCCCGCGGTCGCGCGGGCGTTGCGCGAGAAGTACCAGTCGTCATCTTTCACGTCGAACCCCGGCCCGAGCGCCACATGAGCCTGCAGGTCACGAAGTCCGGCGACGTCGTCGTCATCGAGATCGACGGTCAGCTGATCGTCGGCAATCGTCAGGAACTGAAGCAGAAGGTGCTCGACGAGGCGGAGGGCGGGGCCCGCAAGGTGCTCATCGACTTCGCCAAGGCGGGCTACATCGACAGCTCCGGGCTGGGCGTGCTCGTCTCGCTCGCCAAGCGGCTGCGCGAGCTCGGCGGCGACCTGCGCCTCGCGAACCTCAACGACGACCTGCAGACGCTGTTCGAGCTCACCAAGCTCGACTCGCTCTTCCAGATCAGCGACACGCGAGAGCGCGCCCTCGAGAGCTTCTAGATGGGGTCGGCGACCGCGCTGGACCTCCGCTTCCCGAGCGACGTCCAGCAGATCGAGGGGATCGTGGCGCAGGTGGTGCGCCGCTGCCGTGAATGCCGGTTCGAGGGGCGCCAGCTCTCGCTGAACGTCCCGGTCGCGCTCACCGAGGCGCTGTCCAACGCGATCCTCCGCGGCAACGGCGAGGACGCGGCGAAGCTCGTGCGCGTCCGCGCCGAGGTGAGCGAGATCCGCCTGGTCCTCGAGGTGGAGGACGAGGGGAACGGGTTCGACCTCGACGCGTGCACGAGCAACCCGAACCTCCCCGAGAACCTGGAGCGCGAGGACGGGCGCGGGCTCTACCTCATGCGGTCGCTCATGGACCGCGTCGAGGCGTACCGCGGCGACGGCAACGTCGTGCGGCTCACGCTGCATCGGCGCTGAGCGGGGCGCGGTGAGCGACCTGGCGCGCGTCCTCGAGGCCTTCAGCGAGGCGTACGGCTGCGGGGCCGTCCTCTGGACGCGCGCGTCGGCGGAGGCACCGCTCGAGGTCGCGGCGACGTCGGGCGGGGACGTGACGCCCCCCGCGCTCGACTTCCTCTCGCATGACGAGGTCATCCGCTCGCGCGAGACGGCGCTGGGTCGCCAGCTCGTCGCGCGGATCCCCGGCCGCACCCGCGCCTGGCTTGGGGTCGGACCGGTCGCCGACGACGACGCCGAGCCGACGCGCTGGATGAAGGTGCTCGTCCCCGCACTCTCCCAGATGCTCCAGAGCCAGTGGGAATCGAGCCGCGCCGCCGACGAGCTCGCGGAGCGCTACGAGGAGATCAATCTCCTCTATTCGATCAGCGAGATCCTCGGGCGCACGGTGACGCTCGAGGACGCCGCGCGCACGATCCTCCTGGAAGTGGCGGAGACGGTGGGCGCCGAGTACGGCGCCCTGCTGGTCCACGATGCGGGTCCGGGGTTGCTGCGCCCCGTCGTCTCGCTCCGCGTGAAGGGCGCCGGCGCGGCGCCGCCGATCCCCACCGACGACCCGATCAGTCCCACGGCGCGCGTCTTCCGCACACGGGCGGCGCTGCTCGTGAACTCCGGCGTGCTCGAGAGCGAGTACGAGGCGCCGTTCCGCGAGGGAGCGATGCTCACCGTGCCCATCGTGTGGACGACGCCCGACGGGGGGATCCCGCTCGGGGTGGTCTGCCTCTCGGGGCGCCGGGGCGGGGCCGCCTTCAGTGCGGGGGACGAGAAGCTGGTCGCGGCGGTCGGATCGCAGATCGGGACGGCGATCCAGAACGCGCGGCTCGTCCGCGCGTCCATCGACCAGGAACGGCTCGCGTCGGAGATGCGGCTGGCGCACGACCTCCAGTTGCGCCTCCTGCCGCCGGGGCACGCGGTCGCGCCCGACGCGATCTGCGCGGCGCGCGTCGAAGCGGCCGACGGCGTCGGCGGCGACTTCTACCATCTGTTCCGCCTCGGCAATGGCCGCGTCGGCGTGCTCATCGGCGATGTGTCCAGCCACGGCTACCGGGCCGCGCTGATCATGGCGCTCGTCATGAGTGCGGCCGCGATCCATGCGCAGACGACCGCGGATCCGGCCGAGACCGTGCAGGCGCTGCTCGCGACGGTCGAGGAGGAGCTGCACGAGACCGAGATGTTCCTCAGCCTCTGCTATGTCGTGATCGACCGCGAGAAGGGCACGATCCGGTGGACGAACACCGGGCATCCGCATGCGTTCGTGATCGGTGCCGACGGCGAGGCGGTGCGCCTCGAGGCGACCGATCCGCCGCTCGGGCTCGGGCCGGAAGGGCTCCATGGGGCGCAGCGGGCGTGGCAGGCGAGCGACCTGCTCGTGATGTTCACCGATGGCGTGAGCGACGCGCGCGACGCGCGAGGGACGGGCCTCGGCGAGCCGCGCGTGCTCGACGTGCTGCGCGCGCGGCGCCGCGAGGTCCCGTCGCGGATCATCGATGGCGTCTTCGCGCTCGTCGAAGGGCACATGGGCCGCATGCGCCCGCATGACGACCAGGCGGTCGTCGTCCTGCGCACTGCCTGACCGGCGCCGTGTCGCTCCCGCGCGCCAAGAAGCGCCTCGGCCAGCACTTCCTCTCCGATCCGCGACTGCTGGCGCGCATCGCCGACGCCGTCGGCGCGACGCGCGATGATACCGTGATCGAGATCGGTCCCGGGCGGGGCGCGCTCACCTCGGCCTTGCTGGAGCGCGCCGGCCGGGTGATCGCCATCGAGCTCGATCGCGATCTCGCCCCGCTGTTGCGTGAGCGCTGGGGCGCGGAGCCGCGGTTCGCCCTCGTGGAGGGGGACGTGCTCGCCCAGGACCTCGGCGCCCTGGCCGGTGGCGCGTATCTGCTCGCCGGGAACGTGCCCTACAACATCACGACGCCCATCCTGTTCCACGCGATGCGGCGTCCGCGACCGGCGCGCGCGGTGTACCTGGTGCAGCGCGAGGTGGCGGATCGCATCGTCGCACCGCCGGGCCACGACGACTACGGTGCGCTCTCCGTGAACGTGCAGGCGCTCGCGCGGGCGGAGCTGCTCTTCGGCGTGCCCGCGCGGGCGTTCTCTCCGCCGCCCAAGGTGGAGTCCGCCGTGGTGCGGATCACGCCGCGGACCGATCCCGTGGTCACGGAGGCCGAGGAGGAGCCGTATCGGCTCCTCGTGCAGGGCGCGTTCGGTCTCCGGCGGAAGCAGCTGCGGCGCGTACTGCGCACGCTCTGGTCGCTCGACGCCGACGCCGCGGACCGTGTGCTGGCGGCGGCGCGGCTCGACGGGGATCTGCGTCCCGAGGTGCTCTCGGCGGACGACTTCGCTCGCCTGTTGCGGGCGCGCTGAGCGGGGAAACCGCAGGGGTCGCGGGGACCGCGCGCGCCGGCGCGGCCGGTCGCGCGATCAGCCCGCCAGCTCGTTGGTGAGCGAGAAGGCCAGGATCTCGAGTTCCGTCGCCATGTTCACGCCACGGAGCTTCACGCCCAGAGGCACGACGAGGGGGACGGGGGCGAAGTTGAGCACGGCGCGGATGCCGGCCTTGGTGACGCGATCCGCCAGCGCCTGCGCCGCGTCGGCCGGGACGCAGAGCACGGCGATCTGCGGCTTGAGGC
The DNA here is from genome assembly GCA_016714015.1 of Gemmatimonadota bacterium. NCBI lineage: Bacteria > Pseudomonadati > Gemmatimonadota > Gemmatimonadota bacterium. The sequence continues at coordinate 35,312 of JADJNZ010000007.1, forward strand.
GCTGGATGTCGCGCTCGAGCTCGCCCTCCGGACGGATGGCGACCCCTTCGAGGCGCTCGCCCACGCGAGCCGGATCCTTGTCGTAGACGCCGACGACCTTGAAGCCACGGGTCGAGAAGCCGCGATACTGCGCGAGCGCCGCGCCGATCTTCCCCGCGCCGACGATCACGATGTTCCACGGATGCTGGAGGCCGAGGATCTCGCGGATGGAGTCGGTGAGGTCCCGCACGGAGTACCCGAGGCCGCGCTTGCCGAAGGACCCGAAGAACGAGAGGTCCTTTCGCACCTGTGCCGAGGTGGTCCCGCCCGAGGCGGCGAGCTCGCCGCTCGAGATGGTGGCATGTCCGTGCGCCTCGAACTCCTCCAGGAACCGGAGATAGAGGGACAGGCGTCGGACGGTGGATTCGGCGATGTGCTTCACGTCGTGTGGACTGGGGAGCTTGTGAATGATTTCACAAACTACCATGCCCGACGGGACACCTCAATGGGCGAGCCCGGGCCATGGTAGTTTGTCCCGATGGAACTGCACACGCTCCCGTACGTCGTCGTGGACGTCGAGACCACCGGTGGTCAGCCGGACGGGAGCGATCGCGTCACGGAGGTGGCGGCGGTCCACGTGGACGGCGAGCGCGTGTCGCTCGCGTTCCATTCGCTGGTGAACCCGCAGCGTCCGATCCCCTGGCACATCACGCGGCTCACGGGGATCGACGACGCGATGGTGCGGGGGGCGCCGACCTTCCGCGACATCGCGGGCGAGTTCGCGGCGGAACTGGCCGGGCGGGTCTTCGTCGCGCACAACGCGCGCTTCGACTTCGGGTTCCTGAGTGCCGAGTTCCGGCGGGTGGCGCCGGTGCCCCTCGGTGAGTTGCTGCTCGGCCAGATCTGCACCGTGCGTCTCTCGCGGAAGCTCCTCTCGCACCTCCCGCGGCGGAACCTCGATGCGGTCTCGGCGCACTATGGGGTGGAGATCGCGGACCGGCACCGCGCGTCGGGGGACGCCCTGGCCACGGCGGAGGTGCTGCGCGGCCTGTTGCGCGACGCGTCGCACCGCGGGGTGCACACCTGGGAGGACCTCGACGTTCTGCTCGGGGCACGCGCGAAGCGGACGCGGTCGCTGCGCGCGTTCCCGTCGTCGACCGATGGTGCGGAGGGGGTGTGAGAGGCGGTCGTCCCGGGGCCGTTAGATTGTTCGCATGACCGCCCCCACCCCTCTCCACGAATCCCGCCTCCTCGGCCGCACGCGCATCCACGCGTTGCAGGCAGGCGGCCAGCGCCTCGACGGCGGCGCGATGTTCGGCGTCGTGCCCAAGACGCTCTGGGAGCGCCGCATCCCGGCAGACGAGCGCAACCGCATCGCGCTCGGGATGCGGTGCCTGCTCGTCGAGCATCCGGACGGGCTCGTCCTCATCGACACCGGGATCGGGAACAAGGAGGACGCGAAGTTCCTCGACATCTATTGCACGGAGGCGTCGGTGCCGGGCCACCGCTCGATGCTCGATGCCGCGCTCGCGGCAGCCGGCTTCGCGGCCGCGGACGTCCGCGTGGTGATCAACACGCATCTGCATTTCGACCACGCGGGCGGGAACACCTTCCGGGCCGATGACGGCCGCGTGGCGCCTGCATTCCCCAACGCGCGGTACGTGGTGCACGCGGGCGAACTCGACTACGCCACGCACACCAATGAGCGCACGGCCGCGAGCTACTTCCCGGCGAACTGGGAGCCGCTGCGCGCGAGCGGGCAACTCGACATCGTCGATGGCACGCGCGAGCTGGTGCCGGGGATCCGGTACCGGCACACCCCGGGGCATACGCCCTTCCACCAGAGCGTCATGATCGAAGGTGGCGGGGAGACCGGGGTCTTCCTCGGCGACCTCTGCCCGACGGCGGCGCACGTACCGTTGCCGTGGATCATGGGGTACGACGTCGAGCCGCTCCGGACGCTGGAATCGAAGCGGGCGCTCTGGGCGGACGCGCTTCCTGGCGGGTGGCTGCTGGTCTTCGAGCACGATGCGACGATCGCCTGGGGACGCTTGGGGCAGGGGGCGAAGGCCCACGAACTCCGCCCCGCTTGACCTAAGCCCGCGACCCGTCTAGGTTTAGCGGACAATCTGGCAAAGTGGGTGAGCGTCCGCTCGCCCCACCCTCTGGCCTTCGCCCCCGGGCGTCGTGCTGCAGGAGTCCGAGGCAAACGACCCCACGGCGTCTCGCCGCGCGGGGATCGTGCGTCACGCGGGCTCCGTCAAACGGGGTCCGCGTTCTGTTTTCCCTTCGTCGAGGAGCCGTCGTATCCAGGACACTACCAAGCGGGGCCCGCGCATCAACCGGCAGATCCGCATCAGCCCGCTGCGCGTCATCGGCGCTGATGGAGCTCAGCTGGGCGTGCTCGAAGTCGATGTGGCCCTGAACATGGCGGTGGAGGCCGGGCTCGACCTGGTCGAGGTCGCGCCGCTCGCTCGGCCCCCGGTGGTCCGCATCATGGACTACGGGAAGTACAAGTTCGAACAGGCCAAGCAGGCACGGCAGGCGAAGAAGAAGCAGCACATCATCCAGCTGAAGGAAGTGAAGTACCGTCCCGGCATCGAGAAGCATGACTTCGACACGAAGACCAATCACGCCCGGTCGTTCATCGGAGACGGCAACAAGGTGAAGGTGACGTTGATGTTCCGCGGCCGGCAGATCGCGCATCCCGAACTCGGCATGGCCGTGGTGGAGCGCGTGGCGCAGGCGCTCGCGGATGTCGCGAAGGTGGAGACGCCGGCGCGACTGGAAGGGAAGGCCCTCACGATGATCCTCACGCCGAAATAAGGAAGCGAGGCAGCGATGCCGAAGATGAAGACCCACAAGGGCGCCAAGAAGCGCTTCTCCGTCACGGGGAAGGGCAAGGTGCGCCGGCTCAAGGCCTACAAGAGCCACATCCTCACCAAGAAGACCGCCAAGCGGAAGCGCAATCTCCGTCGTCCGACGACCGTCGCGACGAATGGCGAGGCGAAGAACCTCAAGCGGCTGCTCCAGGCCTAAGGAGACGAGACCATGCCACGCGTCAAGTCGAACAAGGTGCGCCTCAAGCGCAAGAAGCAGGTGATGAAGGCGGCGAAGGGCGCATTCGGCGCGCGCTCCAAGCTGTGGAAGGCCGCGAAGGAGACGGTCGAGCGCGGTTGGGTGTACGCCTACCGGGACCGCAAGGCCAAGAAGCGCGACTTCCGCAAGCTCTGGATCATGCGCATCAACGCCGCTGCGCGCCTCAACGGGATGAGCTACAGCACCTTCATCAACGGCATGCAGATGTCGGGGATCGAGGTCGATCGCAAGATCCTCGCCGAGCTCGCGGTGAAGGACCCGGCCGCGTTCACGCAGATCGCCGAGAAGGCGGCGGCGGCGCTCAAGACGGCGAAGTAGGCCGAAGGCTCAAGGATGAAAGCGGCGGGTGGCGGAGTTCTCCGCCGCCCGCCGCTTCGCATCCCGCCGCGGTTATCTTTCGGGTCACCACTCACCACTCACCACGCCGTTCGCGAGATGCATCTCGAATACTTCCTCGCGCAGCTCGACGCGCTCGCCGACAAGGCGCCGTACCGCATCGCGGGTGCGGCCGACCTGGAGACGTGGACCGAGGTGCGCAACGACCTCATCGGCCGCGCCTCCGGTGAGCTCACGCACATCCTGGGGCACCTCGGTGCGCTGCCGAAGGAGGACCGCCGCGAGGCCGGTCAGCGCGCGAATGCGGTGAAGGTCGCCATCGAGGAGGCCCTCGAGGTCCGTCGCGTCGAACTCGCGGCGAGCGCCGCGGGCAGTGGCCCAAGCCTCGACCTCACGATGCCGGGGCGCGAGCGCTGGCGTGGGGCGGTGCACCCCGTCTCGCTCGTGATCGACGAGGTCGCCGAGATCTTCCGCGAGCTCGGCTTCACCATCGCCCTCGGGCCCGAGGCCGAGCACGCCTGGTACAACTTCGGTGCGCTCAACTTCCCGCCCGACCATCCGGCGATGGACCTGCACGACACCCTCTACATCGGCGACGAGCAGGTGCTGCGCACGCACACGTCCCCGGTGCAGGTGCGCACGCTGCAGCAGTACCCGCCGCCGATCCGCATCCTCGCGCCGGGCAACGTGTACCGGTCCGACCCGTTCGACCCGTCGCACGCGCCGATGTTCGCGCAGATCGAGGGGCTCGTCGTCGATGAGGGCGTGAGCTTCGCGGATCTCAAGGCGACCCTCTCGCACTTCGCGCGCCGCTTCTTCGGCCCCGCGACCAAGACGCGCTTCCGCCCGAGTTACTTCCCGTTCACCGAGCCGAGCGCCGAGATGGACGTGCAGTGCGGCGTGTGCGCGGGGTCGGGCTGCAGCGTCTGCAAGCACTCGGGGTGGGTCGAGATCCTCGGATCCGGCATGGTGCACCCCGCGGTGCTCGAGGCCGCGGGGCTCGACAGCGAGCGGTACACCGGCTGGGCGTTCGGCATGGGGCCGGCGCGCACGGCCATCTCGCGGAGCGCGATCCCCGACATCCGCATCCTCTACGATTCCGACGTCCGCTTCCTGGACCAGTTCGCCCGATGAAGATCTCGCACGAGTGGCTCGCCCGATTCGTCCCGCACGGCCGCGAGGCCACGGCCATCCGCGACCTCATCACCGCGCACGTCGCGACGGTCGAGGGGTTCGAGCGCCTGCGCGCCGACCTCGCGACGTTCGTCGTCGCGCGCGTGGTGGAGAGCGAGCGCATCCCCGACACCAAGCTCTCGTTCAACAAGGTCGATGACGGCTCTGGCACGCTGCTCGAGGTCGTCTGCGGCGCGCCCAACGTCGCGGTGGGCGCGATGTACCCCTTCGCCCGCTCGGGGACGCGGGTCCCGCCGAGCGCGAAGAATCCGGCCGGCCTGCTGATCGAGAAGCGCAAGATCCGGGGCTTCACGTCGAACGGGATGCTGTGCTCGGCGCAGGAGCTCAACCTCGGCGACGATGCGGACGGCATCCTCACGCTCGAGACCAGCGCGGCGCCCGGCACGCCGCTGCTCGACGTCCTTCCCCTCGGCGATGTCCGGCTCGAGGTGGACGTCCTGCCGAATCGCCCCGACCTGCTCTCGCATCGCGGGCTCGCGCGCGAGATCGCGGCCCTCACCGGCACGGCGCTCCAGCAGCCCGCCGAGCTCGCCGCGCTTCCGGCCGGCCCGTCGGTCGTTCGCGGGGACTCCGAGGTGAGCGCGGGGGGCCTGCGCGTGCGCATCGAGGACGCGGCCGACTGCCCGCAGTACGGGGCGGCGGTCATCACCGGCCTCACCGTCGGGCCGAGTCCGGAGTGGCTGAAGGCCGCCGTCGAGTCGGTGGGCGGACGCTCGATCAACAATCTCGTGGACGCGACGAACTACCTGCTCCACGGGCTCGGACAGCCGGTGCACGCGTTCGATGCGGCGACGCTCGCGGGCGACAGCATCATCGTCCGGCGTGCGCACGCGAGCGAGGCGCTCGTGACGCTCGACGGGACGGAGCGGAAGCTCGACCCGCAGATGCTCGTCATCGCCGACGCCGAGCGGGCGACGGCGATCGCGGGCGTCATGGGAGGGCGCGCGAGCGAGGTCACGGACGCGACGACGCGCGTGGTGCTCGAGGTCGCGGAGTTCGCGCCGCGCGTGGTGCGTGCGTCGCGTCGCAAGGCGGGGCTCTCGACGGACGCGAGCTATCGCTTCGAGCGCGGGATCGATCCGACGGGCGTGGCGGAGGTGCTCGCGCAGGGCGCGGCGCTCCTCGCGCACCTCGGCGGTGGTCGCGTCGAGACGTCGTTGCTGGTCGGCGCGATGCCGGCCGCCCGCGCCTCGGTCACCTTGCGGCCGTCGCGCGTCGCGCTCCTGCTCGGCGAGGTCGTTCCCGCGGCGGAGATCGCGGCGCTCCTCGGCGGGATCGGATTCATCGTCGCGCCGAGTGGTGAGGCGCTCACGGTCACGCCGCCGTCGTGGCGGCACGACGTGACGCGCGAGGTGGACCTCATCGAGGAGGTCGCGCGGCTCCGCGGTTTCGATCGGCTCCCCGATGCCTTGCAGGGTGCGCGGCCGGGGACGGTCCCCGATCATCCGCTCTTCACGACGTACCGGCGCGTGCGCGACGCGCTCGTCGCCGAGGGGCTGCTCGAGGTGCGGCCGCTGCCGTTCACCTCCGGTCGCGTCGCCGGCCGCGACGCGCCCGAGGAGGACCTCGTCCGCGTCATCAACCCCTTGGGCGATGACGAGCCGTTCCTCCGGCGGTCGGTGCTCGAGACGCTGGCCCGTCGCGCGGAGTACAATCTCAACCGGATGCAGGGCGACGTGCGCCTGTTCGAGGTCGGGACGGTCTTCCAGGCCCAGGGCAAGGCGTTGCCGCGCGAGGAACAGCGCGTCGGGGTGCTCGTGATGGGACGGCGGCGCCCGGTGCACTTCACCGAGCCGCAGCCGCCCGCGTTCGACGAGTGGGATGCGCAGGCGCTGGCGGCCCGACTCGGCGCGGTCGCGTTCCCCGGCGCCACGATCGCGTTGGTCCCGGCGGATGCGCCGTACCTGTGGAAGGTGCAGGCGGGCGGTGTCACGGTGGGTGAGGTGCGGCGTCTGGCGCTCGACGCGCCCGTGTGGGCCAAGCCCGCCTTCGGCATCGAGATCGCGCTCGGCGTGATCCCGAGCGCGATGGTCGCGGGCCGAGGCGCGAACGCGCACGCCGCGGCCCCCGAGCGGCCGCGGCCCGCCGCTCCGGTCCGGTACGTGGCGCTCCCTACCACGCCGGCGGCGGAGTTCGATCTCGCGCTCCTCGTGCCCGATGCGGTGAGTGCCGGGCAGGTCGAGGCGCTCATCCGCAGCGTCTCCGGCACGCAGCTCGAGCGCTGCGAACTCTTCGACGAGTTCCGCGGGGCAGGTGTGCCGGATGGCACGCGCTCGGTCGCGTGGCGATTGACCTTCCGTCATCCGGAGCGCACCCTTCGCGACAAGGAGATCGAAGGGCGTCGGGTGCAACTGCTCAAGACCTTGGAGGCACAGCTCGGTGTCCGACCGCGCACGGCCTGACCTCGCCACGGGCGCCGCGTTCCGCGAGCTCGAGCACCTCGTCCGCAACCTGGGCGAGGAACTCGCGACGTTCCGGAAGCGTGCGCATCAGGCCGAGGCGCGCCTGAAGGCGCTGAGCAACTCCCCGGGGGGTGATGCATCCGCCGAGGAGCGCGTGGCGACCCTCGAGGCCGAGAACGCCCGCCTGCAGGCGCGGCTCCAGCAGGCGACCGACCGGACCCGTGCGATGCTCGATCGCGTGCGGTTCCTCCGTCAGCAGCACGCGCTCGGCGGTGAATCGTGACGATGCATTCGACGCGCGTCCGGATCGTCGGCGAGGAGTACACCATCCGGTCGGAGGTCTCGCCGGAGGTGACGCGGGCGATCGCGGCCCACGTGGATGCGGCGATCCGTAAGGTGCTGGAGAGTCCCGCCATCACCGACCCGGGCAAGGCGGCGATCCTTGCTGCGATGTCGATCACCGACGAGCTCTTCCGCGAGCGGGCGGCGCAGGATGAGGTCGCGGAGGAGATGCGCGATCTGTCCAGCGAACTCCGGCGGTGGCTGCCGCCGGGGAAGCGCGGCGAGCCGCAGGGCTGAGGCGCGGGGCGCTCAGCCCTCGTGCTGGCCGAGCGCGTCCCAGAGGACGTCGGCGAGGGAGCGCATCGAGAACGGCTTGTGCAGGAGCGACACGCGGGTCGCGTTGCCGATCCGCTCGCGGATCTCGTCCTCGAGGAAACCGCTGAGGATGAGCGCCGGCAGGTCGGGCGCGATCTCGCGGATCCGCAGCAGGGCCTCATCGCCGTTCAGTCGCGGCATCGTGAGGTCGAGGACCACGAGGCGGAATCGCCCGGGGGCCGCGCGGACGAGTTCGAGCGCGTCATCCCCATCCGCGACCTCGGCGACGGTCATGCCGAATCGCGTGAGGGCCCGGGAGAGGACCTTCCGGATGGGCGCGTCGTCATCGGCGAGCAGGACCTCACCGGAGACCAACCACGGCAGCGACCGAGGGCCGCTGTCAGGTTCGTCAGGCGAGGATGGGCGCGTCGAGTGGCGTGGTGACACGGGTCACAATACAGTGGTTGTCACGAAATAATGCAATACCAGCTACGTCCAGTTGTCGGCGTCAGCGAAACTCCTACGCGCGAGCGCCGCGACTCGTTGCGCATCCGTTGCAGTATCGGTAGGTTCTCCCCGAGTGGGTGCGAAGGCCCGTAGGTGTAAGCGCTCCCGGCAGTTACCCCGTCCCGTCCCGCGCCCTTCGTCGGCGCCCGACCGGCCGGCCAGCCCCCGGCGAGCGATCACGCCCAGCGAGCCGATCGTGCTCTCCCTTCAGTAACGCGGCGCGAGTCGGCCGCCTTGAGCATAGGTCGTCAACATGGGAATCGAGCTGGCCATCGCGATCGCGATAGGCGCAACCCTCGTGGTCGCCTCTCCGATCGCGTTCGTGTTCGGTCGCAAGCGGGGGCAGGCCGCCGAGGAGGCGGTCCGCAAGGCCGCCGGGCAGTCGGCGGAGCAGGTCGCCAAGCGCATCGTGTCCGATGCCGAGCGGGAGGCGGACTCGGCCAAGAAGCAGGCGCTCCTCTCCGGAAAGGAAGAGGTGATGAAGGTCCGCGAGGCCTGGGAGCAGGAGGCCCGGAAGCGTCGCGAGGAGGTGGAGCGCGAGGAGAAGCGCGTCGTCGAGCGCGAGGGGCAGCTCGACAAGAAGGTCGACCTCGTCGACCAGAAGGAGCGCGACCTCAGCCGTCGGGCGAGCGAACTCGGGCGGAAGGAGAAGCAGCTCGACGAGAAGCAGTCGGAGCTCGACGGACTCGTGGGCGAGGAGCGCCGGCGCCTGGAGCAGCTGGCGGGGCTCTCGGCGACCGAGGCCAAGGCCGAGCTGATCCGGCGTTTGGAGGAGGAGGCGCACGCCGACGCGTCCAACCGCATCCGCGAGATCCGGGACTCCGCCAAGCGCAATGCCGACCGCGAGGCGAAGAAGATCGTCGCCCTCGCCGTGCAGCGGATCGCCGCCGAGCACACCGCGGAGATCACGGCGAGCGCGGTCGCATTGCCGAAGGACGACATGAAGGGGCGCATCATCGGCCGCGAGGGGCGCAACATCCGCGCGTTCGAGCTCGCGACCGGGGTGGACGTCATCATCGACGACACGCCGGACACGGTGGTGGTGTCGTGCTTCGATCCGGTGCGCCGCGAGGTGGCGCGTCTCGCGCTGGAGAAGCTCGTCGCCGACGGGCGCATCCATCCGGGGCGGATCGAGGAAGTGGTCGAGAAGTCCAAGAAGGAAGTGGACGCCGGCATCATCGAGACGGGCGAGCAGGCGGCCTACGAGGTGGGCGTGCATGGCCTGCACCCCGAGATCATCAAGCTCATCGGCCGCATGAAGTGGCGGACGAGCTACGGGCAGAACATCCTGTTCCATTCGAAGGAGGTCGCGTTCCTCGCCGGCATCATGGCCGCGGAACTCGGGCTCGACGTCGCGATGGCCAAGCGCGGGGCGCTGCTGCACGACATCGGCAAGGTCCTCACGCACGACCACGAGGGCACGCACGTGCAGCTCGGCGTGGAGGTGGCGACCAAGTACGGCGAGCACCCGCTCGTCGTGAACTGCATCGCGGCGCACCACGACGACGTGCCGCACGAGAGCGAGGTGTCGGTGCTGGTGCAGGCCGCCGACGCGATCTCGGGCTCGCGCCCGGGGGCGCGCCGCGAGGCGTTCGAGACGTACGTGAAGCGCCTGGAGGGGCTCGAGAAGATCGCCGCGAGCTACAAGGGCGTGGACCGGGTGTTCGCGATCCAGGCGGGGCGCGAGGTGCGCGTCATCGTCGATCCGGACACCGTGGACGACAACCGCATGCAGTCCCTCACCGAAGAGATCGCGCGCCGCGTCGAGTCCGAGCTGCAGTACCCGGGCCAGATCAAGGTCGTGGCGATCCGAGAGAAGAGGTCCTCCGACATTGCCCGCTGAACGCATCGATGGCGTCGCCATCGCGACGCGCGTCCGCGCGAAGGTCGCCGCCGACGCCGCCGCCCTGAAGGCCCTCGGCATCACGCCCGGACTGACCGTGGTCCTCGTCGGGGACGACCCGGCGAGCGCGTTCTACGTGGGCGCCAAGGAGAAGGCGTGCAAGGAGGCCGGGATGAACGGCGAGACCATTCGCCTTCCCGCCGACACGCCAGAGGCCGAGTTGCTCGCGGTGATCGACCGGTTGAATGCCGATCCCGCGGTGCACGGTATCCTGGTGCAGATGCCGGTGCCGAAGCACATGGACCCGCAGAAGGTCATCCGCCGGATCGACCCGATGAAGGACGTGGACGGGTTCCATCCGGTGAACGCCGGCAAGGTGCTCATCGGCGACGCCGACGGGTTCGCTCCCTGCACGCCGGCGGGGGTGCAGGTGATGCTCGTCGAGAGCGGGGTGGACACCTCCGGGAAGGAGGCGGTGATCCTCGGCCGCTCGACGATCGTCGGCAAGCCGATGGCGGCGTTGCTGATCCAGTCGGGGAAGGGGGCGGACTGCACGGTGACCATCTGCCATTCGCGCACGAAGGACCTCGCGGCGCACACGCGCCGCGCGGACATCCTCATCGCGGCGATCGGCAAGCCGGAGATGGTGACGGCCGACATGGTCAAGCCGGGCGCCGTCGTGATCGACGTCGGGATCAATCGCGTGGACGATCCGACCGCGAAGAAGGGCTATCGGATCGTCGGCGACGTGAAGTACGACGAGGTGGCGGCCGTGGCGTCGAAGATCACGCCGGTGCCGGGCGGCGTGGGGCCGATGACGATCGCGATGCTGCTCGCGAACACGGTGCGTGCCGCGCGCCTTCGCCACGAGGCGTCCGCGCGCGCGTGACCCACGCCGGCGCCACCTCCGCCGAGGCGCTCTCGGTCCACGCGCTCACCAGCGCGGCGAAGGACGTCCTCGAGGGCGCCTTTCCGAAGCTCTGGGTGCGCGGCGAGATCTCGGGGTTCAAGGCCTACCCCAGCGGCCACTGGTACTTCACGCTGAAGGATGCGGACGCGCAGATCCCCGGCGTCGTCTGGAAGGGGAGCACCGGGCGGATCCGGATGCGGCCGGAGGACGGGATGCAGGTGAGCGCCTACGGGCAGCTCACGGTCTGGCCGACGAGCGGCAAGATGCAGTTCGTGGTCACGGCGATCGAGGCGGACGGCGCCGGGCTCTGGCAGAAGCGCTTCGACGAGACGAAGGCGCGCCTGGAGAGGGACGGCCTGCTGGATCCGGCGCGGAAGCGGGCGCTGCCGCGATTCCCGCGCACGGTCGCGGTGATCACGAGCGCCGAGGGTGCGGCGCTGCGCGATGTGCTCGCCGTGATCGCGCGGCGGAACCCCGGCGTGCATGTGGCGGTGATCCCCGCGGCGGTGCAGGGCGAGGCGGCCACCGAGTCGCTCGTGGCGGCGCTGGACCGGCTCGCGCGCTGGGTGCGGGGCGACGCCGAGTGGCGGGGCGACGCGATGCCGGCGCCCGAGGTGCTGATCATCGGCCGTGGCGGCGGGTCCCGCGAGGACCTCTGGGCGTTCAACGAGGAGGCCGTGGCGCGCGCGATCGCGGCCTGTCCCATCCCGACGATCTCGGCCGTGGGGCACGAGACGGACGTGAGCATCGCCGACCTCGTGGCGGACCTCCGGGCGGCGACCCCCAGTGTCGCGGCCGAGCACGCGGTGCCGGTGCTCGCCGAGGTGCGCGAACTGGTCGCCCAGCTCGCCGGGATGATGGCCGATGGCCTGCAGGACCGGATCGAGGTGGGGCGCGCGGAGCTGGACCGGCGGGCGGACGCGCTCTCGCGGCGCGCGGCCCTGGTGGTGGAGCGGCGCCGGACGCGGATCGACCGCGTGGCGACGCGGCTGGCGCAACAGGCGCCGCGCGCGATCGAACGACGCCGGGCGCGGACCGAGCGGCTCGGGGCGATGCTGGAAGCCCGTTCGCCGCTGGCGGTGTTCGCGCGCGGCTTCGCCGTGGCCCGCAGTGCGGACGGTGCAACCTTGGCGCGGCGCACCGCGTTCACCCCGGGAATGCCCTTCGACCTCCTGTTGCAGGACGGACGCGTGCAGGCCACGACCGGCACGGTGCACGCTGACGGACCTCATCTGCGGACGGATGCATGACCTTCGAACAATCGCTCGCCCGGTTGGAGCAGATCGCGTCGGCGCTCGATCGCGACGACCTGCCGCTCGAGGAGGCGCTCAAGCTCTTCGAGGAGGGGATCGCGCGCCTGCGTGAGGCGTCGGCGGCGCTCGCCGACGCGGACGGCAAGGTGCGCACGCTGATCGAGCAGGCCGAGGGCGTGTTCGAGGCGAAGGGATGAGCGCGACGGGCGTGACGCCGATCGACTTCGCGCACGATCGTGCGGCGGTGGCGCGCGCGCTCGAGTCGCTCGTCACGCACCAGCTCGCGGGGGAGTCGGGGCCGGTCTCCGACTCCATCCGCTACGCGCTCCAGGGGGAGGGGAAGCGGCTGCGGGCGGTGCTGGTGGTGAGCGCGTATCGCGCGGCAGGCGGGACGGGGGACGTCAGCGCCCTCGCGGCCGCCGTCGAGGTGGTGCACGCCTACTCGCTGGTGCATGACGACCTGCCCTGCATGGACGACGACGACATGCGGCGCGGACGTCCGACGGTGCACAAGGTGCATGGCGTGCCGGCCGCCACGGCGGCGGGGATGGCGATGGTGCCGCTCGCCGCACGCGCGGCCGACGATGCCGCGGCGGCCCTCGGGCTCGACCTTCCGACCCGCGCCGAGATCGTGCGGACGCTCATGCGCGCGTCAGGCGCGGGCGGCATGATCGGCGGGCAGCTCCTCGACCTCGAGGGCGAGGGTCTCTCGCTCGACCTCGCGCAGCTCGAGCGCATCCATCGGTGCAAGACGGGTGCGCTCATCGAGGCCGCGATGCGTCTGGGCGGACTCGCCGCCCGCGCGCCCGAGGCGATGCTCGAGGCGTTCGGCCAGTACGGCGCGGCGATCGGGCTCGCGTTCCAGATCGCCGACGACGTGCTCGACATCACGGCGACGACCGACCAGCTCGGGAAGACCGCGGGGAAGGACGTCCAGTTCCGGAAGAGCACCTACCCGGCGCTCCTCGGGATCGCGGGGGCGAAGGCGCGGGCCGAGACGCTCGTGCGCGAAGCCTGCCAGGGGCTCGCGGATCAGGGCGCGCTGACGCCGGAGCTCGAGTTCCTCGCGCGGTTCGTCGTGGCGCGGCGGTCCTGACATGCAGCGCGCCCCCGCTCCGCGCGCCGGCAGCACTGGCGTGACCCGACCGACCGCCGCACCGTACACGAAGGCCTCCTCCAACCGTCGCATCGCATGAGCCTCCTCGATCGCATCCAGGGCCCGCCGGACCTCCGGACCCTCACGCCCGCCGAGCGCACGCAGCTCGCCCAGGAGGTGCGCGATTTCCTCATCTCGACCTGTTCGGTCACGGGCGGCCACATCGGGGCCGGCCTTGGCGTCGTGGAGCTGACGATCGCCCTCCACACCGCGTTCGAGACGCCGCGTGACCAGCTCGTGTGGGATGTCGGTCACCAGGGGTATCCGCACAAGGTGCTCACCGGCCGCAAGGACCGGATGCACACGCTGCGGCAGGAGGGGGGCATCTCGGGCTTCCTCAAGCGGACCGAGAGCGAGTACGACACGTTCGGCGCCGGGCATGCGGCGACGTCGATCTCCGCCGCGCTCGGGATCGCCGCGGGGCGCGACCTGAACGGCGAGGACTTCAGCGTCGCGGCGATCATCGGCGACGGCTCGCTCGGGTCGGGGCTCGCCTACGAGGCCCTGAACAACGCGGGGGCGTCGGAGCGCGACTTCATCGTCGTGCTCAACGACAACGAGATGTCGATCGCGCCGAACGTGGGCGCCATGCACAAGTACCTCACGTCGGTGCAGCGCAACCCGATCTACAACCGGCTGCGCGGCGCGATCGGCGACTGGGCCGACCATGCGACGGGGCTGTTCAAGGACGCGGGCACGCTCGTGCGGAAGTGGGAGGAGTCGGTGAAGGCCTTCCTCACGCCGGGCGTGCTCTTCGAGGAGCTCGGCTTCCGCTACTTCGGGCCGATCGACGGGCACGACATGGAGCAGATGATCGAGACCTTCAAGGCGATGCGCGAGTTCAAGGGCCCGCGCCTCGTGCACGTGATCACGCAGAAGGGGCGCGGCTTCCCGGCGGGCGAGCATGGCGAGAAGTGGCATGCGCTCCCCCCGGGGCACGACCCGGCCACCGGCAAGCAGCTCAAGGTCTCGACGGCCAACCCGAACTACACCGCCGTCTTCGGCAAGGCGCTCGCCGAGCTCATGGAGGAATTCCCCAAGGCGGTCGCGATCACCGCGGCGATGCCGAGCGGGACGGGCACGGCGGTGATCGCCAAACAGCATCCGGCGCGCTTCTACGATGTCGGGATCGCCGAGGGACACGGCGTGACGTTCGCGGCGGGACTGGCGACGCAGGGCGCGAAGCCGGTCGTCGCGATCTACTCGACGTTCCTGCAGCGCGGCTACGACAACATCGTGCACGATGTGGCGATCCAGTCGCTGCCGGTCATCTTCGCGATGGACCGCGCCGGGCTCGTGGGCGAGGATGGCGAGACGCACGCGGGGCTCTACGACATCGCGTACATGCTCGCGGTGCCGAACATGGTCGTGACCGCGCCGAAGGATGGCGCCGAGCTCGTCGGGCTCCTGCGCACGGCGCTCGCGCACGAGAGCGGGCCCTTCGCGTTCCGGTATCCGCGGGACGTGCCGCCGGACCTCGTGCCGCACGCGAAGGACGTGCCGGCGGTCCCGCCGGGCACGTGGGAGGTGCTGCGGCGGGGCGAGAAGGTCGCGATCCTCGCCGTGGGCACGATGGTCGGCGAGTCGCTCAAGGCGGCCGATGCCCTCGCCGCCGAGGGGCTGCCGGTGACCGTGGTGAACTGCCGATACCTCAAGCCCTACGACGCGACGACGCTCACCGCGCTCCTGGCGACGCATCAGCAGCTGCTGGTCGTGGAGGAGGGGACGGTGGTGAACGGCTTCGGCGCGTACATGGCGTCGGTGGTCGCGGCGCACGATCCCTCGGTGCGGGTGCACGCGCTCGGCGTCCCGGACCAGATCGTGTACGCGGCCTCGCGTCCGCGGCAGCTCGCGCTCTGCGGCATCGATGCGGCGGGGGTCGCCGCGCGGGTGCGCGCGTTGCACGAGACCGAGGCGTTGGCCGGGTGACCACCCGGCTGGGGGTCGTCGGGCACGACGGGTACGACGGCCTCTCGGAGGTCCTCGCGCTGCTCAAGCGCGAAGCCCCCGCGCACGGTTATTCGCTGCGCTTCGAGGAGGCGCTGCTCCAGGGTGCCGGGAGCGACCAGAAGCTCTCGCGGCCCGACCAGGTCGACGCGCTCATCGCGCTCGGCGGCGATGGCACGCTGCTGCGCGCCGCCCGGTTCCTCGGCGGACTCCGGGTCCCCGTGTTCGGCGTGAACCTCGGGAAGCTCGGGTTCCTGACCGCCTGCGGGCACGAGGAGTTCCCGGACGCGTTCGCGTCGTTCGCGCGCGGCGACTTCACCGTCGAGACGCGCATGGTGCTCGAGGCGGCGACCTACGGCGAGGGCGGGGTGCTCGGCGTCCGGCTGCGCGCGCTCAACGACGTGGTGGTGCACAAGGGCGGCTTCGCGCGCGTGCTGCGGCTCCGGGTGCGCGCGGATGACGAGCTCGTCAGCGCGTTCGCGGCGGATGGGCTCGTGGTCTCCACGCCGACCGGCTCGACCGCCTACTCGCTCTCGGCGGCGGGCCCGATCGTGGTGCCGACCTTCGACGCGATGATCGTCACGCCGGTCGCCCCGCACACGCTCGCCCTGCGCCCGACGATCCTGCCGCCCGAGACGGTGCTGCGCGTCGAGGCCGACGACGCCCCCGAGGAGGTGCTCGTCACGGCCGACGGTCAGGTGGGCACGTCGCTCGCGCCGGGGCAGCATCTCGTCGTGCGTCGCGCGGCCGACCCCGTGCATCTCGTGCGCTTCGCGGGCACGAGCTTCTTCTCCCGGCTCCGGCGGAAGTTGCACTGGGGCGGGCTCGACGAGCGCGATCGATGAAGCATCGCGCGCCCGAGCGCGGCATTCGGGTGGCGCACCCGGCCCCGACCCGGCGAGCTTGAGGGTCATGCTCACCGAGCTCCGCATCCGGAACCTGGCGATCATCGACGCGGTCACGCTCCCGCTGTCGAGCGGCTTCAACGTGCTCAGCGGCGAGACCGGGGCCGGCAAGTCGATCATCGTCGGCGCGCTGGGCCTGCTCATCGGCGAGCGCGCGTCGAGCGACCTCGTGCGCACCGGGGCGGACAAGGCGACCGTCGAAGGGGTGTTCGACGTGAGCGATCGCCGCGACCTGCTCGATGACCTCGATGCGCGCGGGATCGAGAGCGATGGCACGCTCGTGCTCAAGCGCGAGGTGCCGGCCGGGGCGGGGGGACGCGCACGCGCGTGGGTGAACGGATCGCCCGTGACCGCGAGCCTGCTCGCGGAGATCGGTCGCGCGCTCGTGAACGTGCACGGGCAGCATGAGGCGCAGGCGCTGCTGGAGCCCGAGGCGCAGCTGCGTATCCTCGATGCGTTCGGGGACGCCGCGTCTGAGCGCGCGGCGGTGGCCGAGGCGCACGGACGGTTGGTGGAGGCGCGCGACGCGATCGCCGCCCTGCGCGCGCGGCGGGACGAGGCGGCGAAGCGCGCCGATTGGCTCGCGCACGTCGCCAAGGAGATCGGCGACGCGAAGCTCAAGGACGGCGAGGATGCGCGCCTCGACGAGGAGGCGCGCCGGCTCACGCACGCCGAGGAGATCGAGGGCCTCGTCCGTGAGGTCACCGATGCGCTCGACGGCGCCGACGAGGCGGCGCTGCCCCGGCTCGGGCACCTGCAGAAGCCGCTCGCCGCGCTCCAGCGGATCGATCCGTCGACCGCGCGGCTGCAGGAGCTCTACGATGCGGCGTACTACGCGCTCGAGGAGCTGTCCCGCGAGGCGCAGGCGTACGCGGACGGGATCGAACGCGATCCCGCGCGGCTCGACGAGGTCGAACGGCGCCGCGACCAGATCTTCCGGCTCGCGAAGAAGTACGGCGGCAGCATCGAGGCGGTCATCGAGACGGGGCGTTCGGCGCGCGCGGAGCTCGACCTGCTCGACACGGCCGGGCTCGACCTGCGCGGGCTCGAGACGCGGGTCTCCGATGCGGAGGCCGCGTTCGCCGGCGCCGCGGCGAAGCTCAGCGCGAAGCGGCGGAAGGCGGGCGCCGCCCTCGCCAAGGCCGTCGAAGCCCGGCTCCCCGACCTCGGGATGCCCGACGGCCACTTCCTCGTGGAACTCACCCCGCGCGGCGAGGCGTCACCGCAGGGGGCCGAGGAGGTCGAGTTCCGCGTGGCCCTCAACCTCGGGCACGAGGCGCGCCCGCTCGCGCGCGTGGCGTCCGGCGGCGAACTCGCGCGCGTGATGCTCGCGCTGAAGACCATCCTCGCGCGCCTCGACGGCGTGCCGACGCTCATCTTCGACGAGGTCGATGCGGGGATCGGTGGCCGGACCGGGCTCATGGTCGGCGACGCGATGCGCGATGTCGCGTCGCATCACCAGGTCTTCGCCATCACGCACCTCCCGCAGATCGCGGCGCGTGCGCACCATCACATCATCGTGCAGAAGGCGGCGAAGGGCGGCGTGACGACGTCCGACGTGCGCGTGGTGGATGGCGAGGCGCGCGTGGACGAGATCGCGCGGATGCTCGGCGGCGACGCGGAGAGCGAGACGAGCCGCGACCACGCCCGTGAGCTGCTCGCGCAGGCACGCGAGGCCGGGAAGCAGGCCGCGCGCCCGGCCGCGGCGCCTGCTCAGCGCGCGCGGAAGCGCGTGTAGTAGCGGATCATCAGGCGATCCTCCCACTGCTTCGGCACCACGCCCGCTCCGCTCGCGACCGACTGCTGGTGGAGATACGTGATCTCGAAGTGCAGGCCGGCGATGCCACGCGCCCGCGCCGCGAGCGTCGAGTAGGTGGCCGAGAGCCCCACCCGCTGCTCCTCCGCCTCGCTGCGCGCATCGAGCGCGGCGCCGTCGGCGAGGACGTCGGTCCCGACGATCGCGATGACCGGGACGTTCACGTCATGCGTGTCGGCGGACTTGTGCCGCCAGCGCCACTGGCCGCCCAGGGCGATGTAGTCGTTGAGCTGCCAGCGCGGTGAGAGCTCGACGTCGAGCTGCCCCCCGGGCGTGACCGGCACCACCATCTCGCGCTGCCACTCGAGCCACTCGTTGTCCGTGCTGCTCGGCACGCGCATCCGGAAGTCCTTCGCGAACGCCTTGGTGTACCCGATCGCCACCGTCGCCCAGAGCCGGTCGTGCGGCACCACGTCGGTGATCGATCGCACGGAGATCGCCGAGGTGCCGGACCCGGTACCCTGGTCGAGGAAGGCCTCGGGGCGCTCGCGATAGCTCGTGCCGATGCGCGCCTCGAGCGCGATCGCCTGCCGCCATCCCCGCGCCCCCGGCGCGAAGCGCGAGGTGCCGCGCGCGAGGAAGCTGTCGTGCACGCGGATGAGCGCGCCCAGGTGCACGTCGCCGATCTGCGTGAGGGAGGCATCGTTGAGCGCACGCGCGCCGAAGCCGTCCGTGGAGTCGCGCACGAGGCGGTCGAGGTCGGCGGCGGCGAGCGGCACCTGGGCCCCGAGGGGCAGGCCGGTGGTGCTCGTCACGCTGGTGATACCATAGCGTTCGAGCGCCGTGCGGATCGAGTCCGCGCGCGCCTGCAGCGCCGCCTCCGTCGACGAACCGGCGAACGGGACGTAGCGCGCGCCGCGAAGCGCACCGTTGCCGTAGAGCTGCGCGAGTCGCACCGAGAAGATCGACGTCGTGGTCGACAACGCCGTGACCGCGCCCGCCTCGGCGAGCAGGGTCGGGCACTCGGGGAAGGCGCCCGCATCGCCCTGGCACGCGGTGAGGCGCGCGGCGAGGGACTGCGCGGCGGTGCCGTACGTGCCGATCGTCGCGGCGTTCTGCGCGGCCACGCCCGTGCCATCGAAGATGGGGTTGAGGCCGAGCGTCGCCCGCCCGCTATCGGTGCGGATGCGGAACTGCGCTTCGGCCTTCGTGCGCACGAGCGTGGCACGCGCGCTCAGCGTGAGCCAATCCGCGACGCCGTACTCGATGGCGAGCGGTGTCACGAAGGCGCGCTGGCGCGCGTCGAGGCGCGTGGACCCGAGCGACGCGCCGAAGTCCGCGATGCCCAGGCCGCGGACGAGTTGCTCGACCGGGGCGAGCATCGAGAACTGCAACGGGCCGAACGCGTCGGTGGTGACGGAGCCGCCGAGTCCTTCGAGCGCGCCGTCGCGCCAGCGGTCGCGCTGCACCGTGGATTCCCCGCCGATGCCCACGCGGAAGGCGCCGCGGGGCAGCGTGACGGCGTCACTTCCGCCGCCGAGGATGCGTTGCGCCTCGGCCGCGCGCGGCCGCAGCCAGAGGCCGGCGCCGAGGACGAGCGCCAGGGTGGTCCGGCGGTACAAGAGGCCTGAGCGGACGAACACGAGTGCGAAGCGGGCGGAAGGGGGCGCGTGGGCGGGAGCGGTCGGCTAGTTTAGCGTCGTACCCCGCTCAAGGTAACGTGACACCCACCGAATCCCTGCCACTCCCCGTGGCCCCGCTCCCGACGCTTCCCTGGCAGCTCACCGGCAATCACTGGTTGGCGCTGCCGTGCATCCACCCCGCGGACGGCGCGATCCACGCGGTGAGCCTCCTCCATCGGGGTGCCCGGGCCGCCGTGGAGTTCGCGGGCGATGCCAGCTTCCTCGAGGGATCGGGGGCCGCCCTCGCGCGGCCGACGGTGTCGATCGACGGGACCCCGGTGGCGCTCGCGCGCGGCGGGATGGCCTGGGAGCGGGCACTCCAGTGGCTCCCTACGTTCACCAGCCAGGCGGGGGACGTCGTGATCCGCGGGACCGTCTTCGCGCCGTTCGGCCAGGACGCCGATGTCGCGGGGGCCGTGTACGCGTTGGCGTTCGAGAATCGCGGCAACACCCCGCGCACGATCGCGGTCGGACTCGAAGGCACGCTCGGTCACCGTCAACTCCGCGTGCGGACGCCGCGGCCGGCCGAGGATGCGCACCGGGTCACGCGGAACGGTGAGGTGGTCCTGCTCGACGGAACGGCGGCGCCGGGACTCGCCGCGCTCGCCGTGGCGACGGATGCGGCGGCCACGGTGCGGATCTCCGAGGGCGCGAGCCCCGGCTACGCGATCGCACGCACGCTCACGGTCGCCGCAGGCGAGCGCGGCGAGGTCGCCTTCTACCTCGCGGCCGGCCCCGAACGCGATGGCGCCGAGGCGACGGTGGGGGTGATGCGGCGCCGCGGGTGGCGCACCCTCCTGCAGGCCACGCGCGAGTCCTTGCGCGCCTTGGAGCAGGGGACGGGGCATGAGTCGCTCGACGCGCTGATCAACCGCAACCTGCTGTTCGCGTACTTCTACTCGGTGGGCCGCGCGCTCGATGACGCGCACTACTATCTCGTGCGGAGCCGGGCACCCTGGTGCGCCTGGGGCGTGACGGTGCGGGACTGGGAAGCGCTCGCGTGGACGGTCCCGGCGGTGCAGCTCGCCGACCCGACGCTCGCGCGGGAGCTGATCCTCCGCGCGTGCGAGATCCACGGCTACGCGCCGGGGCGCGGCGTGCACTATCTCGACGGGACCCTCTTCGAGCCGGGCTTCACGCTCGAGGGGGCGTCGTCGTACGCGATCGCGACGGAGCGCTACATCCGCGAGACCGGCGACGACCAGATCGTCGAGGAACCGATCCTCGCGGACACGCTCTACGTCTCGCACGACGAATTGCTGGCGCGGCGGGAGGCGGATCATCCGCTGTATCGCACCGAGGTCACGCTCGACCGCCAGCCGGCGGCGTTCCCCGTCACGCTCCACGGCAACGCGGTCGTCGCCTTCGCGCTCGATGCGCTGGGCAAGACGCTCGACGAGGACGCGGCCAAGGACGTGCAGGACCCTCAGGCCGTGCGGGCCGCGCTGCGGCGCCACTTCGCCTCGGGCACGGACAACAAGGCGACGTACGTCGCGGCGATCGACCTGCGCGGCGGAAAGGCGCTCGAGGACGATCCGGTGGGATCCGCCCTCTGGCTCCCGCTCTGGGAGGCGGTCGATCGGAACGACTCGTTCTATCGGCGCACGGCCAAGCGCATCGGCAGTTCGGACCGCCTCGCCGTGCAGATCGCCCGGCTCTTCGGGCCGGAGGGGAGCGACGTGCTCGAGTGGCTGCGGCGTGCCCCGCTCGGGAACGGGCTGGCGGCCGAGGTCGTCGATGCGGACGGCCGTGCGCTTTCTCACGGCGGCGACGCCGCGCTGAGCGGACTCCTCGCGTACTCCGCCTGGTACTGCGTGCACGCGTTGGGCGTGCGGCCGTAGCGCGGGGAGCGCGGCTTACGGCCGCGCCAGCGTGTACCCGAGGAACGCCGCGGCGACGGTCAGCGTCAGGCTCAGCAACGCGTGCATCGCGGCGCGGGCCACCTGTCCACCCTGGAGCAGGGTGAGGTTCTCGGCGGCGAAGGTGGAGAAGGTCGTGAAGCCGCCGCAGATCCCGATCGCGACGAAGGCGCGGAGTTGCGGCGAGGCCTCGGCGGAGGCGGACCAGCGCAGGAACCACCCGATGGCCAGCGACCCGAGCACATTGATCACGAGCGTGGCCCACGGGAACTGGGCGAAGGCGGGGACCCGCCGCAGCGCCTCGCCGGCGCCGAACCGCAACGCCGACCCGATCGCCCCGCCGAGGGCGACCCAGAGGACGGTGGTGGGCGGGAAGGGGACGAGGGGATTCACAGTGCCGGGGGTGGGGATCGAACCCACATGGGAGTGTGACCTCCCCACGGATTTTAAGTCCGTTGCGTCTGCCAGTTTCGCCACCCCGGCGGGGGAAAGACGAACGGGAGCGGCGAGGCCGCTCCCGGGCGATTCCGTGGATCCGATCAGAGCGGGAAACGGGACTCGAACCCGCGACCCCAACCTTGGCAAGGTTGTGCTCTACCAACTGAGCTATTCCCGCGTGGACCGAAGGTTAGGGGAGGCCGTGCGCGGAGGCAAGCGGGCGGGGCGCCGCATGCCGACGGCGCCCGTTGGATACGGTACAGTCGTCCGCACCCAACGGCTATCTTGGGACCCATGACCGACGTCGTCGCACTGGCCACCGAGTTGCTCGCCATCCCGTCCACCACGCGCGACGAGGGCGCCGCCGTGGACTTCGTGTCGCGCTGGCTCGTCGCACGCGGCTGGAACGTCATGGTGCAGGAGGTGACGCCCGGTCGCGGGAACGTGTGGGCCTCGCGCAAGGGCGGGGGCGTCACGCTCTCGACGCACCTCGACACGGTGCCGCCATACGTACCGCCCAAGCGCACCGACGGCCGCCTGCACGGCCGCGGCGCCTGCGACGCGAAGGGCATCGCCGCGGCGATGATGGTCGCCGCCGATGCGCTCGCGTCGGCGGGCGAGGAGCGCGTCGATCTCCTCCTCGTCGTGGGAGAGGAGCGCGGGTCCGATGGGGCGCGCCTCGCGAACCAACTGCCCGCCACGAGTCGCTGGCTCATCAACGGCGAGCCGACGGAGAGCACCCTCGCGTCGGGGTGCAAAGGCGCACAGCGCGTCATCGTGCGCACGGCCGGCCGGGAGGCGCACTCGGCGTATCCCCATCTCGGCGCATCGGCGATCACACCGATGCTCGCGCTGCTGCAGGAACTCGGCGGACTCGATTGGCCGGTCGACCCGGTCCTCGGCCCGACCACGGTGAACGTCGGCCTGATCCGCGGCGGGACCGAAGCCAACATCGTCCCCGGCGCCTGCGAGGCCGAGATGATGGTGCGCCTCGTCGGCGACGTCGCCCCCGTGCGGCGCACCCTCGAGCAGTGGGCGGCCGGTCGCGCCGACCTCGAGTTCGGCTCGCACATCCCGGCGCAGCACTTCCACACGGTCCCGGGGTTCGCCTCCGCCCCCGTCGCCTACACGTCGGACATCCCGCTGCTCGGCAACTGGGGCACGCCGCTGCTCTTCGGGCCGGGGTCCATCCACGTCGCGCATACCCCCGACGAGTACGTCGCCGAGGCAGAACTGCGCGCGAGCGTGGAGACGTACATGACCCTCGTCCGGACGCTCCTCGCATGACCAGCCTGCCCGTCGCGATCCTCGGCGCCACCGGTGCGGTGGGGCAGACGTTCATCCGGCTCCTCGCGGACCATCCCTGGTTCCGCATCGCCGAGGTCGCCGCCTCGGAGCGTTCCGCGGGGAAGCGCTACGGGGACGTCACGAAGTGGATCGAGGGAACGATGCCCGAGGAGGTCGCCGGGATGGAGGTGACGCTCTGCGATCCCGCCACCGTGCGCTCCCCGCTCGTCTTCTCCGCGCTCGACGCGTCGGCGGCCGCCGTGCTCGAACCGGCGTTCGCGGCGGACGGGCGCTACGTCCTCAGCAACGCGAAGAACTTCCGGATGGAGCGAGACGTGCCGCTCGTCATCCCGGAGGTGAATGCGTCGCATCTGGCCCTGCTCGATGCCCAGCGGGCGCGCGGGTGGACGGGGGGCGTGGTGACCAACGCGAATTGCGCGGCGACCGTCGCGGCGATGGCGCTCGCCCCACTGCACGAGGCCTTCGGGCTTCGCGAGCTGTTCCTCGCGACGATGCAGGCCGTTTCCGGTGCGGGCTATCCCGGCGTTCCCTCGCTCGACATCCTCGGCAACGTCATCCCGTTCATCGGCGACGAGGAGCCCAAGCTGGAGCGCGAGATGCAGAAGATGCTCGGCGCGCTCGCCGGCGATGCGATCACGCCGGCCCCGTTCGTCGTGAGCGCGCATGCGAACCGGGTGCCGGTGGAGCATGGCCACACGGTGGTGATGTCGGCGCGGTTCGCGCGGAAGCCGAGTGTGCCCGAGGCGATCGATGCGCTCCGCTCCTGGCGTGGCGCGGCCGTGGTCCACGGGCTTCCGTCGGCGCCGGCGCTCCCGCTCGTCGTGACCGACGACGAGAACCGGCCCCAGCCGCGGCGCGACGTCGGGGCAGGGCGCGGGATGACGGTGACCGTCGGACGCGTGCGCACGGACGCCATCTTCGACCTCAAGCTGGTGGCGATGGGGCACAACACCATTCGCGGTGCGGCCGGCGGATCGATCCTCAACGCCGAACTCCTCGCGGCGACCGGTCGGCTCGGCTGGACGCCGCCCCCGCGCGCATGATCGTCTGCAAGTTCGGCGGCACCTCGGTCGGCGATGCGGTCGCGATCGCGCGCACCGCGGACATCGTGCGCGCGCGCCTCGCGCGCACGCCGGTCGTGGTGACCTCCGCGCTCGCCGGCACGACCAATCGCCTCATCGAGATCGCATCGCACTCCGCGCGCGGACAGCTGATCGTCGCGTTGTCCATCGTCGAGGAGCTGCGGACCCGGCACCTCGAGGCCATCGACGCGCTCGGTGTGGGCGACGACGTCGAGCTCGTCTCGGACACCGGCGCGATGTTCGATGAGCTCGCGCACCTCGCCGAGGCGCTGTCGGTGCTCGGGGATGCGACCCCGCGATCGCAGGATGCGGTCGCCGCCATGGGCGAGCGACTCGCCGCACCGATCGTCGCCGCGGCGCTCGCGAGGATCGGCGTCCCCGCGACCTTCGTCGACGCGCGCCGCGTGATGGCGACCACCGCCGACTTCGGGAAGGCGGAGCCGCGGCCTGACGAGATCGCGATCGCCTGCCGGACCCAGGTGCTGCCGCTCGTGCGCGCCGGGCGCGTGCCGGTGCTCGGCGGCTTCATCGGTGCCACGGCCGACGGCGTCACCACGACGCTCGGCCGCGGCGGCTCCGACTACTCGGCCTCGCTCCTCGGCGCGGCGATGGACGCCGAGGCGATCGAGATCTGGACCGACGTGGACGGCATGCTGACCGCCGATCCGCGCGTGGTCCCGGACGCGTTGCTCATCGAGCACATCCGGTTCGACGAGGCCGCCGAACTCGCCAGCTTCGGCGCGAAGGTGCTGCACCCCAACACCATCGCCCCGGCGGTGCGGAAGGGCATCCCCGTCTACGTCTTCAACTCGCGCAACCCGGCGGGCGCGGGCACGCGGATCACCTTCGATGCGCCGCGCCTCCCCGTGCGCGCGATCGCGGGGAAGACGCGCACGGTCGTCGTGAAGGTCCGCTCCCCGCGCATGCTGGCGGCCCCGGGCACGATGCGCGCGATCTTCGAGGTCTTCGAGCGCAACCGCACCTCGGTCGACGTGGTCGCGACCTCCGAGGTGTCGGTCTCCGTGACGGTCGACGATGACCAGCACCTCGAGGCGGTCGTCGCGCAACTGTCGTTGTACGGTGACGTCTCCGTCGAGCGCGGTCGCGGCATCGTCGCGCTCGTCGGCGCGGGGCTCGGCCAGAGCACGTCGACCATGGCCCGTGCACTCACCGCGCTCGGCGACCTGCGGCTGCACATGGTGTCGCTGAGCGCGACGGGGATCAACCTCACGCTCATCGTCGACGGCGACGATGTGCACGAGGCGATGCGGAGACTGCACGCGGCCTTCTTCCGGGCCGCGTCATGACGCGCATCGCGGTGATCGGCGACGGCAAGATGGGGCGTCTCGTGGCCGCGCTCGCCGTCGACCTCGGGCATGAACTCGTGGCGCATGTGGGGCCGGAGGCGTCACGCGCCGGGCTCACGCGGGACGCGCTCGGGCAGGCCGACGTCGCGATCGAGTTCACCGTGCCGAGCGCGGCCGCGGCGATCGTCCGCGCGTGCGCGGACCTCGACCTCCCGGTCGTCAGCGGCACCACCGGCTGGGATGCGGAGCGTGCGCTCGTCGAGACGTACGTGCGGAACCAGGGCGGGGCGCTCCTCTGGGCGCCGAACTTCGCGCTCGGCGTGCATCTCTTCGCCAAGCTCGTCGCCGAGGCGATGCAGCGGTTCTCGCACGCGGGCGCGGGTTTCGATGCGCACCTCGTCGAGACCCACCATGCGCAGAAGCTCGACGCCCCCAGCGGGACGGCCCGGCTCCTCGCCACGGTGGCCGAGCGGGCCCGCGGCGGGCCGGTGCCGATCACGAGCGTGCGCACGGGGCATGTGCCGGGCACGCATGAACTGATCCTCGACGGGCCGTTCGAACAGATCCGGCTGGTGCATGAGGCGCGCGACCGCCGCGTCTTCGCGTCCGGGGCGCTCGCGGCGGCCCAGTGGCTCGTCGGGCGCCGCGGGGTGTTCACGCTCGACGACTATCTCGGGGAGGTGCGATGACGACGACGCTCCGCGGCGCGATCACCGCGCTCATCACGCCCTTCACCGACGAATGGAAGGTCGACGAGTCGGCGCTCGTCGCCCTCGTCGAGTGGCAGATCGCCGAAGGGATCCATGGACTCGTGCCGGTGGGCTCCACCGGCGAGGCGGTGACCCTGGCGATCGGCGAGCGGGAGCGGATCGTCCGCCTCTGCGTCGAGCGCGCCGCGGGGCGCGTGCCGATCATCGCCGGCGCGGGGTCGAACGACACCGCCTCCGCGATCAAGTGGTCGTACACGCTGGCCGCGGCCGGCGCGACGCACCTGCTGCATGTGTCGCCGATGTACAACAAGCCGCCGCAGCGCGGGATCCTCGCGCACTTCCGCGCCATCGCCGACCAGTCGCCGGTGCCGATCGTCGTCTACAACGTCCCCGGACGCACGGGGAGCAACCTGCTCGCCGAGACGACGCTCGCGCTCGCGGAGCACGGGAACATCTGCGGCGTGAAGGAGGCCTCGGGCGACCTCGGGCAGATCGACGAGATCCTCCGGCACCGGCCTGCGGGCTTCGCCGTGCTCTCCGGTGACGACGGGCTCACCCTCGGCGTGATGGCCTCGGGCGGCGACGGCGTCATCTCGGTGATCTCCAACGCCGCGCCGCGCGCGTGCGCGCGGCTCGTCGACGCGGCCGCCCGCGGCGACTTCGCCGGGGCTCGAGAGATCCACCATCGTCTCGCCCCGCTGGTCGATGCGGCGTTCGTCGAGTCGAACCCGATCCCCATCAAGGCCGCGCTCGCCCTCATGGGACGCTGCCGGAACCAGCTGCGCCTGCCGCTCGTCCCGCTCGACGCGCGGCACGAGCCGGCGCTGCGCGCCGCGCTCGCGACGGCCGGGGTGGCGACGTGAACGCGCCGACGCCCGATGCCACGGCGCTCGAAGCCGAGGTCGAACGGCTCTTCGCGCTTCCCGCGGACCGGATGCCCGCCGGAGCGGAGGAGGTCGTCGGGCAGCTGCTCGACGCGCTCGAGTCGGGCAGCCTGCGCGCGGCGATCCGTCGCGCGGACGGCGCGTGGCACGCGGTGCCATGGGTGAAGCGCGGCATCCTGCTCGGGTTCCGCGTCGGCCGCATCGTCGAGCATCCCGCCGACGGCACGCCGTTCCGGTTCTTCGACAAGCACACGTATCCGACGCGACCGCTCACGCTCGCCGATGGCGTTCGCGTCGTGCCCGGCGGCTCGTCGGTCCGCCGCGGTGCCCATCTCGCCGCCGGCGTGGTCTGCATGCCGCCGATGTTCGTCAACGTGGGCGCGTGGGTCGGTGCGGGCACGATGATCGATTCGCACGCGCTGGTGGGGTCGTGTGCGCAGGTCGGCGCACGCGTGCATCTGAGCGCGGCGGCCCAGATCGGCGGCGTGCTCGAGCCCGTCAACGCGTCGCCGGTCGTCATCGAGGACGATGTCACGGTCGGCGGGAACTGCGGCGTCTACGAAGGGACGGTGGTGCGCGAGAAGGCCGTGCTCGGTGCCGGCGTGATCCTCACGCGCGGCACGCCGGTGTACGATCTCGTGCGCGAGACCGTGCATCGCGGCACCGCCGAGCGGCCGCTCGAGATCCCCGCCGGCGCGGTCGTGGTGCCCGGCGCGCGCGCGGTCAAGCACGGGTTCGGCGCGGCGGAGGGGCTCTCGCTGCAGACGCCGATCATCGTGAAGTACCGTGACGAACGGACCGACCTCGCGACCGCGCTCGAGGGCTGGCTCCGATGAGCGGGTCCCGCCGTCCCGGCACTCGATGACGACGCTCCGCGTTCCCGGCGACAAGTCGATCTCGCATCGTGCGCTCATGCTCGCGGCGCTCGGACGCGGGACCTCGCGCGTCCGCGGACTGCTCCGCTCGGCCGACGTGCGCTCGACCGCGGGTGTGCTCCGCGCGCTCGGAGTGGCGATCCCCGACCTCGAGGCGACGGAACTCGTCATCGCGGGCGTGGGACTGCGCGGTCTTCGCGCGCCCACCATCGCGCTCGACTGCGGCAACAGCGGAACGACCACGCGGCTGATGGCTGGCGTCGTGGCCGGCGCGGGGATCTCGGCGCGCTTCGAAGGAGACGCGAGCCTGAGTGCGCGCCCGATGCGCCGGATCGCCGCGCCTGTGGAGTCGATGGGTGCGCGGGTGGAGCTGCCGTCGCACGGCGGGCTGCCGATGACGGTGCAGGGCGGTGTCCTGCGGGGCATCACCTGGCACGCGGAGGTGGCCAGCGCGCAGGTGAAGAGCGCGATCCTCCTCGCCGGACTCGTGGCGAACGTGCCGGTGGAGGTGCACGAGCCGGCCGCGACGCGCGACCATACCGAGCGGATGCTGCGCGCGCGCGGCGTCGACGTGCGCGTGGAGGGGCTCGACGTCGTGCTCCTGCCGTCCGCGCGGCTCGAGGCCGCTGACATGGACGTGCCGGGCGATCCCTCGAGCGCCGCCTTCTTCGCGGGGCTCGCCGCGCTCGGTGGCACCGCGGCGGTCTCGATGGAGAACGTAGGCGTCAATCCGGGCCGCACCGGTGCCTTCCAGGTGCTGCGCCGCATGGGCGCATCGGTCCAATTCGAAGGCGTGATGGAGCAGGGGGGCGAGCCCGTGGCCACGGTCGTGGCCGGGCCGGGCGTGCTCCGAGGCACCCGCATCACGCCCGACGAGGTCCCGTCCCTCATCGACGAGTTGCCCTTGCTCGCGTGTGTTGCGGCGCGCGCGGAGGGCGAGACCCGCGTCACCGGCGCCGGGGAGCTCCGCGTGAAGGAGAGTGACCGGATCGCGGCGGTCGTCGCCAACCTGCGCGCGATCGGCGCGGAGGCCGAGGAGCTCCCTGACGGGTTCGTGGTCCGCGGGAGCGACCGGCCACTCGCGGGCCGCGTCATCACCCATGGCGACCATCGGATCGCCATGGCGTTCGGCGTCCTCGGCGCCGTCGCGGGCAACGCGATCACCCTCGATGACCCATCGTGCGTCGATGTCTCGTACCCTACCTTCTGGGATGACCTCGCCCGTGTCCGACTCGGCTGAGCGCCGCCGCCCCCTCGTCGTCGCGATCGACGGCCCCGCCGCGTCGGGGAAATCGAGTACCGCGAAGTGGGTCGCGCGCGAGCTCGGCTTCCGCCACGTGGATTCGGGCGCGCTGTACCGCGCCGCGACGGCGGCGATGCTCCGCCGGGAGCCGGAGAGCGCGCGCTGGACCGAGGCTGGCGTGCTGGCCGCGGCTGCGGCGGTCTCGCTCGAGCCGGGGGAGACGACCTTCCATGCGCACCTCGACGGTACGGCGGCCGAGGAGGAGCTTCGGGGTGGGGAGGTGACCTCGCGGGTCTCGCTCGTGGCGAAGATGCCGGCCATTCGTGGCTGGGTGAACGAGATGGTGCGGCAGGCGGCGGAGGGGAGCCCGGTGGTCGTGGACGGCCGGGACATGGGGACCGCGGTCTTCCCGAAGGCGCGGGTGAAGGTCTTCCTGGTGGCGGACCCGTTCGAGCGGGCCCGGCGGCGGCTCATCCAGCGGCTGGAGCGGCATCCCTCCGACGACGAGGTCGCGGAGGAGGTGGACGCGCTGGTGCAGCGGGACGCGAAGGACGAGGCGCAGACGGTGCAGGCGGCGGACGCGGTACTGATCGACACGACCTACCTGACGCAGGAAGAGCAGGTGGACCGGATCGTGTCGCTGGCGAAGCGGGCCCAGCGCCAGGGGTAACGGGCCAGGGGCGGGGCGGGGGCGCAACCCCTTGCGGGATTGACCCTTAGGTGCGGACCACCTAACATTCAAGGCTCCCGAACTCCGGTCTCGCCGGCGTGCGGTCGCCGTTCCGCTCCCTCACCCTTCCCTGCATCCTCGCTCGCGGCGAGCCGATCATTCCGCGATATGGATCCCACATGACCACAGCCGAAGAGACGCTGTCGCCGGAGATGATCGCGCGTCAGAAGCGCGACGCCCAGAAGGCGCAGCTCCGCCCGCTCGCCAACCGCCGCCCCGAGCTCTACGACGAGGATGAACTCTCGTCGGACGAGTTCGATGCGATGATGGATATGTACAACGGCACGCTCGCCTCGATCGAAGAGGGCGAGATCGTGAAGTCGACGGTCCTCGAGATCCGCGAGAACCTCGTGGTCCTCGACATCGGGTTCAAGTCCGAAGGGACGATCCCGCTCGAGGAGTTCAAGGACATGCCCGACCTCAAGCCGGGTGACCAGGTCGAGGTCCTCCTCGAGCATCTCGAGGACAGCGAAGGCTCGGTCGTCCTGTCGAAGAAGAAGGCCGACTTCATGCGCGTGTGGGAGCGGATCCGCGTCGCGTACGAGTCCGACCAGCCGGTGGAAGGCGTGCTCGTCAAGAAGATCAAGGGTGGCGTGGTCGTCGACCTCATGGGCGTCGACGCGTTCCTCCCGGGTTCGCAGATCGCGCTCCGTCGCGTCCCGAACATCGACGAGCTGCTCGGCCAGAAGTACGAGTTCAAGATCATCAAGCTCAACAAGCGCCGCCGCAACATCGTCGTCTCGCGCCGCGTGATCCTCGAGACCGAGCGGGCCGGCAAGCGCGAGAAGCTCATGAAGGAGCTGGCGAAGGACCAGGTGCGGAAGGGCGTCGTCAAGAACATCACCGACTTCGGGGCGTTCATCGACCTCGGCGGCGTCGACGGCCTCCTCCACATCACCGACATGTCGTGGGGCCGCATCTCGCATCCGAGCGAGATGGTCCAGATCGGCATGGAGCTCGAGGTCAAGGTCCTGGACATCGATTGGGAGCGCGAGCGCATCTCGCTCGGCCTCAAGCAGCTCCAGGCGTACCCGTGGAAGGACGTCGCCGACAAGTACCCGGTCGGCACGCGCGTCAACGGCAAGGTCGTCTCGATCACCAACTACGGCGCGTTCATCGAGCTGCAGCCGGGCATCGAGGGTCTCGTCCACATCTCCGAGATGAGCTGGACGCGCAACGTCCGCCATCCCTCGAAGCTCGTCAGCATCGGCGAAGCGATCGAGGCGGTGGTGCTCAAGGTCGATCCGGCCGAGGAGAAGATCTCGCTCGGCATGAAGCAGACCGAGCAGGATCCGTGGATGGTGCTGCCGCTCAAGTACCCGGTCGGCACGCGCCTCTCCGGCAAGGTCCGCAACCTCACGTCGTTCGGCGCGTTCGTCGAGATCGAGCCGGGCATCGACGGCCTCATCCACATCTCCGACATGTCGTGGACGAAGCGCGTCCAGCACCCGTCGGAGGTCGTGAAGAAGGGTGACTCGGTGGACGTGGTGATCCTCAACATCGACAGCGACAACAAGCGCATCTCGCTCGGCCTGAAGCAGGCCACCGAGGATCCGTGGCTCCGGATCGGCGAGACCTATCCGGTCGGCACCGAGCTCCCGGGCAAGGTCGCGCGCCTGATGGACAAGGGCGTCGTCGTCGACGTCGGCAACGACATCGAGGGCTTCGTCCCGATCTCGCACCTCAACACGACGGGCGCGCAGATCGCGAGCCCGGCGGACGTGGCGTGGGAAGGGATGGCGATCAACGTCCGCATCCTCGAGGTGGATCCGATCCACCGTCGCATCGTGCTCGGCGTGGTGGACATCCCGGCGGGGCAGGAGCGCCCGGCGGAGCCGTCCAAGGTCCACACCGAGGACGAGGTGGTCGAGGTGCCGGCCGATCTCGATCCCGACATGGAAGGCTGAGCGCCTGTCGCTCCCTGAAGTGCACCGCCCCGGTCGCGCCATGCGCGGCCGGGGCGGTGTCGTTGACGGAGCGCGGACATCGCGGGTACTGGGAGATGATGCGACCACATTCTCTACGCCTCGTGGCGGCACTCGCTGCCCTCCTCTCGCTCCCGTCCTGCGCGGACGACACCGGGTTCGCGCCGGGCGAGATGCTCCCGGTCCTCGTGACCGCGAAGACGGTCGCGGTCGGAGTGCCGATCGACGTCGTGAGCGTGAACCCCGGACATGAGTCGTTCAGTTACGGGGCCTGCTCGATGGCGGTCGAACGCCGAACGCTCTCGGGCTGGCAGCGATACTGGCCGGCCTTCGGCGGCGCGTGCATCGCCGTCGCGTACGGCCTTGGCCCGGGGGTGCAGCACACCTTCCGACTGCCGGCGGTCGCGACCGCGGGAGAGTACCGGATCACGTTCGACGTGAAGGAGAGCGACTCGGAGCGGCTACATCGAGTGCTGTCGGCCGAGTTCGTAGTGCCGCCAGTCCCGGCGGCCTCGCTCGGCTCGGTGGTGCCGGCGAGCGGCGCGTCCGCTCTCCGTCCGTGATCGCGGAGCAACTCTCGGGGTAGAAGGGGTGTCCGAATCGGTATCCTCCTCTTGAGCATCCCCATGCGCCCGTCGTTCCGCCGATCCGTCCTCCTGTGCACGCTCGCTGCCACCGTCGCCGCGTGCGACTCCGGGCTCGGCCCGGACGACACCCTCGACTCGCCGCTCGTCGAGGTGACGACCACCACCGTCGCCCCCGGCGCCATCGTGGAGCTCTTGGCGCGCAACGCCTCGGCGACGAGCTGGTACTACAACACCTGCTCGTCACCTCGTCTGCAGCGGCGTGAGGGGGACGCCTGGATCGATACGCCCGACCCGCTCCTCCTCTGCGCACCCGACCAACTGCGGCTCGACGGGGGCGAGCAGGTGACCATCGGCGTCGGCGTCCCGGCGGGGGTCGTGGCCGGCACGTACCGCATCCGGTTCCGCGTCGCGCGCCGGGACGGGGTCGAGGTCTCGCCGTCGACGAACACGTTCACCGTGGCCCCGTAGCCCGACGGCTGTCAGGGGTGGCGGGCCCCGGCTAGGTTTCCCGCCATGTCCATGCGCGAGAAACTGGAACTCCTCGAGCGCCGCCGCGCCGAGTCGGAGCTCGGCGGCGGCGCCGAGCGCGTGAAGGCCCAGCACGCCAAGGGGAAGCTCTCCGCCCGCGAGCGGCTCGACGTCCTCCTTGACGAGGGGACCTTCGTCGAACTCGACCGCTTCGTCACGCACCGCTCCTCCGATTTCGGGCTCGACCAGCAGCGGCCTTACGGTGACGGCGTCGTCACCGGCTACGGTCGCATCGGCGGCCGCCTCGTCTACGTCTTCTCGCAGGACTTCACCGTCTTCGGCGGGTCGCTCTCCGAGGCGCACGCCTCCAAGATCTGCAAGGTGATGGACCTGGCCGTGCAGAACGGCGCCCCGATGATCGGCCTCAATGATTCGGGTGGCGCGCGCATCCAGGAGGGGGTCGTCTCGCTCGGCGGCTACGCCGACATCTTCCTGCGCAACACGCTGGCCTCGGGCGTCATCCCGCAGATCTCGGCGATCCTCGGCCCCTGCGCCGGGGGCGCGGTGTATTCGCCGGCGATCACCGACTTCGTGTACATGGTGCAGGGGACGTCGTACATGTTCGTGACCGGTCCCAACGTCGTGAAGACGGTCACGCACGAGGACGTCACGATGGAGGCCCTCGGCGGCGCCGGCCCGCATGGCGCGACCTCGGGCGTCTCCCACTTCACCATGCGGTCCGAGCTCGAGTGCCTCGACGGGATCCGCCAGCTGCTCCGCTTCATCCCGTCCAACAACGTCGATGACGCGCCGCGCGGCCGCGGTGCCGACCCGGCCACGCGGCGCGACGAGGGACTGCTCGACGTCGTCCCGGACAACGCGAATCGCCCGTACGACATGCACGAGGTGCTGAGGCGCATCGTCGATGACGGGGAGTTCCTCGAGGTACAGCAGGAGTTCGCGCAGAACATCCTCTGCGGCTTCGCGCATCTCGGCGGCCGGTCGGTCGGCATCGTCGCCAACCAGCCGGCCGTGCTCGCCGGCGTGCTCGACATCGATGCGAGCGTCAAGGCGGCGCGCTTCATCCGGTTCTGCGACGCGTTCAACATCCCGCTCGTGACCTTCGAGGACGTGCCAGGGTTCCTGCCCGGCGTCGCGCAGGAACATGGCGGCATCATCAAGCACGGCGCGAAGCTGCTCTACGCGTACTGCGAGGCGACGGTCCCCAAGGTCACGGTGATCACCCGCAAGGCGTACGGCGGCGCGTACGACGTGATGAGCTCCAAGCACATCCGGGGCGACATCAACCTCGCGTGGCCCACCGCCGAGATCGCGGTGATGGGGCCCAAGGGCGCCGTCGAGATCCTCTTCAAGAAGGAGATCGCGGATGCGCCAGACCAGCAGGCCGCGATGGATGCCCGGGTCGCCGAGTACACGGACAAGTTCGCCAACCCGTATGTCGCCGCCGGCCGCGGCTATGTGGACGACATCATCGACCCGCGCGACACGCGGCCGCGGCTGATCGACGCGCTCGAGATGTTGCAGCACAAGCGCGTCACGAACCCGCCGAAGAAGCACGGGTGCATCCCCCTGTGAAGCAGCGACGGCGCAGCGACTCCCCCCCGCAGGCGGCCGGCACGGTGCCCGCCCCGCGGACGCTCCAGAAGGTCCTCATCGCCAATCGCGGCGAGATCGCGTTGCGCATCGTGCGCGCCTGCCAGGAGCTCGGCATCCGCTCGGTCGCCGTCTACTCCGATGCCGATGCGACGGCGCCGCACGTGCGCGAAGCCGACGAGGCGGTGCACATCGGTCCGGCGCCGGCGGCCGAGAGCTACCTCCGGGGTGACCATCTCATCGAGGTCGCCAAGCGCGTCGGCGCGGATGCCATCCATCCCGGGTACGGCTTCCTCTCCGAGCGCGAGTGGTTCGCACGCGCGGTGCGCGCGGCGGGACTCATCTGGATCGGGCCGCCGGCGGAGGCGATCGCCGCGATGGGCTCGAAGACCGCCGCGCGCACCCTCGCGATCGCGGCGGGGACGCCGGTCGTGCCGGGCACGACCGAGCCACTGCGCGATGCCGAGGAGGCCGCGACGATCGCCGCGCGCTTCGGCTTTCCGGTGCTGCTGAAGGCGGCGGCCGGCGGCGGCGGGAAGGGGATGCGCATCGTGCGCGAGGCGGGCGAGATCGCCGGCGCGCTCGCGTCCGCCCAACGCGAGGCCAAGAACGCGTTCGGCGATGACGCCGTCTATGTCGAGAAGTACATCGAGGGCCCGCGGCACGTCGAGATCCAGATCCTCGCCGACCAGCACGGGCACTGCATCGCGCTCGGGGAGCGGGAGTGCTCCGTGCAGCGACGGCACCAGAAGATGATCGAGGAGGCCCCGAGCGTCGCGGTGACGCCGGACCTGCGGAAGCGGATGGGAGAGGCCGCCGTCGCCGCGGCGAAGGCGGCGGGGTACGTGAACGCCGGGACGTGCGAGTTCCTCCTCGCGCAGGACGGGCAGTTCTACTTCCTCGAGATGAACACTCGCATCCAGGTCGAGCACCCGGTCACGGAGCTGGTGATGGGCATCGACCTGGTGCAGTGGCAGCTGCGGATCGCGGCGGGCGAGCCCTTGCCGTTCCGCGAGTCACCCGCGCCGCGCGGCTGGGCCATCGAATGCCGCATCACGAGCGAGGACCCGGCCAACGGCTTCCTGCCGTCGACCGGGCGCATCGAGCATCTGCAGGTCCCGACGGGGCCCGGCGTGCGCTGGGACGGCGGGATCACGCGGGGCAGCGTCGTGGGCCTCTCGTACGACCCGATGCTCGCCAAGCTCATCGTATTCGCGCCGGACCGGGCGTCGGCGATCGCGCGGATGGAGCGGGCGCTGCGCGAACTCGTCATCGACGGCGTCGAGACCTCGCGCGAGTTCCACCTGCGCATGCTCGCCGACGAGGAGTTCCGCCGCGGCGACATCACCATCCAGTGGCTCGAGGCGAAGTTGCCGACGTTGCTGGCGGCGCGCCCCCCGGCCGAGACGGTGCGCGCGGCGGCGATCGCGGCGGCCCTCATCGCCAGCGCGGACCGCGGCGCGGCCGCGGCCCCGGGCCAGCTGCCTGCGGCATCGCCGGCTGCGTCCTCCCCGGCGATCGCCGGAGCGAACGCGTGGGGGCGGAAGGCGCGCGTCGAGGCGCTCCGGCGCGGATGACGCGACAAGACCCGCCTCGCCCGGCGCGCGAAGGCCGCACGACCCGGACCACCCTCGAGATCGCGAGCCTCGCGGCGGGCGGCGACGGCGTCGCGCGACAGGACGGGCTCGTGGTGTTCACGCCGCGCACCGCGCCCGGGGATCTCGTCGAAGCCGACGTGCGCCTCGAGGGGCGGGTGGGGCGCGGCACGTTGCAGCGGCTCGTGCGCGGCGGTCCCGACCGCGTCGAGCCGACCTGCGAGCACTATGTGGCACCCGACCGCTGCGGCGGATGCCAATGGCAGCATCTCTCGCTCGACGCGCAGCGTGAGGCCAAGCGTCGCAATGTCGCCGATGCGTTCGCGCGGATCGCGCGGCGTCCGATCGCCCCGCCACCCATCCACGGTGGCGACGGGTGGCGCTATCGCCGCACGCTCACGCTCGCCATCCGGCGGGCGGGCGCGCGCACCTGGGCGGGCCTGCGGGCCTTCGACGACCCGGAGTCGGTCTTCGACCTGCAGGACTGTCGCATCACCGATGAGCGGGTCCTCGCCGCCTGGCGCGGGATCCTCACGGCCGCGCACGCATTGCCGGACGAGCCGCGACTGCGCGGGACGGTGCGCTGGCTCGACGATCGCGCGTCGTTCGTGCTGGAGGGCGGGACGGAGTGGCCGACGCTCTCCGAGTTCCTCGCCGCGGTCCCGGCGCTCGGCGCGATCTGGTGGCAGGCGGAGGGGAAGCGACGGCGCCTCGTCGCCGATCGCCGCCCTGCCGAGGTCCCGGGGGCGTCGTTCGCGCAGGTGAACGCCGAGGTGGCCGAGCGGATGCAGGCCGACGTCGTCGCGGCGGTGATGGCATTCGCGCCGGCGACGGTCGTCGACTGCTACAGCGGGAGCGGGGAGACGGCGCTCGCGCTCCAGTCGCTTGGCGTGCAGGTCGCTGCGGTGGAGCTCGATGAGGAGGCGAGCGCGTGGGCGGCGCGCGGACTGCGGGCGCCGTCGCGTGCCATCGCCGCGCGGGTGGAGGAGTTCCTCCCGCGGCTCCTGCCGGCGGACGTCGTGGTGCTCAATCCGCCGCGCGCGGGGGTCGATGCGCGCGTGACGACGGCCCTGCGCGAACGCGCGCCGCGCGCGATCGTCTACGTGAGCTGCGATCCCGCCACCCTCGCGCGCGACGTGGCGCGGCTCGAGGGCTGGCGCGTCGCGTCGGTCGCGTGCTACGACATGTTCCCGCAGACCGCGCACGTCGAGACGGTGTGCACCCTGGTGCCGGAGGCGGCATGAAGTATCTCGTGGATCTGGATGGCGCACGCGTCGAGGTCACGCTCGAGGGCGGGACGGCGACGGTGGACGGCGCGACCGAGGCTGCGCATCTGGCGGATGTCGAGGGCACCTCGGTGCGCCTGGTGACGATCGGCGGGACGCAGCATCGCGTCGTCGCGCGTCGCACGGGGCCGCGCGGCGGCTATGTGATCTGGATGGATGGTTGGCGCTTCGAAGTGGAGGCGCTGGACGAACGCGCCCGCGCCATCAAGGAGCTCTCCGCCGCCCATGCCGGCCCCGCCGGGCCCACGCCGGTGCACGCGCCGATGCCCGGCCTCATCGTGCGTGTCCAGGTCGCCGTGGGGGATCGCGTGCACGCCGGCCAGGGACTCGTGGTGATGGAAGCCATGAAGATGGAGAACGAACTGCGCGCGCCGGCCGACGGCATCGTGAAGGCGATCCTCGCGGTCCCCGGCCAGGCGGTGGAGAAGGGCGCCGCGCTGGTGGAGTTCGAACCGACGGCCTAGCGTGCGGACGCGGGGCTGAGCGCCGACCGCACCCTCTCGAGGAGTTCCGTGAACGCGAAGGGCTTCGCGAGGAGGCGGTCGGGACGCCACGGCGCGTCGGCCGCGTCGCCGTCGGCGGCCTCCCACTCCATGTGGCCGGACATGCAGAGCACCGGGAGCGCCGGATCGCGCTCGTTGAGCAGGCGCACGAACTCGCGCCCGCCCATGCCCGGCATCACCATGTCGGTCACGACGAGATCCACGACGCCCGCCTGCGCGTCGAGCAACTGCAACGCCTCCGGCGCCGACCCGGCCGAGAGCACCGCGTAGCCGTTGCGCTCGAGGAGACGCTGCATGGCGCTGCGCAGCGCGGACTCGTCGTCGACGAGCAGCACCGTCCGTCGCTCCGGTTCGGGCTCCGACCGCGGGGCGCTCGGGACGGAGGCGACCGCCGGCGCGGCCGAGGACAGGGGCAGCAGGACGCGCATCACCGTCCCGTTCCGCGGCGCGCTCTCCGCGTGCACGTGCCCGCCGAGCGCGCGCACGATCCCGCGCACCGTCGTCAGCCCGAGCCCCGTCCCGAGACCGCTCGGCTTCGTGGTGAAGAAGGGCTCGAAGAGACGGGCCAGCGTCGTGGCATCCATGCCGACGCCCTCGTCGCGCACCTCGAGCTCGGCCCAGCGTCCGGGCGGCGCCCCGGGGGTGCCGGCCGCCCCGGGACGGATCGTGCGCGCGCTCGCGCGCACGAGCACCGTTCCGCCGTCCGGCATCGCGTCGCGAGCGTTGATCACGAGGTTCATCAGGATCTGCTCGATCTGTCCCTCGGCGGTCCGCACCGGGAGGGCGTTGTCCCCGAGATCCAAGGTGAGCTTCACCTGCCCGAGCAGCAGGCGGCGCAACAGCGGTTCCATCCCGCGGACCACGGCCACGAGCGACTGCACCTCCGCCTCGCCGGCCTCGGGCCGACTGAAGGAGAGAAGGCGGCGGGTGAGCGCCGCACCACGTTGCGCCGTCTGCTCGATCTCGAGCAGGTCGGCGGGGCGCGCCTCGCCGGCGGCGAGTTCCTCCCGCACGAGTTGCGCGTGTGAGATGATCGCGGCGAGCAGGTTGTTGAAGTCGTGCGCGATCCCGCCGGCCATGCGCCCGACGGCCTCGAGCTTCTGCGACTGTCGCAGCTGCTGCTCGAGGCGGACGCGCTCGGTGACGTTGCGCGTATTGAGCACGTACGAGCCGACGTCGGGATCCCCGGTGAGGTCGGTGACGACGCTCTCGACGTCATGCCAGAGGTCGGGGCGTCCCATCCGCCAGCGCAGCGCCGCGTTGCGCGCGAACGGTTCACGCGCGTTGGCGAGGAAGACCGCGAGGCGGTCGCGGTCGTCCGGATGCGCGAGGTCGGCGATGCGTCGCCCGACGAGGAGCGACGGGATCGTCCCGGCGAGTTCGCCCGCGGACGGACTCGCCCACTGGATCACCTGGCCGGTCGAGATCTGCAGAATCGCGTCGGAGGAGCGCTGCACGAGGGAACGGAAGCGCGCGTCCGCCGCGGTGCGTTCGCGCGCGAGGGCGACGGTGCGCACCCGCGCGAGGTGCTGACGGATGAGGACGAGGATGAGCAGGCCGACCACGCCGGTCACGTGGAACGCCAGATGTCCGGGTTCCGTCTCGCCGCGGTAGGCGAGCAGGAGCATCGGGATCGTCGAGACGAGGATCGCGAACGGCGCGACGACCTCGCGGGCGGCTTCGGGCGGGCGGGCGTCGGTCGACCCGCTGCCCGGCGGGGGCGGGAAGCGGCGCTGCCAGTCGGCGCCGGCGAGCACGAAGAGGAACCCGAGCGCGACCAGCACGTCCCGCATCGCGTCGTGCGAGGGGCCCCCGATGCGCGCCTGCCGCTCGAAGGCGAGGTCGGCGACGGTGATGGCGGCGAAGCCGATCGTGACGAGCCCGATCGATTCGCGGGCGAGCCCCTCCGGCCGGCGGAACCAGGCCGTGGCGCAGAACAGCACCGCCGTCCCGTCGGCGATGAGATAGATCAGGAAGAGCCAACGTCGCGCGTCGAGGTCACCCGATTCGAACGGATTGCCGCCGGCGACGAAGTACGAGCCGAGCAGCCCGAGCGCGATGAGGATCGCGGCGGCGTCGATCCAGTCGGCCGCGCGAGAGTCGGTGTGCCCGGCGTTGGCGACGTACCAGAGCCCGCCGAGGAGGAGCGCCGCCTGCGGTACGGCGAGGACGACGCCGGTGACGCCGGCGAGGGGGGCGCCGACCAGGCGGAGCAGGGTGGTGACGACGCCGAGCCCAAGGCTGAGGGCGATGCAGAGCCAGGCGATGCCGATGCGCGAGCCCGGGGGCGACCGTCGTGCGACGGCGAACGAGATGATCGCGATGCCGACACGGAAGGGAAAGACGGCCGCGAGGTCGACGAACCGGTGCGCCTCGGCGTCGAGCGAGACCGGTCCGAGCGCGACCAGCAGATACCCCAGCGTCCACAGCGCGGCCGCCCCCGACAGGGGGTTGAGCCAGCGCTCGTTGGTCGGGGCCGGGACACCGGCCCCGCCGGGGTGCCCGGGGGAGATCCGCACAGTCGGGAGTATCTCGTGCGCCGGGTTCGAACGCGAGGGGGGCGGAGACCCGCAAGTGCCCGACCCACCGTGGGTTGACCCACGCCGCCCGCCCGTCTATGCTTCTTGTCTGTCCCAAAACGCCCTCGTGGCGGCCGAGACCCGGGTTGCATCCCGCACCGGTGAGGCGCAGTACCTCTCCAGCTGTTCAAACGCACATGCGTACGACGTACACGGCGACCCCCGCCGACATCGAGCACAAGTGGTTCGTGGTCGATGCGGATGGGATGGTCCTCGGCCGCCTCGCCACCGAGGTCGCCCGCATCATCCGCGGCAAGCACAAGCCGATGTTCACGCCCCATATGGACACGGGCGACAATGTCATCGTGATCAACGCGTCCAAGGTGAAGGTGACCGGACGCAAGGCGGAGCAGAAGAACTACTTCCGCCACACCGGCTACATGGGCCACGAGCTCTACACGCCGTTCGCGTCGATGCTCGCGAAGCACCCCGAGCGCGTGATCGAGAAGGCGGTCTACGGCATGCTGCCCAAGACGGCGCTCGGCCGGCAGAAGCTGCGGCTCAAGCTGCGCGTCTATCCGGGTGCGGTGCACCCGCACGGGGCGCAGCAGCCCGAGACGATCACCTTCCCCAAGGCCGAGGCGAAGTAACCCATGGCTGACCAGATGACCCACACCGTCGGCCGCCGCAAGGAAGCCGTCTGCCGCGTGTTCCTGACCCCCGGGTCGGGCAAGTGGAGCCTCAACGGCCGCACGCTCGGGGATTACTTCCCGCGCCCGGCGCTCGTGAGCTCCATCCAGCAGCCGTTCACGGCGACCGACACGCTCGGCACGTACGACGTGCAGGCGAACCTCACCGGCGGTGGCCAGACGGGCCAGGCCGGCGCGCTCCGCCTCGCGATCGCCCGCGCCCTCGTGAAGATCGACGAGACGCACCGCCGCAAGCTGCGCGACCTCGGCCTCCTCACGCGCGATGCCCGCGCGGTCGAGCGCAAGAAGCCGGGCCGCCCGAAGGCGCGAAAGAAGTTCCAGTTCTCGAAGCGTTAAGCTCGGAGACGCAGGCAGAAGGTGGAAGGATGAAAGTGGTACCACCGGTCGGCTTTCATCCTTCGTCCTTCAGCCTTCGTCCAATCCCTCAGCGAGTCTGAGTCTCCGCTCGGTGCCGCGCCTCCGGCGCGGCGAGCGGAGACGACGAGGACCCGCGACGATACCAACCACCAGTAGAGACCCCAATGTCCCAGCCCTCGCTCGACGAACTCCTCAAGGCCGGTGTCCACTTCGGCCACCAGACCCGCCGTTGGAATCCCAAGATGCGCCGCTTCATCTTCGCGGAGCGCAACGGGATCCACATCATCGACCTGCAGAAGACGGTCAAGCAGATCGAGCTCGCGCAGCAGCTGGCGCGCGAGGTGGTGATGCGCGGGGAGAACGTCCTGTTCGTCTGCACCAAGCGCCAGCTCGCGCAGATCGTGACGAGCGAGGCGGATCGCGCCGGCGCGATGTACGTCACCGAGCGCTGGCTCGGCGGCCTCCTGACCAACTTCGCGACGGTCAAGAAGCAGATCAAGAAGCTCAAGGAGCTCGAGGCTGGGTCCGCCGAGGGCGGCAACTTCGAGAACTACACCAAGAAGGAACAGCTCATGATGACCCGCCTTCGGGACAAGCTCCTGAAGAACCTCTCGGGCATCAAGAGCATGGGCCGCCTCCCGGGCCTGCTCTTCATCGTCGATGCCAAGAAGGAGCGCATCGCGGTCGACGAGGCCAACAAGCTCGGCATCCCGATCGTCGCCATCTGCGACACGAACTCGGACCCGGACCTCATCACCGTGCCGATCGCCGGCAACGACGATGCGATCCGTTCGGTCGAGCTCATCACCTCGGCCTTCTCGAACGCGATCCTCGAGGCCCGCCGTGAGGCCCCGACGCGTCCCGAGGTCGAGGAGCCGGGCGAGGCGACGACCTGGTCGTCCGAGCGCGGCACGGAGAAGGAGAGCGACGACCGTCGCGGCGGCAAGAAGGGTGGCCGTCCCCGCCGTCGCCGGGCCAAGCCGGACGCCATCGCGGCCCGCCTGAAGCCGGGCAGCACCGAGGGCGATGCCGCCGCCGAGGGCGACGAGGCGAGCGAGTAGGGCTCGCTCGGTAGTGCAGGGGTCCGCCCCTGAGTAACTTTCCATCGCCGCCGGATGAGTCTCATCACTCCCCGGCGGCGATCTCACAGATACCGCATCTCTCAGGACTGGGAATACCGATGGCCGTCAACATCACCGCCAAGGACGTCGCCGAGCTCCGCGCCCGCACGGGTGCCGGGATCGGCGACTGCAAGAA
This sequence comes from Gemmatimonadota bacterium, assembly GCA_016714015.1. Lineage (NCBI taxonomy): Bacteria > Pseudomonadati > Gemmatimonadota > Gemmatimonadota bacterium. The sequence continues at coordinate 78,135 of JADJNZ010000007.1, forward strand.
CGCGCTCGTCGAGGCGAACGGCGACATGAACGCCGCCGCCGACCTGCTGCGCAAGAAGGGCATCGCCAAGGCCGACAAGCGCGCCGACCGCGCCGCCTCCGAGGGCCAGATCGTCACGTGGACGAATCCCGAGGGGACCGTCGCGGCGATGATCGAGCTCAACTGCGAGACCGACTTCGTGGGGCGCAACGACGAGTTCGTCGCGCTCTCCAAGCAGGTCGTGGCGCACGTCGCGCAGGACGCCGCGGTCGACGGCCTGGTCACGGTCGGGGCCGAGGGCGCGTACCTCGCGACGCCGTGGCACGCCGACAAGGCGCAGACGGTGGGCGACATCGTGAAGGCCGCGTCGGCCAAGACCGGCGAGAAGGTCGAGCTCCGCCGGATCGCGCGCTTCGCGACGTCGGGCACGGTCGGCAGCTACCTGCACTTCAACGGCAAGGCCGGCGTCATCGCCGAGATCGCCGGCGGGAAGGGCGAGCATGCGACGCAGCTGGGCAAGCACGTCGCCGAGCATGTGGCGGCGGGCGTGCCGTCGGTCGCCGTCGCGGTCGACAAGGATGGCGTCGATGCCGCCTTCATCGCCAAGGAGCGCGAGATCTTCGTCGCCCAGGCCGTGGAGTCGGGGAAGCCGCAGGCGATCGCCGAGAAGATGGTCGAGGGCCGCATCGCCAAGCTCCTCGGCGAGATCACGCTCCTCGGGCAGCCGTGGGTGCGCGACGACAAGCAGACGATCGGCGACCTCGTGAAGGCCTCCGCGAAGGAGTCGGGGCAGCCGCTCGCCGTGACGCGCTTCGTGCGGTTCAAGATGGGCGAGTCCTGATCCCCGCATGAGCGACCTGAAGTATCCCCGCGTCCTGCTCAAGCTCTCCGGCGAGGCTCTCGCCGGGGAGCGCGGATTCGGCTTCGATTTCGACACGCTGCGCGGCTTCGCCCACGAGGTGAAGCGGATCGCCGCGATGGGCGCCCAGGTGGGCATGGTGATCGGCGGCGGCAACATCGTCCGCGGCTCGCAGATCTCCAAGATGGGGATGGACCGCGTCTCCGCCGACTACATGGGCATGCTCGGCACGGTGATCAACGCGCTCGCGTTCCAGGACGTGCTCGAGAAGGAAGGACTCGACACCCGCGTGATGACGGCGATCCGGATGGAGGAGATCGCCGAGCCGTACATCCGCCGGCGCGCCGTGCGGCATCTCGAGAAGGGGCGGGCCGTGATCTTCGCGGCCGGCACCGGCAATCCGTACTTCTCCACCGACACCGCCGCGGTGCTCCGTGCCATCCAGATGAAGGCGAACGTCATCATCAAGGCGACGAGCGTCGACGGCGTGTACAATGCGGACCCGAAGAAGGACCCGACCGCGAAGAAGTACGACCGCATCACCTACAAGGACGTGATGGCAGGGGAGCTCGGCGTGATGGACCAGACGGCCATCACGCTCTGCAAGGAGAACGCCCTCCCGCTGATCGTCCTCAACATCCACACGCCCGGCATCGTCCAGCAGGCGCTGCGCGGCGAACCCGTGGGGACCCTGGTCACATGAGCACCAAGCAGATCATCTCGGATGCGAAGACGGCGATGGACAAGGGCGTCGAGGCGGCCAAGCGCGAGTTCGCGTCGGTCCGCTCGGGCAAGGCGTCGCCGAGCATGCTCGACACGGTGAAGGTCGAGATGTACGGCCAGCTGATGGCGATGAACCAGTGCGCCTCGGTGTCGGCGCCGGAGCCGCGGCTCCTCGTGGTGACGCCGTTCGACAAGGGCCAGATCAAGGCGGTCGAGAAGGCGATCCGCGAGTCGAACCTCGGGCTCGATCCGTCGATCCAGAGCAACATCATCCGGGTGCCCCTGCCGGCGATGAACGAGCAGCGCCGCAAGGAACTCGCGAAGACGGTGCACAAGTACGCCGAGGACGGCCGCATCGCGGTCCGCCACGCGCGCACGCATGCCCGCGACCTCCTGAAGAAGCTCAACGGTGTCTCGGAGGACGAGGTGAAGTCGGCCGAGAAGGACCTGCAGAAGCTCCATGACGACGAGATCGCGAAGATCGACGCCGCGATGAAGGCCAAGGAAGCGGAGCTGATGGAGGTCTGAGCGGATCGTCCGCGCCGACACCACTCATGACCGCGCAAGAACTCCTCGCCCAGCTTCGCGTCCACGGCGCGATCCCCCGGCACGTCGCCATCATCATGGATGGCAACGGGCGCTGGGCGCGCGAGCGGATGCTGCCGCGCCCGATCGGCCATCGCAACGGCATGAAGGCCGTGCGCGAGGTCGTCGAGGGGGCGATCGAGGCGGGCGTCGAGGTGCTCTCCTTGTTCGCGTTCTCGCAGGAGAACTGGCAGCGTCCGCCGGTCGAGATCAGCGCGCTCATGTCGCTCCTCGAGGAGTACATCCAGAAGGAGACCGACGAGCTCGAGTCGCAGGGCGTGCGCGTGCGGGTGCTCGGGGATGTCGACCGGCTGGTGCCCACGGCGCGGGCTGCCGTCGACCGCGTCATCGCGCAGACGGCGCACAACAGCAAGCTCACGCTCAACCTGTTCATCTCGTACGGCTCGCGCGCCGAGCTGACGCGCGCGGCGCGACGCGTCGCCGAGGAGGTCGCGGCGGGGACGCTCCGGCCCGACCAGGTGGACGAGGCGGCGTTCGCCGCGCGCCTGTACACGCACGACTGTCCCGACCCGGATCTCCTCATCCGCACCTCGGGCGAGCAGCGGATCAGCAACTTCCTGCTCTGGCAGCTGGCGTACACGGAGATCGTCATCTCGCCGGTGCTGTGGCCCGACTTCGGGCGCGCGAACCTGTACGAGGCGATCCTCGACTACCAGAGCCGGGACCGCCGCTTCGGCCGCGCGCCCGCCTGAGGCCGGCCTGAGGACCGCATGTCCGAGCTGACCAAGCGCGTCCTCTTCGCGGTGGGCGCGATCCCCTTCGTGCTCGCCGCGGTCTGGTTCGGTGGCGCGTCGCTCGCGATCCTGCTCTCGGTCGCGTCGGCGCTGGCCGCGTGGGAGTACGGGCGTCTCGCCGAGGCGGCGGGGCAGCGTCCCATGACGGCATGGCTGATCGCGCTGGCGGCCGCGCTCCCGCTCGGCGCACACGCGGTGCAACTCGGCCTGTGGGTGCCGCCCATCTCGTGGGTCGCGCTGCTCGCACCGGCGCTGCTCGCCGTCGCGATGTGGACGCGCGGGGCGACGGGGCGGCCGCTCGAAGCCACGGCGACGACGCTGTTCGGCGCCTGGTACACCGGCGGGATGCTCGCCTTCGCCTATGCGCTCCGCTACCACCGGTTCGCCGTCGGCCCCGCCGCCGGTGCGCTGCTGCTCCTGCTGCCGCTCCTGCTCACCTGGGTGAACGACGCGGGGGCGTTCTTCTTCGGCAAGCGGTTCGGCAAGCGCAAGCTCATGCCGTCGGTGAGCCCGGGGAAGACGGTCGCCGGTGCGGTCGGTGCCCTGCTCACGGTGCTCGTCGGGACGTGGGCGTACTTCCGGTTCCTCCTCGTCCCGTATGCGAACCTTGGCCTGTCATGGGCCGGACTGGTGCTCTTCGCCATCGCGGTGAGCGCGGCAGCGCAGGTGGGGGACCTCGCCGAGTCGCTGCTGAAGCGACAGGCCGGCGTGAAGGACAGTTCCGCGTTGATCCCGGGGCACGGGGGCGTGCTCGATCGCGTGGATTCGCTGCTCTTCACGTTCCCGCTCGCCTATGTGCTCCTCGACCTGCTGCTCAAGGTCGGCGCGTGAGCACCACCGGCATCGCCCTCCTCGGTGCCACGGGGTCGATCGGCGAGACGGCCCAGCGCGTGGTCGCGCGCCACCCGGATCGCTTCCGCTTCACCGCGATGACGGCGCACGGCAACCGCGAGGCGCTCGCGGCCGCGGTGGCGCGGTGGCAGCCGTCGCTCGTGGGGCTCGTGAACGGCGGTGGCGCCGCCCCCCTGCCGGCGGGGTGGTGCGCCGGGCGCGAATGCCTCGTCCAGGCGGCGACGCAGCCCGAGGCCGCGATCGTGCTCAATGCCGTCGTCGGCGCGGCGGGGCTCGAGGCGACGCTCGCCGCCGTCGGGGCGGGGAAGCGCGTGGCGCTCGCGAACAAGGAGTCGCTCGTGGTGGGCGGCGCGCTCGTGCAGCGCGCGGCGCGCGCGAGCGGCGGCGAGGTCATCCCCGTCGACTCCGAGCACTCCGCACTGCTGCAGTGTCTCGCCGGGCGGGTGGGCGGAACGGGGCCCGGCCTGCTCCCGGTCGCGGGCGTGCGGCGCTTCATCATCACCGCCTCCGGCGGGCCGTTCCGCACGTGGGAGACGGAGCGCATCCGCGCCGCCCGGCTCGAGGATGCGCTCAAGCATCCCACCTGGAGCATGGGCCGCAAGATCACCGTCGACTCGGCGTCGCTCGCCAACAAGGCGCTCGAGGTGATCGAGGCGCACGTGCTCTTCGGCGTGCCCTACGACCGGATCGAGGTCGTCGTGCATCCGCAGAGCATCGTCCACTCGATGGTCGAGTTCGAGGACGGCAGCGTGATCGCTCAGATGGGCGTGCCGTCGATGGAGTTGCCCGTGCTCTACGCGCTCGGCTACCCGGACCGCGTGGAGGACACGGGGGTACCACGCTTCGATCCGGTCGCGACGAGTCCGCTCACCTTCGAGTCCGTGCGCCACGACGCCTTCCCGACGCTCGGGCTCGGCATCGCGGCTGGCATGAAGGGTGGCGCGGCGCCCGCCGTGTTCAACGCAGCCAACGAGGCGGCCGTCGCACGGTTCCTCGAGGGCTCGCTCACCTTCAGTGGCATCCCGGCGGCGATCGAGTTGGCACTCGGACGCCTCGCCGACCGTTCTGGGAATGACCTCGATGCGCTGCTCGCGGCGGATGCCGCGGCGCGCTCCCTCGTGCAGGAGTATCGCGCTCCATGAGTTTCAGCTGGCTCGCCCCGCTGCTCGTCCTCGGCCTCGTGGTGTTCGTCCACGAACTCGGGCACTTCCTCGCGGCCAAGTGGGCCGGCGTGTACGCCCCGCGCTTCTCGATGGGCTGGGGCTCGCCGCTCTGGAGCTTCCGTCGGGGCGAGACCGAGTACGCCCTCTCCTGGCTGCCGATCGGCGGCTACGTGCGCATGGCGAGCAAGGAGGACGAGACAGCGGCGGTGCTCGAGGGAGGCGGCGAGGCGCCCGAGGCGGAGCGGTCGCGGCACTGGGACGAGCACTCGATGATCCCGCACGGGCCGCTGCCGATCCCGCCCGACCGGTGGTTCGAGTCCAAGCGGCTCTTCCCGCGCATCGTGATCCTGCTTGCGGGCGTGTTCATGAACATCGTGCTCGCGCTGACCGTCTCGACGGGCATCGTGGGCTACTACGGAAAGGGGTACCTCACGCCGGTCGTGGACTCTACGGCAGCCGGCCGTCCCGCCGCCGTCGCCGGGATGCTCGCGGGTGACAGTGTGGTGGCGATCGACGGCAAGCCCGTCGCTCGCTGGGACGAGGTGCTCGATGCGGTGTCGGCGGCGCCTGGCCGGCCGATCACGCTCGAGGTCGCGCGCGGGACGGCGCGCCTGCCGCTCACGATGACGCCGGAGTCGCAGGAGATCACGACGGCGGATGGCGACAAGCGCACGGTCGGTCGGATCGGCGTCGCGGTGAAGCAGCACGTGATCCGCACGCCGGTCTCGTTCGGCGAGGCGGTGGTCGGCGGATGGAATGTCACGTGGACGATGGCCGGCAGCGTGCTGAAGGTCCTGGGCGACCTGCTCACGGGGAACGTCTCGGTGTCGCAGCTGGGCGGTCCGGTGGAGATCGCGCGCTCGAGCGTCGCCGCGGCGCAGAACGGTGCCGAGAACCTGTGGGGGCTCATCGCCTTCCTGAGCATCAACCTCGCGGTGCTCAACCTGCTGCCGATCCCCCTCCTCGACGGCGGGCAGATCCTCATGCAGGTCGCCGAGAGCGCGTGGCGGAAGCCGTTCCATCCGATGGTGAAGGAGTGGTACGCGCGGATCGGCCTCGTCGCGATCGGGGCGCTGTTCCTCACGGTGACGTTCAACGACCTGAAGCGGCTCGTGATGAGCTGGCTGGCCTGAGCGCACTCAGCGCGCGGTCACGAATCGCAGGTCGGCCCGCACGTGGTCGACCTCCGCCTCGAATCGGAGTACGGTCCGCGGAGAGCGCCGCGCGCCGGCGCGTGCCTGGAGCAGGAATCGGCGTTCGCGCGGCAATCCGCAGAGCGCGTAGAAACCGTCGCCTTCGGCGGTCGTCTCGATGGTGCGCTCGCGCCAGGTGATGCCGTCGCCCGCGTCGATCCGGAATCCCTCCTGCCAGGTCGCGGACACCCGCGCGCCGGCCGCTGTGCTCGCGTCCGGTTCGAGCACGAGGCCCACGAGGGTGCTCCGTGGCTCAGGGGCACTGGGGAAGTTCGGGATCGGCGCCGCGGCGATCGAGCAGGCGGCGCGCATCAGGAATGACGCGGTGCGGAGCGCCTCGACGTCCTCGCCACCGATAGCTTCCGGCTCGGCGCCCGCGGAGCGGTAGAGCACGCGCTCAGGTCGGCCGATCGACAGGACGCGGCCACCGGCGCGCTGGACGGCGTCGAGTCGTACAAGATCGCTCGACCCTGTCCCGCCGATCGCCGAGACGCGCGCCTGCCGTTCGATCCGCAGACGCGGCATCCGGATCTCCCATCGGTCCTCGAACCAGAGGCCGCCGGGCAACTGCGCGAACTCGATCGAGCCGCCGAGGCCGGCGTCGTCCAGCCCGGCCGGAAGGCCGACGTATCCGAAGTCGAGGCGCTCGAGCGCGTAGCTCGCGCGATCGAGCCAGAGGGTGCCGCGGATGCGCACGCGACCGCGAGCGGTCCCGACCGGCTGGAAGGCGATCCCGATGCGGGTGGGGTGCGCGGTGTCGGCGGCCGCGAGGCGCAGGCAGTGCGCGGCGGCGAACTGTTCGGAGAGCAGGACGTTGGCGTCCGGCGCGAAGTACACCGTGCCATCGGGCTCCTCGATCGCGTAGCCGAGTGCCGCGAGTTGGGCCGGTGGCGCGCTGCGGAAGGGACGCGCCGCGAAGCCGTCGGCGACCGCGCGCACGGGGGCCACGCGGATGGTGCCGTCCGGCTCCGTCACGGACTGTTCGAGGAGGATGCGCGCCGACGGCCTTCCCTCGGGCGGCGAGAGGAGCGCGGCGAGCAACGCCTTGCGCGCCTCGTCGAAGAGGGTGGCGACCGCCTCGCCGGCGCGCTCGCCGACCGCGCACCGAGCGGAGGCGCGGCTGGTGATGGCAGCGAGCTGCACCGCCCGGTCGCCCAGCGTGAGCTCGAGGCGGCGGCGTTCCCCGTCCACGAGGGTATAGGTGCCGAAGTCGGTCGGGCGATAGCCGATGCGGAGCGCACGGAGGCGGAAGGTCCCCGGGATGAGCCGGAGCGCGAATCCGCCGTTCTCGCCGGAGATGGCGCGCGCGACGGGGGCGTTCCCGCCCGGCCGCGACGCTTCGAGGACGATGCCGGGCGCCGGAGTGCTGCCGTCCGAGAGGCGGATGGTGCCGAGGAGTTCCTGCGCCGCGACCGCGCCGGGCAGGGCGAGGAGCGCCGCGGCGAGGCGGGCGCGGCGGGAGGCGGAGAGGGGCATCGGGACCTCGACCGTGGGGTGTGGTAGGAGGGCTTTACAGACCCCCCGATGGCGTCTAACTTACCGTGCTACAACGGAATCGGCATTTCAACGCACTGCGCTGCGCAGGCAAGGATTTCAGGGATGGCGTTCGTAAAGTCGGCGGCGATCGATTCGCATCGCCAGCATGGGACCGATACCGGGTCCACCACGGTGCAGGTCGCGGTCCTCACTGAGCGTATCAACTACCTCACGGAGCACTTCCGCGCCCACCACAAGGACCACCATGGCCGTCGTGGCCTCCTCAAGATGGTCGGTCAGCGGAAGCGCCTCCTGAAGTACCTGCAGCGGTCGAACATCGAGGCGTACCGCAAGATCATCGCCGACCTCGGCCTGCGCTACTAAGCGCCCCCACCCACACGAGCGCGCGACCGCACTGACGCGGATCGCGCGCTTCGTGCACAGTCCAGAGACAACACAGCATGATGCATCGCATTGAGCGGACCTTCGCCGGCCGCCCCCTCATCATCGAGACCGGGCGCATGGCCAAGCAGGCCGCCGGGTCCGCGCTCGTCACCTACGGGGAGACCGTCCTCCTCGCCGCCGTCACCGTGAGCGAGAAGAAGAGCCCGCTGCCCTTCTTCCCGCTCACCGTCGAGTACAAGGAGAAGATGTACGCCTCGGGCAAGATCCCGGGCGGCTTCATCAAGCGCGAGGGGCGTCCGCGCGATGAGGAGATCCTCTCCTGCCGGATCATCGACCGCTCGATCCGTCCGCTCTTCCCGGAAGGCTTCCAGAACGAGGTGCAGGTCGTCATCTACGTCCTCTCCGCCGACCAGGAGAACGACCACGACGTCCTCGGCCTCATCGCGACGTCGTTCGCGCTGAGCGCGAGCAAGATCCCGTGGGCGGGCCCGATCGCCGGCGTGCGCGTCGGCCGCGTCGAGGGGAAGTGGCTGCTCAACCCGACGTTCCAGGCGCTCGAGTTCTCGGACATGGACATGATCGTCGCCGGCTCGGCCGACTCGATCATGATGGTCGAGGGCGGTGCGCTCGAGGTCTCCGAGGCGGACATCGTCGAGGGGCTCAAGATCGCCCAGAAGGGGATCGGCGAGATCGTCGCGATGCAGGAGGAGCTCCTCAAGAAGGCCGGCGTCGCCGAGAAGATGGCGTGGACGGCCACGGAGATCCCGGCCGACGTCAAGAAGACGGTGACCAAGGCCGCCGAGAAGCGCATCGAGGCCGCGATCAACCAGAAGGACAAGGCGACGCGCATCCAGGCGGTCGAGAAGGTGAAGGAAGAGGTGAAGGCCGAGATGGCGACGGTGCTCGATCCGGCGCACCACGGCCTCGTCGGCATGATCGTCGGCGACCTCGAGTACAACGCGCTCCGCGCGCAGGTGCTCGACACCGGCCTCCGCGTCGACGGCCGCAAGCCGAACGTCGTCCGCGACATCTCGATCGACGCGTCGGTGCTCCCGCGCGCGCACGGGTCGGCGCTCTTCACGCGCGGCCAGACGCAGGCGCTCGTCGTCGCGACCCTCGGCACCGCCAATGACGTCCAGCGCATGGACAACATCGACGACGCGAAGGAGACGACGAAGTCGTTCATGCTGCACTACAACTTCCCGCCGTTCTCGACGGGCGAGGCCAAGCCGATGCGCGGCACCGGCCGTCGCGAGATCGGGCACGGGGCGCTCGCCGAGCGCGCGATCCAGGCGGTGCTGCCGGCGTTCGAGCAGTTCCCGTACACGATCCGCATCGTGAGCGAGATCCTCGAGTCCAACGGCAGCTCCTCGATGGCGTCGATCTGCGGCGGCTCGCTCGCCTGCTTCGACGCGGGCATCCCGCTCAAGGCCCCGGTCGCCGGCGTGGCGATGGGTCTCATCAAGGAAGGCAAGAAGTACGCGATCCTCACCGACATCCTCGGCACCGAGGACCACCTCGGCGACATGGACTTCAAGGTCGCCGGCACGGAGCAGGGGATCACGTCCATCCAGATGGACATCAAGATCCAGGGGCTCGACCTCAAGATCATGATCGAGGCGCTCGCGCAGGCGCGCGAAGGCCGCCTGCACATCCTCGGCGAGATGAACAAGGCGCTCCCGACCGTGCGCCCGGACCTCTCGAAGTACGCGCCGCGCATCGTGACGATGATGATCAACCCCGAGAAGATCGGCGACCTCATCGGCCCGAAGGGCAAGACGATCCGCGGCATCCAGGACGAGACCGGCGCCGAGCTCTCGGTGGACGATTCGGGTCTGGTCACCATCGCCGCCGTCGGCGGCGAGGCGATGGAGCGCGCGCGCCAGATGGTGCAGGCGATCACGGCCGAGCCGGTGGTGGGCGAGACCTACCAGGGCACGGTCAAGTCGGTGACGGCGTTCGGCGCCTTCATCGAGATCATGCCCGGCACCGAGGCCCTCCTCCACGTCTCCGAGATGCGCCACACGCGCGTCGAGAAGCCGGAGGACGTGGTCAAGAAGGGTGAGCAGGTCACCGTGAAGCTCATCGACCGCGATGAGCGTGGCCGTCTGCGTCTCTCGATGAAGGCGCTGCTCCCGAAGCCCGAGGGAATGCCCGACGCCCCGGCCGGCAGCGAGGGTGGTGAAGGTGGCGGCTCGGGCGAGGAGCGCCCGCGCAGCGACCGTCCCCGTGGCGGGGATCGTGACCGTCGCGGCGGCCGCGACCGCCGCTAAGCGCATGACCGAAGGTTCCGGTGTCACCGCCGCCTCCAGCGAGCGCGGCGTGCAACGGACCCTCCTCTCGAACGGACTGACCGTACTCTCGGAATACATGCCGGGAGTACGGTCGGTGTCGTTGGGGGCCTGGGTCCGCTCGGCGTCGCTGCACGAGGCGCGCGAGCAGATGGGGGTCTCGCACCTCCTCGAGCACATGGTGTTCAAGGGGTCCGAGTCGCGGTCGGCGAAGGAGCTGGCGCTCGCGCTCGAGTCGCTCGGGGGCTCACTCGACGCCTACACGGGGCGTGAGCACACCTCCTTCCAGGCACGGGTGCTCGACGAGCACCTGCCGCAGGCGGCGGACGTGCTCTTCGACCTGATGTTCCGGCCCGCCCTTCGCCAGGCGGATCTCGACCTCGAGCGCGGGGTCGTGCTCGAGGAGATCTCCATGGTGGAGGACACGCCGGACGACATCGTCTTCGAGATCCACAACGCGGCCCTCTGGGGCGACCATCCGTTCGGGTACTCGATCCTCGGCACGCCCGAGACGGTGGAAGGCCTGGAGCTGGCCGACCTGCGCTCCCTCCATGACCGGGCGTACCGGGCGGGGAACGTGGTGGTGGCCGCGTCGGGGAACGTCCGGCACGAGCAGCTGCTCGCAGTGCTGGCCCAGGCCGGGTGGGACGCGCTGCCGGCGGGCACCGGCGCGACCCCGCGGGTGCCCGCAGCGCGCGCGGCGGCGCCGAGCGACCAAGCGGTGGACCGCGACACCCAGCAGATGCACCTGGTATTCGGCAACGCGATCGTGCCGCACAGCGATCCTCGCCGCCATGCGTTGATGCTGGTGAACTCGCTCTTCGGCGGCGGAATGAGCTCGCGGCTCTTCCAGCGGGTCCGGGAGGAGCTCGGGCTGGCCTACTCGGTGCACTCGTTCCAGAGCTTCCACGTCACCGCGGGGGCGCAGGGGATCTACGTGGGGTGCGCGCCGGAGCGGGCCGAGGAGGCCGCGGCGGCGGTTCGCGCGGAGATGCTCCGACTCACGTCCGAGGGTATCCCGGCGGACGAACTGCAGATGGGGAAGCAGCAGCTCAAGGGGCAGATCACGCTCTCGATGGAGAGCGTCTCGGCCCGGATGTACCGCGCGGCGGCGGTGGAGCTCTACAACGAGCCCTATCGCCCGCTGGACGAGGTCCTCGCGCGGGTAGATTCCGTCACGGCTGGCGAGGTGGCGGCTGCGTGCCGAGATTTCTATTCGGTCGACGCGCAGACTGTGGTACGGTTGGGTCCGGTGTAGTGGCATCCGCGCGCGCCAACTGCTTTCTCAAACTCTCCATCTCCCCAATACCCGCCCGCACATGAAGATCGGAATCCCGAAGGAGATCAAGACGAACGAGAATCGTGTCTCGCTCGTCCCGGCCGGCGCCGAGGCGCTCGTGGCCGCTGGTCATACCGTCTACGTCGAGCAGAGCGCCGGTGAGGGCTCGGGCTTCACGGACGAGCAGTACACGAGCGTCGGCGCGAAGATCCTCCCGACGGCCGACGCCGTCTGGAAGGAAGCCGAGATGATCATCAAGGTGAAGGAGCCGATCGCGGTCGAGTGGCCGCGCATGCGGAAGGGACAGACGATCTTCACCTACTTCCACTTCGCCGCCGACGAGAAGCTCACGAAGGCGCACATGGACTCGGGCGCGACCTGCATCGCGTACGAGACGGTCGAGCTCGCGAACCGGGACCTCCCGCTCCTCATCCCGATGTCGGAAGTGGCGGGCCGGATGGCGGTCCAGGAAGGCGCGAAGTACCTCGAGAAGCTCTACGGCGGCCGCGGCGTGCTGCTCGGCGGCGTCCCGGGCGTGCCGCCGGCCAAGGTCGTGATCCTCGGCGGTGGCATCGTGGGCGTGAACGCGGCGAAGATGGCGGCGGGCCTCGGCGCGAAGGTCATCATCCTCGACACCTCGCTCCCGCGTCTCCGGTACCTGAGCGACGTGATGCCGGCGAACGTGCAGCTGATCTACTCCAACCGCGCCAACATCCTCGAGGCGATCGCCTCGGCGGACCTCGTGGTCGGCGGCGTGCTGCTCCCGGGCGCGAAGGCGCCGAAGCTCATCCGCAAGGAGGACCTCAAGACGATGCGTCCGGGGTCGGTGATCGTGGACGTGGCGATCGACCAGGGCGGCTGCGTGGAGACGATCAAGGCGACGACGCACGAGAACCCGGTCTACACGGTGGACGGGATCATCCACTACGGCGTGGCCAACATGCCGGGCGGGGTGCCGCGCACGTCGACGCTGGCGCTCACGAATGCGACGCTGCCGTACGCGCTCAAGCTGGCCAACAAGGGCTGGAAGCAGGCGCTGCGCGAGGATCCGGCGCTGGTGAAGGGGCTGAACGTCGTGGACGGGAAGATCACATACCAGGGCGTGGCCGAGGCGTTCGGGATGGAGTACCATGCGGCGGAGCAGTTCCTGAAGTAGATGGGCGATGGGTGATGGCGGAGTGGGGCAGCTCGACCTCGGTCGGGCTGCCCCACTTTCGTTCGGTGGCCGGTGCGCACAGTACGGTCCGCGATGGTAGGTTGGGGAACAGGCGGATGCGGAGGGAGCCATGCGGCGGATCCGAGGGGAGAGGCGGCAGCTGGTCGCGGGTGCGGTCCTGCTGCTCGCTGCGGCGAGCGGTCGGCCGGTGCAGGGGTCGCTTGAAGGGCACGTTCGTGACGCAGAAGGGCGCGGACTCACCGGCGCGTCGGTGGAAGCCCTCGGCGGCGGCCCTCGCGTCGAGACTGACGCGAGCGGACGATTCCGGCTCCTCCGTCCGGCAATTCCGCGGTTGTTGGTTCGGCGCATCGGATTCGCGCCAGAGACACTCCACGTCGCGTCACTCCCCGACACAGGCATCCGCGTGGTGCTGCGTCGGCTCGGACGTGCGCTCGACCCCGTCGTGGTCGTTGGGCATCGGAACCTGATCGGCCCGCTGGCCGCCTTCTATCGGCGCCGCGCGAGCGGGAACGGGCGTTTCCTCACCGAAGACCAGATCGCGCGCCGCAATGCGCGGCGGATGTCGGACCTGCTGCGCGGCATCCCGGGGTTCCGGGTCGATCAGCGACGGACCGGGATGAGCGCCCTGCGGGTCCGCGGCTCGGTGGCGGGCCCGGCGGTCTGGCTCGACGGCGTGCCGATGAGCGCCCGCGACGTCGATCTGGACGGCATCGACCCGCGGACGCTCGCCGCGATGGAGGTCTACAGCGGGTCTGCGACCGTGCCCATCGAATTCTCCGGGGCGACCGGCGGTGCGGGGACGATCGTGCTGTGGACGCGGCAGGGGGAGGCGCTGCCACGCCGCCGGCGCGCGGGGGATGCGACCGCCGGAGAGGAACTCGCCGCGCTCCTCGAGCGCGAGACGGTCTGGCCTGCGGACAGCGTGGAGGCGCGGACCGAGCCGCTCGGCACCACGCCGTTGCAGCCGATCTTCCCCGATTCTCTCCTCTCGGCCGGGATCGGCGGCGCGGTCGAGGTGGAATTCGTGGTCGACTCCACCGGTCAGGTGCGCCGCGAGACCTTCGGCGTGGTCTGGAGTACGCATCCGGCCTTCAGCGAGGCGGTCCGTCGGGCGGTGGAGGCGCGACGGTTCGTGCCCGCCCGCCGACACGGGCGAGCCGTTTCGCAACTGGTTCAACTGCCCTTCCGCTTCGTCCCCGATCGAGATTGAGCGCCGAAACGCAAAGACTGACAACAGCTTGTCTCGCGGGGTGACGGCGGGGTAACTTCCCCCGTCCCCCCGTTGCGCCCTGGCGCCCTCAGCCGTCCTTGAAGTCCCGACGAGCGAGAACCCGAACATCATGCGTTGGCCGTTCTTCAAGAAAGGTGGGTTCCTCCCCGCGAACGCCATTGCGGTGGATCTCGGAACGGCGAACACGCTCGTGTACGTCAAGGGCGAAGGCATCGTGCTCAACGAGCCTTCGGTCGTCGCGATCGATCGCGACACGAAGGCGATCAAGGGAGTCGGCCTCGAGGCGAAGCGCATGCTCGGCCGCACGCCCGACGGCGTGATCGCGGTGCGACCGATGAAGGACGGCGTGATCGCCGACTTCGACGTGACCGAGAAGATGCTGCGCTACTTCCTCAACCTCGTGATCCGGAAGGGGTTCTTCCCGATCAAGCCGCGCGTGATCGTCTGCGTGCCATCGGGGATCACCGAGGTGGAGCGCCGCGCGGTGCGCGACTCGGCGCTCGGCGCCGGCGCGAAGGATGTGTTCATGGTGGCCGAGCCGATGGCGGCCGCGATCGGCGTGGGGCTGCCGGTGGAGACGCCGACGGGCAACATGGTGATCGACATCGGCGGCGGGACGACGGAGATCGCGGTGATCGCGCTCTCGGGCATCGTCTCGGATACGTCGATCCGCACCGGCGGCGACGAGCTCGACGCGGCGATCGTGCAGTTCATGCGCAAGAGCTACAACCTGCTGATCGGCGAGCCGACGGCGGAGCTCATCAAGATCCAGATCGGATCGGCGGCGCCGCTCGGCGAAGAACGCGAGATGGAGGTCAAGGGACGTGACCTCGTCTCGGGGATCCCGAAGACGGTGCGCGTGCACTCGGCCGAGATCCGCGAGGCCATCCAGGAGCCGATCCAGCAGATCGTGAACGCGGTGCGCCGCGCGCTGGAGATCACGCCGCCCGAACTCGCGTCGGACATCGTCGATCGCGGGATCGTGATGACCGGCGGCGGCGCGCTCATCCGCGGCCTCGACATCCTGCTCACGCAGGAGACCGGGCTGCCGATCCACGTCGATGAGGATCCCCTGACCTGCGTGGTGCGCGGGACGGGGCGGATCCTCGATGACGAGGATAAGTATTGGTCGGTGCTGACCACCTGACCGGGCGCTGACGGTGCCGCGCGGTTCCCGCACGGATTCGCGAACGGACCTGCTGATCGCGGCGGCCTGCGTGCTCGCGTCGCTCTCCCTGCTCATCCTGCCGGATGGCCCGCGCGATCGCACCGCGGGCGCGATCCGTGGCACCGTCGTCGCCCCGCTCGCGGCGATGCAGCAGCGCGCCGCGCTCGCGCGCCGATCCTTCGTCTCGCACGACTCCGTCGTCGCGATCGCCGACAGCGTGCTGCGCCGCTCGCAGCGGCTCGACGAACTCGAGGCGGAGAACGGGCGGCTGCGCGGCATCCTCGGGCTCGGGCGGGCGTTGCGCTGGGGGTTCGTGCCGGCGGAAGCGCTCGTGGGTCGCGGACTCGGCGATGACCACACGCTCGTGCTCTCGGCCGGTGAGCGGGCCGGGGTCGAGCGTCTCGCCGCCGTGGTGAGCGCGGATGGCCTGGTCGGCATGGTGCAGCACGTCGATGCCCGGACCAGTGTCGCGATCACCTGGCCCCATCCGGAGTTCCGCGTCAGCGCGACCTCCGCGGACGGCTCGGCGTTCGGGATCGTCTCCGCGCATGCGGGCGACGGCGCCGAGGGGTTCCTGCTCGAGCTGCGCGGCGTCCCCTTCCGCCAGAAGCTGGCGGTGGGCACGCTCGTGGTCAGCTCGGGGCTCGGCGGCGTCTACCCGCGCGGGATCCCGATCGGCACGGTGATGGACGAGCTCGGGCCCGAGGGTGGGTGGGAGCGAACGTACCTGCTGAAGCCGGCGGTGCGCCCGGCCGACGTGACCTCGGTGCTGGTGCTGCGCCCCGACCGGGGCGGTGAGGGCGTGGAGAGCGTCTGGACGCCGTCGCGCGACAGCCTTGCGGTACGGCGGCCATGAACTCCTCGCGCTCGCTCGTCGTGGCGGTCCTCGTGCTCGCGCTCGTCGCGCTGCATTACACGCTGCGGCCGATGCTCGACCTGCGGGCCAACGTGGACTTCCTCGTGATCGCGGTGCTGGTGGTCGCGGTCCGCGTGCGTCCCGGGGCGGCCGCGCTCGTCGGCTTCCTGATCGGCGTCATCGCCGACGCGCTCACGCCCGAGGCGTTCGGCGCGGGCGCCCTCGCGATGACACTGGTCGGCTTCGCGGCCTCGGAGCTCAAGGCGACCTTCTTCGCCGACAACGTCCTCCTGAACGCGGTCTTCGTCTTCGTCGGCAAGGTCGCGGTGGATGTCGTCTTCCTCCTCGCGGAGGGTCGGCTCGGCGGACTCGCCCTCGTGTCGCAGCTCCTGCTGTGGACCCCGCTCGCCGCGCTCGTCACCGCCGTGGTGGGCCTCGCGGTGATGGCGCTGGTGCGCCCCTCGCTCGAGCGGCGACGCGCATGAGCTTCCACCCCAACGACGTCCAGTATCGGGCGCGCGTCGCGTCCGGACTCGTCTTCACCGGGCTCCTGTTGCTGCTCGGGGCGTTCTTCCGCACGCAGGTGCTGCAGAACGCCCGGTACGTGCTGGCCTCGGAGGAGAACCGACTGCGCGAGATCCCGCTGCCGGCACCGCGCGGGATCATCTACGACCGCACGGGCAAGATCATCGCCGAGAACCTGCCGGGATACTCGATCTCGCTGCTGGCCCGGAACGAGGACTCGCTGCGCACGACGATGCGGCGGATCGGCGAGCTCTCGCCGGTCACGCCAGAGCAGGTGGGCGCCGCCATCCGGCGCTACCGCCGTGACCGTTCGCGCCCGACCGTGCTCTTCGGCGACGCGCCGTTCGCGCTCGTGTCGATGCTCGAGGAGCGTCGTGTGGAGTTCCCGGGTCTGCTCATCCAGTCGGCGCCCAAGCGCTACTACCCGGATGGCCCCGCGGTGTCCGCGCTGGTCGGGTACACGGGCGAGATCAGCGACGCCGAGCTCGGGCAGGACCAGTACGCCGACTACAAGGCGGGGCAGCAGGTCGGCAAGGACGGGATCGAGAAGCAGTACGAGTCGCGCCTGCGTGGGCGTGAGGGGATGCGCTTCGTGGAGGTCGACGCCCGTGGACGGGTGGTGCGCGAGGACGCGCGCGAGGACCTGCGGCCCGAGGCGCCGACGCCGCTCTACACGAACATCGACCTCGACCTGCAGCGCTTCGTCGCGGGGATCTTCGGGGATTCGCTCATCGGGGCGGTGGTGGCGATGGAGCCGCGCTCGGGCGAGGTGCTCGCCCTGCACTCCGCACCGACCTTCGACCCCAACCGCTTCATCGGCGGGATCCCGTTCAGCTATTGGCAGGAGCTGCAAGAGGACCCGCGTCGGCCGCTCTACAACAAGGCGATCAAGGGGACCTATCCGCCCGGCTCGATCTGGAAGCTGCAGACGGCGATCATCGCGATGGAGGCGGGACTGGTCGACATGGACGACCACATGTCGGTGCCGTGCACCGGCGCGTACCAGTACGGCAACCGACCGTTCGGCTGCTGGGACAAGAAGGGCCACGGCGACGTGACACTCGCCGAGGCGATCGAACATTCGTGCGATGTCTACTTCTACCAACTGGGCCTCAAGATCGGGCTCAATCGGCTGATCGCGGGCGGCATCCGGCTCGGGTCGCGCGAACGGACCGGGATCGACCTCCCGGCGGAGAACCGGCCGCTCTTCCCGACCGACCCGCCGAAGAAGTACTACGACGAGCGTTTCGGTCCGCGGGGGTGGAGCAACGCGGTGACGCTCAACCTCTCGATCGGGCAGGGCGAGAATTCGCAGACCGTGGTGAACATGGCGCGCTTCTACACGGCGCTCGCGACCGATGGGCAGGCGGCGCGGCCGGAGATCGTGCGCGGGCGCGCCGAGCGGACGCGGTTGTTCTCCCTGAATGACGTGCAGTTGGCCGGCATCCAAGGCGCGCTCGCGAACGTGGTGGGGCGCGGCACGGCGGCGGGATCGCGCTTGCAGGGGATCGCGGTGGCGGGGAAGACGGGCACGGCGCAGAACGCGCAGGACGCGAACGCGGACCATGCCTGGTTCGTCGGCTACGCGCCCGCCGAGGAACCGAAGATCGTGGTGGCGGTGATGCTCGAGTTCGGCCTGCACGGGTCGCGTGCGGCGCGCATCGCGACGCGGATCATGGAGCATCACCTGAAGCAGAAGGTGGTCGCGATGCCGCTGGTGGACGGCTGATGCGCGCGCAGCGGATCCCCGCCGACTGGCCGCTGCCGGTGCTGGCGTTCCTGCTCACCTCGTTCGGGATCGCGATGGTGTACTCGGCGGGGCAGACTGACGTGCCGACGTTCGTGGAGGGGCTCTGGCGGACGCAGGCGGTCTGGTTCCTCCTCGGCCTGGGCGTCGCGTACGCGATCTCACGGACGTCGGTGCGCCTGCTCGAGTGGGGATCGGTCTGGGCGTACCTGGGCGCATGCCTGATGCTCCTGGTGCTGGTCTTCGTCGGGACGGGCGCGGGGACCGCGGCGAGCAGCAAGAGCTGGCTGGCGATCGGCGGTGTGCGGCTGGGTCAGCCGTCGGAGCTGGCGAAGATCGCCGTGGTGCTGATGCTGGCGCGCGTGCTGAGCGCGCAGCGCACGGCCCCGACGTCCCTGTTCGGCCTCTGGCGTCCCGCGGTGATCACGCTGGTGCCGTGGGTGCTGATCATGGCGCAGCCCGATCTGGGGACGGGGCTGGTCTTCATCGGCGTGTTCTTCGCGATGCTGTTCTGGAGCGGCGTCTCGTGGCCGTTGCTGCTGATGGTCGCGAGCCCGGGCATCAGTCTCGTGCTGGCGTTCGGCCCCGGTGTCTGGGGCGCCTGGTTCTTCGCGTTGCTCGCGCTGCTCTGGTGGCGGCGCCCGTCGGCGCTCGAGAGCACGATGGTGGTCGCGGCGAACGTCCTGATGGGCGTGGTCGCGCCGTTGCTGTGGGCGAAGATGAATCCGTACCAGCAGAACCGCCTGCTCGTGTTCCTCGATCCGTCGGCCGATCCGCGGGCTTCGGGCTACCACGTGCTCCAGTCGCAGGTGGCCATCGGGTCGGGCGGCTTCTTCGGGAAGGGCTTCACGCTCGGCTCGCAGAAGCGGCTCGCATTCCTGCCTGAGCAGTACACCGACTTCATCTTCCCGGTGGTCGGCGAGGAGCTGGGGTTCCTGGGCGTGCTGCTGGCGCTGGGACTCTTCACGGTGCTGCTACTGCGGACCGTGCGCATCGCGGCGCGGTCGAGCACGCCATTCGCGTCGCTCGTCGCGTTCGGGCTGACGGCCGCCTGGTTCACGCACATCATCGTGAACGTCGGCATGACGGTGGGGTTGATGCCCATCACGGGCATCCCGCTGCCGTTCTTCAGCTATGGCGGGTCGTTCATGCTCGCGTGCTGGATGTCGGTGGGGATCCTGGTCCTCATCTCCTCCGAAGGGCGCGGCAAGGCCGACGGTCTCGTCATCTAGGGCGGCCTCGGCGGCCGCGATGGCTTGCTCCCCACCGCGGGGCCGACCACTTTTCCCTCCATGGCCTGGTTCCGCAAAGAGAAGAAGCCCCGTCCCCCCCGGGCGGCACGTCTCGAGATCCCTCCCGACGTCTGGGAGAAGTGCGAGGCGTGCGGGCATACCGACATCCGCGAGAAGTTCCTGCGGAACTCGAACGTCTGTCCGGCGTGCGACCACCATCGGCGCATCCGGGCGCATGAGTACGCCACGATCCTGCTCGACGACGGGTCGATCGACGAGAAGGACGTCGAGCTCTCGTCGGTGGACCCGCTCGAGTTCCCCGAGTACGCCAATCGCCTGAAGAAGGCGCTCAAGAACGCCGGGGAGCACGACGCGATCCTGACCGTCTCGGGCCTGATGGACCAGATGCCCGTGAACCTCGGCATCATGGACTTCGCGTTCATGGGCGGGTCGATGGGCTCGGTGGTCGGCGAGAAGATCGCGCGCCTCGGCCAGCGCTCGCTCGAGAAGAAGTGGCCGCTCATCATCATCTCGTCGTCCGGCGGCGCGCGCATGCAGGAGGGCGTGCTCTCGCTCATGCAGATGGCGAAGACGTCGGCGATGCTCTCGCAACTCGCCGAACGCCGGATCCCGTACGTCTCGATCCTCACCAACCCGACCACCGGCGGCGTGAGCGCGAGCTACGCCATGCTCGGCGACGCGATCCTGGCCGAGCCCGGCGCGGTGATCGGCTTCGCCGGCCCGCGCGTGATCAAGCAGACGTTGGGCCAGGACCTGCCCGAGGGCTTCCAGACGGCGGAGTTCCTGCTCACGCACGGCATGGTCGACCAGGTGGTGCATCGGCATCAGCTGAAGCGCACGGTGGGCCAGCTCCTGCGGCACATGAGCGGCAAGCCGGCGGCGACGGGGTGGGCGAGCTCCTGACCGGTCGCAGCTACCGCGAAGCACTCGACTTCCTGTTCGCGCGCACCACGGGACAATGGAAGCTGGGCCTGGAGCGCATCGAGGCCTTCCTCGCGGCGCTGGGCGATCCGCACCGGCGCATCCGGACGCTCCACGTCGCGGGGACCAACGGGAAGGGCAGCGTCTGCGCCTCCCTGGAGGCGGTCCTGCGCGCGCGAGGCCTCAAGGTCGCGAAGTACACGTCGCCGCACCTCGTCGACTTCCGGGAGCGGTTCCTCATCGACGGGCGCGCCGTGAGCGAGGCGCAGATCACGGGGTTCCTGGACGAGTGGACGCCGACCGTCGAGCGGCTCGGGGCGACCTTCTTCGAGGCGACGACGGCGATGGCCTTCCACCTCTTCGCGGAGGCGGAGGTGGACGTCGCGGTGATCGAGACCGGCCTCGGCGGGCGACTCGACGCGACCAACGCGCAGACCCCGCTGGTCGCCGGGGTGACGGGGATCGCCCTCGACCACGTGGAGTGGTTGGGGACGACGCGGGAGCAGATCGCCCCGGAGAAGGCGGGGATCTACAAGCCCGGCGTGCCCGCGGTGGTGGGGGAGCGCGACCTGTCGATCCGGACGATCCTGGCCGCCGAGGCGGCGCGGCGTGGGGCGACGCCCATCCGAGTGGTCGCCGAGGAGGGGACCGCTCGCGAGGTCCGGGTGAGCGCCGCCGGGACGACCTTCGTGTGGGAGCCGGGGCCGGGAGGGAGCGCCCTCGGCGGCCCGCTGGAGGTCACAACGGCCCTTCCGGGGCGCCACCAGGCCTCGAACGCCTTGGTGGCGCTCACCATGCTCGACGCCATCCCCGGGCCGCTCCGGGTCCGGCCCGAGGAGGCGATCCCGGCGCTGGCGCAGGTCTCCCTCCCGGGGCGGTTCTCCCGTCATGGGGACTGGATCTTCGACGTCGCGCACAACCCCGACGGGGCTGGAGTGAGCGCAGAGACGCTCCGCGCCGTAGGCCCGAAGGGACCGGTCGTCGCGCTGGTGAGTGTGCTGGGCGACAAGGACTGGCGCGGGATGCTCCAGGCGCTCGGCGGGGCGGTGGACCACTTCGTCCTTACCAACACGCCGACCGCCCCGGCGAGCCGGGCCTGGGTCGCGAGCGAGGCCCTCGCGTTCGCGCGCGCGAGCGGGTACTCGGCCGAGTTGGAGCCTGATTTCGACGCCGCGCTCGCGCTGGCGCCCACCCGGGGCGCGACCGTGCTGGTGACCGGCTCGTTCCACACGGTCGGCGATGCGATGTCACGGTTGGCGGTGAGTCCGACGCCCGGGTAAATTGCCCGGATGAGTAGCACGTCGTCCCTGCCGGGGTTCCGCGATTTCTATCCTGACGAGCTGGCCCGCCGCGCGCACATCTTCCGCGCCTGGCGGGCCGTAGCGCGCAAGTACGCGTTCGTCGAGTACGACGGGCCGCCGCTGGAGCCGCTGGAGCTCTACACCAAGAAGAGCGGCGACGAGATCGTCGGACAGCTCTACAACTTCGTCGACAAGGGCGGGCGCGAGGTGGCGCTGCGGCCGGAGATGACGCCGACCTTCGCGCGGATGGTCGGCGCGCGGGCCAACGCGCTGCGCAAACCGGTGAAGTGGTTCTCGGTGCCGCAGCTCTTCCGGTACGAGCGGGCGCAGCGGGGACGGTTGCGCGAGCACTACCAGCTGAACGTCGACATCGTGGGCGAGTCGAGCGAACTCGCGGATGCGGAGCTGCTCGCGGTCGCGATCGACATCATGCGGGAGCTGGGGCTCACGAGCGCGGATGTCCGGGCGCGGGTGAGTGACCGGCGGCTGCTCAACGGCATCCTGCTCACCCTCGGGGTGACGGAGTCGCAGGTCCCCGCGGTCTACGGCGTCGTCGACAAGATCGCGCGCCAGCCGCGGGAGGTCTCGGCGCAGAAGCTCGCCGACGCCGGTCTCGCGCCGGCGCTCGTCGAGCGCGTGCTCGCCCTGGCGAGCGGCACGACCTTCGAGCAGGTGAAGGCCGAGTTCGGGGCGGCGCCGGCGGCGCTGGAGCACGTCGAGCGCTTCGCGCGGTACCGGGAGCACCTGGCCGGCCTCGGCGTGGGCGACTGGGTCGATCTCGACCTCTCGATCGTGCGCGGGCTCGCGTACTACACGGGGATCGTCTTCGAACTGTTCGACGCCAAGGGCGAGCTCCGCGCCATCTGCGGCGGCGGTCGCTACGACACCCTCCTCAAGGCGCTCGGCGGCACCGATCTCCCCGCGCTCGGCTTCGGCATGGGCGACGTGGTGCTCGGCGAGTTGCTCCAGGACCGCGGACTCTTCCCGGCCGTGAGCGAGGATGCCGTGGACCTCCAGCTCGTCGCCGGGAACGGGGCCGCGACGGCCGGGTTCGCGAGCGCGCTCGCGCTCGTGACCACGCTCCGCGGGGCCGGCTTCAGCGTCGCGCACGGGCTCAACGCCGAGCGCTACATGAGCCAGGCGACCCGCAACCAGGTGGACGGGGCCAAGAAGGCCGGCGTGACCGCCGCGATCTACTTCGACGAGCACGGCCGCACCGAGGCGCTGAGCCTCCTCGGGTCGATGAAGGGCGCCGCGACGCACGCGATGGACACCGGCGCCGCCCTCGCGGGCGATGCCGCGACGATGCAGGGACTCCGGGATTGGCTGCACCAGCAGCGCACGAACGCACGCACCTCCAGCGGGACCAATGGCTGACGACAAGAAGCTGACGACACGCGCCGAGGACTTCAGCGCGTGGTACAACGAACTCGTGCTCCGCGCCGAGCTGGCCGACTACTCGCCCGTGAAGGGGTCGATGGTCATCCGGCCCAATGGCTACGGCATCTGGGAACGGATGCAGCGCGCCCTCGACGACATGTTCAAGGAGACGGGACATGTCAACGCGTACTTCCCGCTCTTCATCCCGCAGAGCTTCCTGCAGAAGGAGGCGCAGCACGTCGAGGGCTTCGCGCCCGAGACGGCGGTCGTCACGCATGGCGGCGGCAAGGAGCTCGAGGAGCCCCTCGTCGTCCGGCCGACGTCGGAGACGATCATCTATCACATGTTCGCGAAGTGGACGCAGAGCTATCGCGACCTGCCCATCCTGATGAACCAGTGGGCGAACGTCGTCCGGTGGGAGATGCGCACGCGGCTCTTCCTCCGCACGCTCGAGTTCCTCTGGCAGGAGGGGCACACCGCGCACGCCACGCATGACGAGGCGGAGGCGGAGACGCGCAAGATGCTCGGCGTCTATCGGGCGTTCATGGAGGGGTGGATCGCGATGCCGGTGATCACCGGCCAGAAGACCGAGAGCGAGAAGTTCGCCGGCGCGCTGCGCACGTACTCGTGCGAGGCGATGATGCAGGACAACAAGGCGCTGCAGGCGGGCACTTCGCACAACCTCGGGCAGAACTTCGCCAAGGCGTTCGACCTCAAGTTCCAGGACGTGAACGGCGAGATCGCGTTCGCGTGGAACACGTCGTGGGGCGTGTCGACGCGCATGGTCGGCGGCCTCGTGATGACGCACTCGGATGACAACGGGCTCGTCACGCCGCCGAAGCTCGCGCCGATTGAGGTCGTGATCATCCCGATCTACAAGACCGACGAGGAGCGGGCGCGGGTCGTCGAGGCGGCACACCGGACGAAGGCCGAGCTGACCGCGTGGACCGGCCGTGGCGCGAGCGACAAGCTCCGCGTGACCGTCGACGACCGCGACGGCATCAAGCCGGGCGCCAAGTACTACGAGTGGGAGCTCCGCGGCGTCCCCCTCCGCCTCGAGATCGGCCCCAAGGACCTCGAGAAGGGGAGCGTCTTCTCCGCCCGCCGCGACATCAAGGCCAAGGCGGCCCTTCCGATGGCGGGGCTGCCCGAGGCGGTCGCGAAATTGCTCGAGACGATCCAGTCCGACCTGCTGGCGGCCGCCAAGGCGCGTCGCGAGGCGAACTCTCATCGCAACGTCACCTCGTACGCGCAGCTCAAGGAGATCATGGAGGGGCCGGGCGGCTTCGTGTACGCCGGGTGGAACGGCGATCCCGCCGTCGAGGCCAAAGTGAAGGAAGAGACGAAGGCGACCATTCGTTGCATCCCCGATCCCGAGTTCCGCTCCGCGGACGCGCCCACGACCTGCCTCATCACCGGGGAGCCGGCGAAGCACGAGGTGATCTGGGCGAAGGCCTACTGATGCAGGGCTTCGCCGTCCGTGACGGCGCGTTGCACGCCGAGGGCGTCCCGCTCGCCCGCCTCGCGCGCGAGGTCGGCACGCCGACGTACATCTACTCGGCGGGGGTCCTCCGCGACCGCTACGCGAAGCTCGACGCGGCGCTGGCGGGCGCGCCGCATCGGATCCACTACTCGTGCAAGGCGAATGGCAACCGCGGCATCCTCGAGGTCCTGCACGCGGCAGGGAGCGGCATCGACGTCGTCTCCGGAGGCGAGCTCTTCAAGGCACTGCGCGCGGGGTTCGCGCCCGAGGACATCCTCTTCGGCGGGGTGGGGAAGCAGGAACACGAACTGCGCGAGGCGCTCAGCGCGGGCGTGAAGCTCATCAACGTCGAGTCGCTGGCCGAGCTGCGCCTCGTCTCCAAGCTCGCGGACGAACTGGGCACGGTGGCGAACATCGGGTTGCGCGTGAATCCCGAGGTCAGCATCCAGAACGCCCATCGCTACATCGCGACCGGGGCCAAGGGGCACAAGTTCGGGATCCCGATCGATGAAGTGGAAGCGGTGGGGCGGATCGCCCTCGGACTGCCGAACGTCTCGCTGCGCGCGCTCGACATGCATGTCGGGTCGCAGCTCGAGGCGTTCGACGCGTACGAGGAGGGCACCGCGCGGCTGGTGGAGGTGTCGATCGCGTTGCGGAAGTCCGGCGCCGACCTGCGGTACCTCGATGCCGGCGGCGGGCTGCCGGTGCCGTACGACGGCGAGGACGAGCCGGACCTGACGGCGTACGCGCGCATCGTCATCGCCGCGGCGAACACCCTTGGGCTCGAGTTGCTCGTCGAGCCGGGGCGCTACTTCGCCGCCGCCTCCGGCGTGCTCGTGACGCGCGTGCTCTACCGCAAGGAGACCGGCGACAAGACGTACCTGATCTGCGATTCGGGGATGACCGAGCTGCTGCGCCCGTCGCACTACGACGCGTTCCATCGGATCGACGCGGTGGTGCCGCGCGAGGAGCGCCTCGTCGCCGACGTCGTGGGCCCGGTGTGCGAGAGCGGGGACTTCCTCGCCCTCGACCGGGAGATGGAGGCCGTGGAGCCGGGCGATCTTCTGGCGGTGCGCACCGCCGGGGCCTACGGTTACGTGATGAGCTCGACGTACAACGCCCGGCCGCGCGTGGCCGAGGTGCTGGTGGATGGGGCGCGCTGGGCGGTGGTGACGGCGCGCGAGACCTACGAGGACCTCGTGCGGCTCGAGGTCCCTGCTCCCCTCTGGAGGGATGCCTGATGCGAGTCGGACTGCTGTCGGATGCCCATGACCGGGTGCCGGCGACGGATGCGTTGCTGCGCGAGATGCTCAAGCGCGACGTCAACTTCGTGTTGCACGCGGGTGACTACTGCTCGCCGTTCTCGCTCAAGCCGTTCCAGGACCACAACGTCGCGATGGCCGGGGTCTTCGGCCGGAACGACGGCGACCCCGAGGGGTTGCGTGCCTTCGCCGAGCAGGGGATGGGCCAGGAGCTCTTCGAGTCGCCGCACAGCATCAAGCTCGGGGAGCACAAGGTGCTCATCGTGCACGACATCGGCGACGTGGTCGAGCGCTCGGTGCTCGCGCACTCGATCGTGATCCACGGGCATACGCACCTGCAGGAGATGAAGACGCGCGGCGACACGCTCATCGTGAACCCGGGCGAGGCCTGCGGGTGGCTCTTCGGCGCGCCGTCGGCGGCCATCATCGACCTCGACACCAAGGACGTCGAGTTCATCAAGCTCGACGCAGCGGAGTGGACGAAGTGAGTCACGACGGTTCGCGCATCCTGATCCTCGATTGCGGGTCGCAGTTCACGCAGCTCATCGCGCGCCGCGTGCGCGAGGCGCGCGTCTTCTCGGAGATCCATCCGCCCACCCGCTCGCTCGAGTGGATCCGCGACTGGAAGCCGACGGCGATCATCCTCTCGGGTGGGCCGAGCTCGGTGACCGACGAGGGCGCGCCGAGCTTCGACCCGGCCATCCTCGACGTCGCGCCGGTGCTCGGCGTCTGCTACGGGATGCAGTGGATCGCGCTGAACGCCGGCGGTGAGGTGAAGGGCGGCGGGCGCCGCGAGTACGGGCGCGCCGAGATGCGGGTGAAGGAGAACACCGGGCTCTTCGCGGGCTTCGACGCCGGCGAGACGTCGCAGGTATGGATGAGCCACGGCGATCACGTCGAGAACGTGCCGCCCGGATACGTGCTGACGGCGTCGAGCGAAGGGAATCCCGTCGTCGGCTTCCGCCACGCGACCAAGCCCATCCACGCGATCCAGTTCCACGCCGAGGTCGCGCACACCGTGCGCGGCGCGGAGATCATCCAGAACTTCCTGTTCGGGGTGGCGGGGTGCAAGGCGGACTGGACGCCGGGGCACTTCATCGAGCTCGAGGTCGCGCGGATCCGCGAGCTGGTGGGCGACGCGCAGGTGATCTGCGGGCTCTCCGGGGGCGTGGACTCGTCCGTCGCGGCCGCCCTCGTGCACAAGGCGATCGGCGACCAGCTCACCTGCATCTTCGTCGACACCGGCCTCCTCCGCCTCCACGAGCGAGAGCAGGTGGAGCGCACGATGGGCCAGCACCTCGGCATCCGGCTCATCACCGTGCGGGCCGAGGACCGCTTCCTGGGCGCGCTGGGCGGGCTGGATGACCCCGAGATGAAGCGCAAGGCGATCGGGCACACCTTCATCGACGTCTTCGAGGATGCCGCGGCAGCGGCGGGGAAGGACGCGAGGTTCCTGGTGCAGGGCACGCTCTATCCCGACGTCATCGAGTCGGTGAGCGCGAAGGGCGGGCCGAGCGCGACGATCAAGACGCACCACAACGTGGGCGGGCTCAAGCCGGACATGAAGTTCAAGCTCATCGAGCCGCTGCGCGAACTGTTCAAGGACGAGGTGCGCAACGTCGGGCGTGAGTTGGGGCTCCCCGAGGAGATGGTCGGGCGACATCCGTTCCCGGGACCGGGGCTCGCGATCCGCGTCCTCGGCGCGGTCGATCCGGTGAACGTCGAGACGCTGCGCCGGGCCGACGCGATCTACCTCGAGGAGATCCGCGCCGCCGGCCTCTACAACGAGATCTGGCAGGCGTTCGCAGTGTTCCTCCCCGTGCGCTCGGTGGGCGTCATGGGCGACGGGCGCACCTACGAGCACGTGATCGCGCTGCGCGCCGTCACGAGCACCGACGGCATGACGGCGGACTGGTTCGCGTTCCCGTACGATGTGCTCGCGCGCATCTCCAACCGGATCATCCGGGAAGTGAAGGGGATCAATCGCGTGGTATACGACATCAGCTCCAAGCCGCCCGCCACCATCGAGTGGGAGTAGGCCCCGGCCAATGAGCGACCTCGCGCGGCTGCGGCCCACGGCGGCCGAGCTGCGCGAGATGGCGCAGCTCGCCGCGCCGATCGTGCTCGTCAACGTCGGCATGCAGCTGATGGGCGTCGTCGACTCGCTCATGCTCGGCCGCGTCTCGGCCGCCGACCTCGCCGCGGGCGCGCTCGGGAACTTCTACTTCTTCGCGACGGCGATCCTCGGCATCGGCGTCCTCATGGCGCTCGACCCGGTGATCGCGCAAGGGGTCGGCGCGAAGGACGATGTCGCGATCGCGCGCGGCGTGCAGCGCGGGCTGCTGCTCACGGCGCTCGTCGCGGTCGCGGTGAGCGGCTCGTTCCTGCTCGCCGGGCCGGTGCTCCGTGCGCTCCGGCAGCCCGCGGACGTCACGCCGCTCGCGGTGGACTACGTCCTCTGGAGCATCCCGGGGATGCTCCCGTTCTTCGCCTTCAACATGATGCGACAGGTGCTGCAGGCGTTCTCCACGGTGCGGCCGGTGGTCCTCGCCGTGGTGGTGGCCAATGCGGCGAACGTCGCGCTCAACTGGGTGCTCGTGTACGGCCACCTGGGATTCGCGCCACGCGGCGTCGTCGGCTCGGCGATGGCGACCGCGATCTCCCGCTGGCTCATGGCGTTCGCGTTGCTCGCGTGGGCGTGGCCCCTGCTGCGTCCGCATGTGCGCCCCTGGCACCGGGAGAGTTGGGAACTTGCGCCGCTCGGGCGGATGCTCGGACTCGGCGTCCCGATCGGCCTGCAGTTCTTCGCCGAGGTGAACGCGTTCGGGCTGGTCACGGTCATGGCCGGGTGGATGGGCACGGCGACGCTGGCGGGGCACGAGATCGCGCTCAATCTCGCGTCCATGACGTTCATGGTGCCGATGGGCGTCGCCGGTGCCGCCGCGGTGATGGTGGGGCACGCGATCGGGGCGGGGGACATCGCCGAGTCGCGGCGCGATGCGGTCGCGGCCCTCGCCGTCGGCGTCGGGTTCATGGCGTGCATGGCGGTGGTCTTCTGGCTCGTGCCCCAGGTGCTCGCCGACGCCTACACGACCGATGCGGCGACCCGGAGCGTCGCGATCACGCTGATCCCCATCGCCGCCGTATTCCAGGTGTTCGATGGCACGCAGGTGATCTGCGCGTCGATCCTGCGGGGGGCGGGCGACACGCGAGTGGCGATGATCCTGCACGCGCTGAGCTTCTGGGCGGTGGGGATCCCGCTCGGGGCGCTCGTCGCGTTCCGGTTCGATGGTGGAGCGGCGGGGCTCTGGTGGGGGCTCACGGCCGGGCTCGCGGCGGCGGCGGTGCTGCAGTTGGCGCGCGTGCGGTGGAAGCTGAGTGGGGAGATCGCACGCGTGCGGATCGATCGGCCACCGGGGTCGTCGCACTGAACGTCAGTGCGTGCGCTCGACCCAACGGTAGGTGAGGCCGACGCGCTGGACGAGGCCAAGCGTACGAAGCGTGGACAGTCCAGTCGGCGTTCGCTGTTCGCTGTATCGGAACATCAGTCCGGCCTCGGCCATCACGCCGAGCCGGCCGCGGAGGCGGGCCTGGCCTCCGAGCGTCACGCTCGCTTCCTGGGTCCACTGCGGGTGCTCCGCGTCCTCCTGCTGATAGGCGAGGCCGTAGCGCGCCGCCGCGAAGATCCATCCGCGATCGGTCGCCCCGACGCGGCGCAGGACGCTCAGTCCGGCGCCGCCGTCCTCCCGACTGTTCTCGTCATTGTAGTCCGACACATGTAGCGCGAAGTCCGGTCTGAGCAGCCAGCGCTCAGAGAACGGAAGGAGGATGCCGCCAAAGCTACCGAAGCCGCCCACGACCCATGATGGGCGCTCGCCTTGCTTCGGTATCGCCTCTTCCGAGCCCTGCGTCGCGGCCCAGGCGCTCGCTGCGGGGCGCGGCTTGTAGACGGCGATGCCGATTCGCGACAGCAGCTCGACGTTCCTCGTCCAGTCGCCGTCCCCCGGGTTCAATTCAGGGCCGTAAGCGAAGCCCGCGCCGGCCTCGCCGAAGACCGAGAGCCAATCGCTCAGTCGACCGTGTGCACCCGCCGTGACCGTGATCGCGTGACTGTAAGTCGGACGGTCCCAGTGATACCACTTGTCGTACCCGATCGCATAGCGGGCCGAGAGATAGCTCCAGCCTTCCTCCGTGGGCTGCGATCGCCTGATCACGCTGAGTCCGGCGAGCAGGTAGGTCCGCCCGTTCGGCTCGCCGCTGCGGAAGCTGGTCGTCGTGAAGTCGGGCCGGAGCATCCACCGCTCGCTGAGCGGCAGGAGAAGTCCGAGTCGCCCGGCGCTGATCGCCACGATGGCGATGCGCTCGCGGTCGGTCGGCGACTCCCGTGGATCCTGTGCCAGAGCGTCGCCCGGAAGCAGCAGCGCGATGGCGAGAAGGACTTGCCTCATGAGACTCCCGTCAGCGACGGCGCGTACCCCACTCATAGCTCAATCCCACCCCGTGGACGAAGCCGATGTTCCGACCATCGATCGTCCCGGACGATACCTCGTAGTCCCAGAGTCGGACGAACGGCCCGACCTCCGCGAACGCCCCGAGTCGATCGGTGAGCCGCACCTGCGCGCCGAGCGTCAGGCTGCCGACGTGGGCGATGTCGGGTTCGTTCGAGTAGTACTGATCGTACGTGATGCCGTATCGCAACGCCGTGTACACGGATCCGTGCTCGAAAGGGGCCGAACGGCGTATCACGCTCAGGCCGACGGCGGCGCTCACATCATCGCCGCCGGGGCGGAACGCGCTGCTCTTCACTGCCAGATCGGGCCGCAGCAGCCATCGCTCCGAGAGCGGGATGAGAACGCCGGCACCGCCGAAGCCGCTGAACCGGTCGGAGCCGCTGAAGCCGCCGAAGATCCAAGAGGGCCGCTCATCGTCCGGCGCCGCCGACGCGTCGGCGGTGGGTCGGGTGTCCGTCCGGTTCTCGGGACGGCGAAGGGTGAGGCCGATTCGGGTGGACAGTCCCCCCTGGATGATGATGCGCGTCCCGCCGCCGATGGCCCGGTTGTCCTGATGATAGTTGATCCAGGGCCCCACCTCGCCGAACGCGCCTAGCCAATCAATGACCTGTCCGTGACCACCGATCGCGAGGGTGACCTCGTGGATGATGTAGGGTTCCTCGAAGAGCGACCCCGAGACATTGCCGTAGCTGTAGCGCATCAAGCCATAGGCCCAGCCGCGCGCGGATGCCGCGCCACGCCGGATCAGGCTGACGCCGTACTCGTGGAAGAGGTAGTCTCGCGGCTCGTCAGTGTGGAATGAGTTCCCCGTGAGGTCGGGGCGCACCATCCATCGATCCCCGAGCGCGATCAGGAGCCCGAGTCGTTCTGGCGAGAAGTACACGAACGAGATCCGTTCGCGTTCGTGCTTCGGCGCTGCGGCATCCTGTGCATCAGCGCTGCCCGGGATCAGCAGCGCGACCGCGAACAGGAGTTGCCGCCCGGTCCTCAGACGCCCTTTTCTTCGAGCAGCGCCATGAACTGCGCCGGCTCCGTCAACCCGAGCAGTCGCTCAGGGACATCCGACTCCTTCGAGAACTGCGCGATCTTCCCGAGCACGGGGAGATACTGGTTCGAGACCTCGAGCGGCGGCGCGACGATCAGGAAGAAGAACTGCACCGGCTTGTCGTCGATCGCCTTGAAGTCGATCCCGTCGCGCTTCCGGCCGAAGGCCACGCGCAGCTTGCTCACCACGAGCGACCGGCAGTGGGGGATCGCGATCCCGCGCCCGATGCCGGTGGAGCCGAGGTTCTCCCGGCGCTTGAGCATCTTGAAGAGCATGCCCTCGTCCTTCTCGCCCAGCTTGAGAAGGCCGATCAGCTCCTTCAGGATGTCGTCCTTGGTCGTGCCCTCGAGGTCGAGCTTGACCGCGTCCTCGGAGAAGAATTCGCGCAGTTCCATGTCCAGAAACTAGCCATCGGGCAGAACCGTGTCAAACCCCGATGTTGCAAGCACTTGGGGCCTCTCCTAGCTTTCTCCGGATGCCGTTCCCGTACCCGACGGGTCACCCCGTCCCGCTCTTCCTCGCCCCCATGGCCGGTGTCTCGGAGTCGCCCTTCCGGCGGCTCTGCCACCAGTGGGGCGCGGACGTCGTCGTCACCGAGTTCCTCTCGGCCGAAGGCATCCGCCGCGAGAACGAGGCGACGATCAGCAAGCTGCGCTTCGGGAACGACGAGCGGCCGATCGGCGTGCAGATCTTCGGCGCGGAACCCGACGCCATGCGCGAAGCGGCGGCGCTGGTCACGGACACGTTCCAGCCCGAGTTCATCGACATCAACTTCGGGTGCCCGGTCAAGAAGGTCGTCCGCCGCAACGGCGGTTCGGGGTGCCTCAAGGACCTCGGCCTCGTGCAGGAGATCATCCGCGCGGTCGTGAGTGGCACCCATCTCCCCGTCACGTGCAAGGTCCGCAGCGGCTGGAGCGAGGAGATGCGTGACCCCGTCACGATCGGCCTCAAGTGCCAGGAGGCCGGCGTGAAGGCGATCGCGCTGCACCCGCGCACGCGCACGCAGATGTACACGGGGCACGCGCACTGGGACGAGATCGCCGCGATGAAGGCCGCACTCGAGATCCCGGTGATCGGCAACGGCGACATCAAGACGGCGGAGGATGCGCTCCGCATGCGGAAGGAGACCGGCTGCGACGGCGTGATGATCGCGCGCGGCTCGTTCGGCCAGCCCTGGATCTTCAAGCAGGCGCGCGCGCTGCTCGATGGCCAGCCGATGCCGCCGACGCCGGGCGTGGAGGAACGCTTCGCCATCGCGCTCGACCATGCCCGCATGGTCCAGTCGTACGAGCACGACCCCGTCGGGGCGGCGCTCGAGTTCCGCAAGCACCTCGGATGGTACGTGAAGGGGCTGCCCAACTCGGCCGACCTGCGGAAGAAGCTCCATGCCGTGAACTCGTTCGCCGAGGTTGAGGGGATCTTCGACGAGTACCTGAAGAGCGGCTGGATGCGCGAAGCCGAGGTCGCGTGAGGCGCGACCGGGTCGAGGCGCTCCTCCAGGAGGTCGTGCGGGGCGCACTCGACGTGCCGACGGCGCTCGCGCGCCTCGACGAGGCGCCGGTCGACGAGATCGGGTTCGCCACCGTCGACCAGCATCGGGCGCTGCGACAGGGTTATCCCGAGGTGATCTTCGGGCAAGGGAAGACCGCGGAGCAGGTGGTGACGATCGCCGAGCATCTCGCCACCCGCGGTGATGGGTTCCTCGTGACGCGCGCGGACGAGGCGGTGCGCGCCTCGCTCGTGCGGCGCTGGCCGACCGCGGAGGTGAACGCGCTCGGCCGCACCGTGCTGCTGCGGGCCGAACAGCCGCGTGCGCGCGGCACCGCCGTGGTGGCGATTGTGACGGCCGGGACGAGCGATCTCCCGGTGGCCGAGGAGGCCGCCGTGACGCTCGATGCGCAGGGGCATCCGGTGCTCCGCGTGACCGACGTGGGAGTGGCGGGGATCCATCGCATCCTCGCCAAGCGCGAGACGCTGCACGACGCGGCGGTGGTGATCGTCGTGGCGGGGATGGACGGCGCGCTGCCGAGCGTGGTGGGGGGACTCGTGCGCTGTCCCGTCATCGCGGTGCCGACGAGCATCGGGTACGGTGCGGCCTTCGGCGGACTCGCGCCGCTGCTGACGATGCTCAACTCCTGCGCGGCCGGCGTGACCGTCTGCAACATCGACAACGGGTTCGGCGCGGCGGTCGCGGCCGCGCGCATCCTCGGCGGGCGATGAGCGCGCTTTCGTCGGCCCTCATCTTCGTCGCCGGTGCCGCTGTCGGCGCGGCCGCGGTGCGTTGGGTGCTCTTCGGTTCCGGCAGCGACGCGGGGGTGTCACCCGCGTCGCCCGGCGCGACCGGCTCGCGGCTCAAGGCACCCGACCGCTCGCAGGATGCGCTGCTCGCCGCCTTCCGGCCCGAGGACATCCCCGATCCGACCGACGCGCTCCGCGAGGATCAGCGGATCATCGCCGATGCGCTGCGCGACATCGCAAAGCGCCGGGGGGCGATCGGCGCGGTGCTGTGGGCGCTGGACGAAGAGGGCGGCGGGGTCGCCGTGCCGGTGGCGTCGAATGCCGACGATGCGCGGTCGAGCCTCACCCCTGCGGTGATGCCGGTGCTCTCCGTCTCCGATCGGGACCGGGTGGAGTGGGCGGCTCGCAACCGGATGGTGACGGTGGAGCGCACACCCGGCGCCCCGTTGCTCGCGATCGCGCCGCTCGATGCGTCGGGTCAGATCGGTGCCCTCAGCCTCCACTTCGACGCGGCGGCCGCGCCGGACCTCGGTGTGCTGCGCGATGCGCTGGTGGAGCATGCGCGCGCACTCCAGTCGCTCTACGGGCTCGTCCGCACGCGCGGGGATGTCGCGCGACAGAACTTCCGCCTGCGCGGCCTGATCCGGACCGCGGGGACCCTGCAGGCCACCCGCGATCCGCTCGAGCTCGAGCGACTGCTGGTGCTGGATTCGCTCACCGTGGCCGGCGCCCAGTGGGCGGTGCTCGTGCGCTGGGATCATGCGGCCGGGCGCGGCGAGGTGCGCGCGGTGACGCACGACGCGATGGAACTCGGGGTGACCTTCGAGAACCTCGCCGTGACGCCCGACTCGGTCGTCGGCCTCGCGTGCGCCGAGGGGCGGCCGCAGGTCTTCTCCGACGCGCGCGCGTTCGCACGCGCCGAGGATACGATCTTCGGCAGCGGCACGCCCATCCGGGCGCTCGGTTCGCTCCTCGCCGTGCCGCTACGTCGCGGCGATCAGGACCAGCCGCTCGGCGCGCTCGTCTGCGGGCATCGCGAGGTGGCGGCGCTCCGTGCGACGGAGGCGCGCAACGCGAAGAACCTCGCGGTGATCGCCGCCGGCGCGCTCGAGACCGCGTGGGCCGTGGAGGACGCGCGGCGCAACGCCCGGACCGACCCGCTGACCGGGCTCTCGAACCGACGCGGCTTCGACGAACGGTTCTCGACGGTCATCCAGGAGACCGATCGATACGGCGGCGCGGCGGCGCTCATCCTCGTCGATGTCGACCACTTCAAGCGCGTGAACGACACCTACGGGCATGATGCGGGTGACCAGGTGCTGGTCGCGGTCGCGAACGCGCTCGCCGACGGCCGGCGCACCGTCGACACGACGGCGCGCCTTGGCGGCGAGGAGCTCGCGGTGCTGCTGCCGCAAACGGATGCAATGGGCGCGCGCGAGGTGGCCGAGCGGATGCGCAAGCGGATCGAGGCGCTGGTGGTGCGGACGCAGACGGGGGAGGTCCGCGTGACGGCGAGCTTCGGCGTGGCGGAGTACGTGACGCGAAGCGGGCAGCCGGAGGCGGTCGTGGAGCGCGCGGATCAGGCGCTCTACGCGGCCAAGCGCAACGGGCGCAACCGGGTGGAAGTGCTCGCCTGATTGAACCTTTCGTCCCGGCAGGGTAGTATTCAGTTGTAGTCCGGGGGCGACCGGTTTCGATTGTGTAGGTGGCTCTGTGACTGCGCGCCCAGGTCCTCGGGTTCCTGGTAAAACACTCGGGAAATTCACAACTGCGAATAACAACTTCGCTCTCGCCGCGTAAAGCTTAGGCTTTACCCGGCAGTGCCTGAGAGGTAGCCCCGCCCGAGGCGGCACTCAGGTATCGCAAATTCGGGCTGGCTGGCTGGCGCGTCCTCCGCCAGTCGGCGAGATCAAGATGGACTCATCCGTGCGACGGAGGCCCACCGGCCAGCGCCCGGAGAAATCAATCGGTGGGATACGCGCGTAGACGTTGCGGAAGATCTTATGCAAGACGGGAGTTCGAATCTCCCCGCCTCCACTTGAGCGCTGGTGACGTCGTTCGGGATGGATGTATGCGAAGGGCCTCCGGCATGGGAGGCCCTTCGTCGTTCCCGCGCTGCCTGCTCACGCGCGCTCGGCGATGGCCTCGACGACCGCCTTCGCCGCGCGCCCCGCGCCCACGAGCGTCGCGCTCGCGAAGCCCGTCCAGTCCCCGTAGCCGAGCGGGAAGAGGCGCTGGTGCGCGGCCGCGTGCAGGCCGTCCATCGCGATGCGTCCGGAGGCATCCGTGGTGACGAGTGGCGCGAGATGCGAGAGCGCGGGCCGGAACCCCGTCGCGAGGATGACGGCGTCCACCGCCTCCTCGCGTCCGTCAGGCCCGACGACGCCCTGCTCGGTGAAGCGCGACATCAGCGGTGACGCGCGGAGCAACCCGCGGTCGCGTGCGGCTCGCACGGCGGCGACCATCACGACATCCCCGAGCGATCGCGGCGGGGGCGGCGTGCGGCCTTCCTTCAGCGCCTGGAAGCGCGCCGTGCCCTGCTCGAACAGGTATTGCCCATCCACCTCGTCGGGCAGGAAGGTCGGCGGCTCGCGCGTCATCCAACGCACGTGCGCGACATCGAGGAGGTCGGCGAAGATCTGTGCGCCGGAGTTGCCACCCCCCACCACGAGTACACGGCGTCCGACGAACGCCTCCGCACCGGGATAGTGCGCCGAGTGCAGGATCCGTCCACCGTACTCCGTGTCACCCGCGAAGCGCGGAATGACCGGCGCGCCCCACGAGCCGGTCGCGCTGATGACCGCGCTCGCGTCCACCTCCCCTTGGTCGGTCACGAGCCGGAGACGCGGCCCGTCCGCATGCGTCTCGATCACGCGCACGGGCCGTTCGACCGGCAACGCGTACCGGGATTCGTACGCCGAGAGGTATGCGATGGCCTCGTCGCGTGTCGGATAGGTCTCGGCGCCGGCCGGCATGATCCAGCCGGGGAGGGAACTCCATCTCGCGGGCGAGAAGAGCCGCAGGGAGGGCCAGGTGTGCTGCCATGCGCCACCTCGCGCAGGCCCCTGGTCGAAGAGCGCGAAGGACAGGTCGGTCCGTCGCAGGAAGAAGCCCGCCGCGAGGCCCGCCTGTCCTCCGCCGATCACGGCGACGTCGAGGGTGCGTGCCAGGTGACGCCTCAGCAGGGCGTGAGCCTGAGGTGCATCGTCACCGCGGACGCAGGGCAGGCGCCCTGAAACTCCTCCGAGACATGCACGGCCGCGGGTGCCGCCTCGCGCGTGATCCGCTCGAAGCCGAAGCGCGGGAACCAGTGCTCGGCCGTCGTCGTGAGCAGCACGAGCTCGCGCGTCCCTCGCGCCCGAGCCGCGTCGAGGAGCGCGCGAACGAGGGCCTCGCCCACGCCCGAACCGCGCACCGCGGGGTCCACGACCGCGGAGCGCAGCAGCGCGGCATCGCCATAGTCCTCGAGGCCGATCGCGCCGACGACATGGCCGGCACGCTCAGCGACGAGGAAGTGCGCCAGATCCGGTGGCACGCCGTCGAGTGGCAATGCCGCCGCCGTGAGCAACGCGCGCACGGCGGAGAGATCGGACGGCGCGGCGGCGCGGAGCCGCACCGCGCCGCCGGTGGGGTCGGGCGCGGCCGACATCAGCTGCGGCTCGCGGGCTTGATGGCGCGCACGAACGCGCTGCAGAACGCCCCGTCGAGGTCGTCGCTCACCCGATCGGCATCAAGGCCGGAGTCCTTCAGGAAGGCCCGGGCATCCTCCGCCTGGTATACGCGCGTCGGCTCGATCGACGGGCTCACGAAGCCTGCATCCCCGAGGAGCCGCAGGAACTGCTGCTCCTCGAGCGCGCCCGCGATGCAGCCGACCCAGAGCTCCATCGAGCGCCGAACCTCGGGCGGCACCTCGCCGCGCACGATCACGTCGCTCACGGCGAAGCGGCCGCCCGGCTTGAGCACTCGGAACGCCTCGCGGAGGACGCTCGGCTTGTCGACCGCCAGGTTGATCACGCAGTTGGAGATGATGACGTCGACCGAGTCGTCCGGCAGCGGGATCTGCTCGATCTGCCCCTTGAGGAACGTGACATTCGACGCGCCAGCGGCCTCGGCGTTGCGGCGCGCGAGGGCGAGCATCTGGTCGGTCATGTCGAGTCCGTAGACATGCCCCGTCGGTCCGACGCGCTGGGCGGAGAGGAGCACATCGATGCCGCCGCCCGATCCCAGGTCGAGGACCGTCTCGCCCTCGGCGAGCGAGGCGAGGGCCGTCGGGTTGCCGCAGCCGAGTGAGGCGAGGACCGCCGCCGCGGGGATGCCCTGGACCTCCGACGCATGGTAGAGGTCGGAGGTGATGGGGTCCTTCTCCTCGCCGCTGCAGCAGTCGGCGCCGCAACAGGCGGATCGCTCGCCCTCAGCGGCACGGGTGGCGGCGGCGCCGTAGCGGGCGCGAACGAGGGTGGTGATCTCTTGCGGGGTGGTGCTGGTCATCGGGAACTCCTCATGAAGTGGGTGTGTGGGTCGGACCACTTCGGGGGTCCGTGTTCATCCGTCTGCGGTACTGCGAAGGAACGATCGTCGGAGCGGTTCAGCCGCAACAGGCGACCGGAAGTCGTCGGCGTTCGGCGGCGGGCACCTTGTACGCGGCGACGGCCTGCTCCGCGTGCTCGATCCCATCAGCGGCCAGGCGGTAGTGAGTCCAGCGTCCCTCACGTCGCGAGGCCACGAGACCCGCGTCGCGCAGGGTCTTGAGATGGAAGGAGAGCAGGGACTGGCCGCAGGCGAGTTCGGTCTGGAGGTCGCAGACGCACTGCTCGCCGCCGCGGAGCAGGTCCAGGATCCGCAGCCGACGTGGGTCGGAGAGCGCGTGGAAGAGCCCGGCGTGACGCTGTAGGCTCTCCAGGGCGGCATCCGTCCGGTCGCGGTCGCTCCGGTACGGTGTGGTCGTCGAGATCATACATCAATATATCTAGTTTGGTTGATGTATGCAAGCTCCCCTTCCTCGTCGCGCTGACTCGACACCCCAGCCCGCCCGCGTGAGATTTGCGGTGTACGTCTTTCGCGCAGCGTACATTGTGCGGACAGCGATACACGACGGCACCTCCCCCACCGCGGCATCCTCTCTCCTTCCGGCCACATGTCCCACTCCTGGCAGTTCTTCCGCGCAGGCGGCTCCGATCAGGTCGCCCTCGACCGCAGTGCCGATCTCCTCGCACTGCGCGAACTCGACCCGAAGCTCTGGGTGGCGCTCGCGTGCCCGGTGAAGGGACTCGAGATCGACGAGCGGACGCTCGCGCTGATGGATGGCGACGGCGACGGGCGCATCCGCGTCCCCGAGGTCATCGCCGCGGTGGAGTGGGCGGGGAAGATGCTCACCTCGCTCGACACTCTGATGAAGGGCGGGGACCTGCCGCTCGCCTCCATCGACACGACGAGCGACGAGGGACGCGCCGCGGCGGCGTCTGCGCGGGAGATCCTCGCGAACCTCGGCAAGTCGGGGCAGGCGACCATCGCCGTCGCCGAGACGATGGCTACGGCGCAGATCTTCGCGCAGACGACGTTCAATGGTGACGGCGTCATCCCGATCGAGATGATCGAGGACTTGGCGCTCAAGGCGGTCGCGGAACAGGTGGTCGGGCACGCCGGCGCCCGCATCGATCGTAGCGGGAAGATCGGGATCGACCAGGCGGCGATCGACCTGTTCTTCGACGACTGTGCGGCGTACGACGCCTGGTGGAAGGAAGGAGAGGCGAATGCGACCGCGCTCCTCCCGCTCGGCGACCGGACGCCGGCGGCGGTCGCGGCGATGCTCGCCGTGCGAGGGAAGGTGGACGATTACTTCGCCCGCTGCCGACTCGCGGCCTTCGACCCACGGTCGATCACCGCGGTGAATCGGCAGCAGGACGAGTACCTCGCGATCGCAGCGAGCGACATGTCGATCACGGTACAGGAGGTGGCGGGCTTCCCGCTCGCCCGTATCGAGGCATGGCGTGCACTACCGCTCACGGCGGCGGCGGGCGCGTCGGGGGTGGTGGAGGCGATCAACCCGGCGTGGGCCGCGGCGATCGAGACGTTCCGTGCGACCTGCGCGCAGCCGATCCTCGGCGGCACCGCCGCGCACCTGGCCGAAGCCGAATGGGCGCGATTGCAGGCCACGCTGGCCGCGCACGAGGCGTGGGCGGCGCGGAAGGCCGGGGCGGCGCTCGAGGCGCTGGGGGTGACGGCCGTTCGCGCGCTGCTGGCAGGCCCGTCGCGCGCGGGGCTGACCGCGCTCGTGGCGCAGGACGCGGCGAAGGCCCCGGAGATGGAGGCGATCGCCGCGGTGG
Organism: Gemmatimonadota bacterium; assembly: GCA_016714015.1. NCBI lineage: Bacteria > Pseudomonadati > Gemmatimonadota > Gemmatimonadota bacterium. The sequence continues at coordinate 118,116 of JADJNZ010000007.1, forward strand.
AGCGACTCGCGCGCTACCATCGCGACCTCTACCAGCTGCTCAACAACTTCGTTGCATTCCGCGACTTCTATTCGCGGGAGCGGCCCGCGGTGTTCCAGGTGGGGCGCCTCTTCCTCGACGGCCGCAGTTGCGACCTCTGCGTACGGGTCGATGACGCGGGGAAGCATGCCGCGCTCGCCGGGCTGGCGAAGAGCTTCCTCGCGTACTGCGAATGCACGCGCAACGGGGAGACCATGACGATCGCGGCCGCCTTCACCGACGGTGACAGCGACAACCTGATGGTCGGACGCAACGGCGTCTTCTACGACCGGCAGGGACGGGATTGGGACGCGACGATCACCAAGCTCGTCGAGAACCCGATCTCCATCCGGCAGGCGTTCTGGGCGCCGTACAAAAAGTTCGTCCGGCTCATCGAGGAGCAGGTCGCCAAGCGGGCCGCTGCGGGCGAAGCGGCCGCCGACGAGAAGCTCGGGACGGCGGCGACGAGCACGGCGCACGCCGAGAAGAAGGCGCCGGAGGCGAAGAAGATCGATGTCGGCACGGTGGCCGCGCTCGGCGTCGCCTTCGGTGCGATCGGCACGCTCCTCACGGCGATGGTCGGCTACCTGGTGGGCATCCTCACGCTCCCCTTCTGGCAGGTGGTGTTGGCGCTGGCCGGCATCCTGGTACTGATCTCGACGCCGTCGATGGTCATCGCCTGGCTCAAGCTGCGGCAGCGCAATCTCGGTCCCATCCTGGATGCGAACGGGTGGGCGGTGAACGGGCAGGTGAAGATGAACGTGCCGTTCGGTGCGGCGCTCACGAAGGTCGCGGAGATCCCGTCGGGATCGGGGAGTTCGTTCGCCGTGCGCTACCCCGAGCCGCCGACCGCGCTGCCCAAGCTCGTCGCCGCGCTCATCGGGGTCGCGTTCGTCGTCTCGCTGCTCAACCACTTCGGGGTGGTCAGCACCCTCACCGGTGGACGGTTCGGCGGGACGGGGGCGGCCGAGGTCGTGACGCCGACCGCGGGGGTGCCGTGATTCGAGGCGCGGCGCTCGCGCTCGCGCTCGCGTGCGTGGTCGCGGTGACCGGGCCGCTGAGCGCCCCGGTGGCCGCGCAGACGGCGCAGACGGTGCCGGCCGCGCGTCACACCGCGGCGGATGTGCGCTTCATGCAGGGCATGATCCATCATCACGCCCAGGCGGTGGCGATGGCGGCGCTGGTCCCCGCGCGGACGACGCGCGAGGACTTGCGCGCGCTCGCGGCCCGCATCGACGTCTCGCAGGTGGATGAGATGGAGAACATGCGCCAATGGCTGCGCACCCGCGGCGCGCCGTTGGCACTCCCGGCGACGACCGTCGGGCACGAAGCGCATGGCACGCACGCCTCGGGCACGCCGATGATGCCCGGCATGCTCTCCGCCGGGGAGATGGACGCCCTCGAACGGAGCACCGGCGCAGAGTTCGAGCGGCGATTCCTCGCGGGAATGATCAAGCATCACGAGGGGGCGCTCGTCATGGTGCGCGAGCTGTTCGGGACGCCCGGGGCGGCGGAAGAGACGGCGATCTTCTCGTTCGCGAGCGACGTCGATGCCGACCAGCGTGCGGAGATCGCGCGGATGCGCCGACTGCTCGCCGCCCTCTCTCCCGGCTGAGCGCCGCTACGGTCTGACGGTCTGGATCTCGACGTGCGACGCCCGCTGCGGCGTCCGCCAGACGCGATGCGTCTGCGCCCTGAAATCCTCGGCCTTCGCCTCGAAGATGTTCGGCACCCAGGTCTGTGGATTCCGGTCGATGATCGGGAACCAGCTGCTCTGCACCTGCACCATGATCCGGTGGCCCTTCAGGAACCGGTAGCTCTGCGAGTGCAGGTCGATGGTGAAGGGCGTGACGGCGTTCGGCACAAGCGGCACGGGGCGCTCGAACGACTGGTGATAGCGGCCGCGGAAGACCTCGTTCGCGACCATCAGCTGGAAGCCGCCGAGGCGGAAGTTCGGGGTGTACTCCTCGGGGTAGACGTCGATGAGCTTGACCACCCAGTCGGCGTCCCGCCCGGTGGTGCTGGCGAACAGCTTCGCCGTGATGTCGCCGGCGAGGACGACCTCGTCGGTGAGGGGCTCGGTGACCCAGGAGAGGACGTCGGGTCGCCCCTCGACGAAGCGTTGGTCCTCGAGGAGCCAGGTGCTCCAGCCGGACCCGCGTGGCGCATACGTCGCTTCGATGGGGCGCGGACGATAGGGGACCGGCTTGGCCGGATCGCTGACGTAGGCGTCGAACGCGTCGCGGACGCCCGCGGCGGGTGGATCGAACGAGAGCTTGCCGCCGGCATGGAAGTAGAGCGCGCGCGTGGTCGCGTCGCGCGGGGGCCAGGCGTCGAATGTACGCCACTGGTTGCTGCCCGACTCGAACACCTGCGCTTCGGTGCGACGCGGCGTGCCGCGGTCCTTGAGGTAGTAGGCGAAGAACGGGGCCTGGATGTTGGCGCGGTAGTACGCGCCGGTCGGTGACCCGAAGTCGATGCGACCGAGGGTCTGCGCCGGACCGTTGCTCCAGCCGCCGTGCCGCCATGGGCCGACGACGAGGAAGTTCTTCGCTTCGCGGTCGCGCTTCTCGAGCTCCTCGTAGATCAGCAGGGGACCATAGAAGTCCTCCTGATCCCACCACCCGGCGACGTTGAGCGTGGGAACGGTCACGCGGGTGAGGTTGCCGCGCATCGCCTGCCGCTGCCAGAAGGCATCGTAGTCCGGATGCTGGGTGAAGTCGGTCCAGGTGGGGAGCGTGCGATCCCGGAGGATGTTCTTCTGGATGTTGGCTAGTGGCCCGACCGCTAGGTACCAGTCGTAGGTGTCGTAGCGATCGAAGGCGAAGTTCGCGTTCTCCTTCGACGACTCGGTCATCCAGGCATACTCGAAGCCGTAGCTCAGGCGGAAGGCGCCGTTGTGGTGGAAGTCGTCGCCGATCCACATGTCGGCGGGCGAGGCCTGCGGGCTCACGGCGCGGAGGGCGCTGTGGCCGCCGAGCATCCCCATGGCCGAGGTCCAGCCGTCGTACGAGACGCCGAGCATGCCGACGCGACCGTTGTGCCCGGGAATGTTGACGAGGAGCCAGTCGATCGAGTCGTTGGTGTCGGTGCTCTCGTCGATCGCGTTGCGTGGGGCGTCGACGGGGCGCGGGGGGCGCTGCATCACGAAGGTGCCGCCGCTCTTGTAGCGGCCGCGGATGTCCTGGAAGACGAAGATGTAGCCTTCCTCGGCGAGCTCCTTGTACGACGTCGTCAGGCGACCGGCGGTCCCGCCCACGCCGTAGGGCGTGCGTTGGAGCAGGAACGGCAACGGTGCATGCGCTTCGCTCGGTTGGAAGATCTCCACGTGCAACGTGACGCCGTCCCGCATGCGGATGTCGGCGCTGGTGTGGAGGTACTTGGCCGGATCGAAGCCGCTGTCGCGCGGCGCCGCCACGGCGGGGGCGGGCTGCTGGGCACGTGCGAGCGGGGCGCGGAGGGCGATCGAGAGCGCGGCAAGGCTCAGGGTCGCGGCGAGGGCGATCGGGCGCAGGCAAGGACGGCGCATCACGAACTCCGGTGAGGCGAGCCTGCGCGGATCAGGAGCTGCGGTGCTCCTCGCGCCAGGCCCAGAGGACGAACACGATCAACGCGGCGAAGAGCGCCGGGGCGAGCATCACGGCCGCGAGCTGGACGATGCCATCGAGCAATGGGCCGGTGTCGTCCGCCCCGGTGTGTCCGATCCGGAAACTGCGCCCTTGGGCGAGCCCGCGCCAGACGGAGAGCGGAATCCACGTGGCGAAGAACGCGACGGTCGCGAGCTGTCGGCCGCGGCGCATGCTCATCCGTCGCGCGCCTCGCGGATGCGAACGAGGCCTTCCTGCGCCATCGACGCGACCAGCGTCCCGTCGCGACGGAAGACCGTCCCGCGCACGAAACCGCGTGCCCCGAAGGCCGAAGGACTGTCGCTCACGTAGAGCAGCCATTCGTCGGCGCGGAAGGGGCGATGGAACCAGACGGTATGGTCGAGCGAGGCGATGAAGAGCCGCGGATCGCGGAAGGCGATCCCGTGGGGCAGGAGCGCGGTGGGGAGGAAGCCGTAGTCGGACGCGTAGGCGAGGACCGCCTGATGGATCCAGGTCGCATCCGCGATCGGTTCCTTGACGCGGAACCAGATCCGCCGCGCGGCGGTCGCGGGATCCTGCCGCTCGATCCGCGCGAATGGGTCCGTGGGCGTGATGTTGCGGATGTCGATCGGCCGGTCCTGCGTGACGATCGCGCGAAACGGCTCCGGCAGGCTGTCGGCGCGGGCGCGGATGAGCTCGAGCTCCGAGGGCAACGACTCGGGGTCGGGCACATCCGGCATCGCGGTCTGGTGATCCAGCCCCGGTTCGCTGATGTGGAAGGACGCCGAGAGGTGGAAGATCGCCTCGCCGTGCTGGATGGCGGTGACCCGTCGACTGGTGAAGCTGCGCCCGTCGCGCGGGCGGTCCACGAAGTAGACGATCGGCGCCTTGAGATCGCCCTCGCGGAGGAAGTAGCCGTGCACCGAGTGCGCCTCGCGACCCTCGGGAACGGTGCGCTGCGCGGCGACGAGCGCCTGCGCGAAGACCTGGCCGCCGAACACGCGTCCCGTCGCGAGGTCACGGTTCTGGCCGCGGAAGATGTCATGCTCGATCGGCTCGAGATCGAGCAACGAGAGGAAATCCTGAACGACGCTCATGCCTGAAATATGAACGCGGGCACGGGCGGACGGGGCAGTCCCGACGCGTCAGGCTCCGGCGAGGGGCAGTGCCGGCTTCGAGACCGGTTCGTCCTGGTTCCGCATGTGGTCGGCGAGCTGGTGCAGCCGGGTGCGAAGGAAGGCGCGGACCTCCTCCGGCATCGGGTGCTCGGCCATCGCCCGATCCATGCACCAGAGCCACTGGTCGCGCTCCTTCGCGCCGATGGCGAAGGGCAGGTGGCGTGCCCGGAGCCGCGGGTGCCCGTACTTCGACTCGTAGAGCGGCGGCCCCCCCGTCCAGCCCGTGAGGTACTCGTGGAGCTTCTCGCGGCTGCGCTTCAGCGAAGGCGCGTGGAGCCGTCGGATCCCCTCCGCCTCCGGTGAGGAGTCCATCAGGTCGTAGAAACGGTCGACCAGTGCCCGGATGCCGTCCGTGCCGCCGAGCTGATCGTAGGGAGTGAGCGGGGCCGTCATCCTAGAAAGATGGGGATCGGGGCGCCGAAGGGCAGTGGCACTGGCGCCCGCGGCCGCCGGAGGCATGGTTCCAGTGGTCCGGCGGCGCGTCCGCGCGGAGCACCCAACGATCCCCGGGGAGCCGTGATGATCTCGCGCGAAAACGTCAGCTCGAGCTGGAAGGAGGGACGCTTCCTCGACCTCTGGGTCGTGCCGCACGCGATGACCGGCGTGACCGGCGCGTTCTCGAATGTCTTCTTCGAGCTGTCCACTCCGCTGGTGTTCATCGTCGGCCTGCTGTTGATGGTCGTGTGGGAGATCGTCGAGATGGCGATGGGGATCCGTGAGGCGTGGGAGAACCAGCTCCTCGACGTGGTGATCGGCCTGGCCGGCGTGGCGGTCGCGCTCATCGTGGCGTCGCGCCTCGGCGAGCGCGCCCGGATCGTGGCGTTCGCGGTCAGCCTGACGATCATGGTCACCACCGGAGTCGTCGGCTGGCTCGCGAGCCGTCGCAAGCGGCGCGAGGGTCGCGCGAAGGGCGGGTCGCGGTAGCGAGTCGCGGTAGCGGGTCGCGCTCGTCGGCGGCGGCGGCCGAACGGCGTCCCACTGCCCAAGGGCGCCCGGCGGACGCATGTTCCGGCCATGAAGAACTCGATCGCCCTCCTCACGCTCCTGCTCGCGAGCGTTCCCTCCCTCGTCGCGGCACAGCGCACGCTCCCGACGCCCGAATCCGTCTTCGGCCACGCCGTCGGCGCGGACTTCAAGCTCATCGACTACGACCAGTCGATCCGCTACTTCCGCCAGCTCGCCGAGGCGAGCGACCGGATGCGGCTCGTTGACGTCGGGCGCACGTCGCAAGGTCGCCCGTGGACGCTGGTGGTGATCTCGTCGCCGCGGAACCTCGCGAACCTGCAGCGGTTGCGGACGATCGCACAGCGGTTGGCGCATCCGGCCGGCCTGAGCGACGCCGAGGCGCGCGCGCTCGCCCGCGAGGGCAAGGCCTTCGTGGACATCTCGGGCGGCCTGCACGCGAGCGAGATCGCGGGGTCGCAGCATACGGTGCAGTTGGCGTACGACCTGCTCTCACGGGACGATGCGCGCACGCGCGCGATCCTTGACGAGACCGTGCTGCTGCTCTGGCCGAGCATCAATCCGGACGGGCAGGACATCGTGGTGAACTGGTACCGCAAGAACGTCGGCACGCCGTACGAGGTGGCGCCCCTCGATTCCCTCTACCAGAAGTACATCGGGCACGACAACAACCGCGACGCCTACATGTTGAACGTCGTCGAGTCGCGGGTGGTGGCGCGCGTCTGGCGGGAGTGGGAACCGCAGATCATCTACGTGCAGCACCAGACGGCGCCGTTCCCGACGCGCATCTGGCTGCCGCCGTTCGCCGAGCCGATCGCCCCTCGCGCCCCCGCCCTCATGTCGCGCGAGGTGAACACGATCGGCATGACGATCGCACAGGTGCTGGAGACGAACGGCCAGCCCGGCGCGACGCACATGGGGAAGGGGTTCGACGCCTGGTATCCCGGCTACATCGATTACATGCCGATGTTGCAGAACATCGCGGCGTACTGGACCGAGACGGCGCTCTTCAGCTATGCGACGCCGGGGTTCTATACCATCGACGACTTCCCGCGCGAGTACCGCGACCTGCGGCCGCAGTCGCTCTATGCCAGCCCGTGGAAGGGCGGCTGGTGGCGGTTGCGCGATGCGGTGGACTACATGGAGACCGCGTCGATCGCGACGCTCGACTACGCGGCGAAGTATCGCGAGGACATCCTGTGGAATCGTTTTCAGGCGGGGCGCGACGCGATCGCGCGGTACCGCAAGGATCCGCCGTTCGCCTACTTCGTGCCACAGGTTCAACGTGACCCGGGAGCGGCGGTCGCGCTGTTGCAGCGGCTCGCGTTCCTGGGGGTGCGCGTTTCGCAGCTCTCGAAGGACGTCACCCACGCGGGACAGCGCCACGTCAAGGGCACCTGGGTCATCGCGATGGACCAGGAATACGCAGAACTCGTGCGCCAGCTCTTCGACCGTCAGGAGTATCCCGATCTTCGCGAGAGCGAAGGCGGGGAACCGGACCAACCGTACGACGCGGCCGGGTGGACGTTGCCGTACTTGATGGACGTGCGCGTCATCGAGGCGCGCACCCCACTCGGCGCGGAGGTGATCGCGGCGATGCAGCCCGTCACCGGCCGCGCCACCGACCCGGCCGCCGCTGAGGCGCCACTCACGACCAACGCGATGGCCGCCGGCATCGTCGTGCCGCCGGGCCGGATCACCGGCACCGGCGCGGCGCTGAGCCTCGATCCCGCGCAGAACGACGCGTTCCGTGTCGTCAATCGTGCCCTCGCGGCCGGTGGCAGGGTGCACCTGCATGATGGCCGGTATGTCGTCTCCGGGGTGGCGGCGGCGACGGTCGAGGGTTGGGCGAGCGCACTCGGCCTCCGGGGCGAGCGAGTGGCGGCTCCCGCAGCGGGCGCCGCGCGAGTCGGCGGACGGATCGCCCTCTTCCGCTCGAACGCCCCGAGCATGGATGAGGGGTGGACCGAGTGGTTGCTGGACACGCACGAGTTCACCTACACGGTCATCAGCAACAGTGACGTCGTCGCGGGTGACCTCGGGGACCGCTTCGATGTGGTGATCCTCGCGTCGGATCGTGCGACGACGTTGCGCGACGGCTTCGGACGCGGGCGCGTGCCGCCGACGCTCGAGGGAGGGCTCGGCGACGCTGGAGTGCGCGCTCTCCAGGCATTCGTGCGGGGCGGCGGGACGCTCGTGGCAATGAACGCGAGCGCCCTGTTCGCGATCGACGCGTTCCATCTCCCGGTGCGCAACGCGGTGCGCGGGCTGGCCTCGAAGCAGTTCTTCGCGAGCGGATCGATCCTCGAGGTCGTGACCGACGCGGCGCATCCGGTGATGGCGGGGATGCCGGAGCGTGCCAAGGTGTTCTTCGACAACAGCCCGGTGTTCACGACGCTGGACGGGTTCGAAGGGACCGCGCTCGCGCGGTACGAGCGCGCCGGATCGCCGCTGCTCTCGGGCTACTTGCTCGGCGAGTCGTACCTCCAAGGGGCCGCGGCGGCGCTCGACGTGAAGCATGAGCGCGGGCGCGTGGTGTTGCTCGGATTCCGGCCGCAGTGGCGCGGCCAGACGGTCGGGACCTTCCGGGTGGTGTTCAATGCGGCGCTGTACGGGCGCGAGGTCGCCGGGCAGGCGAAGCCGACGGCAGGATTCTGGACGAGCCCAAAGCCCCCGGCGGATTCGACGCGGCGCTGAGGCGTCGCCGACTCAAGCGCAGGAACCCTCCCGCCGACACTGAGCGTGGAGGGCTGCGCTTGACCGACATCGATCCCATGCGCGCGCGCCTCGCCGAGGCGATCGCGGGCGACTACGACCTGCTGGACGAGCTGGGCCGCGGCGGGATGGCGACCGTCCACCTCGCGCATGACCGTGCGCTCGATCGGCGCGTGGCCATCAAGATGATGGCCCCGCACCTGGTCGCGGTGGACGGTATGGCGGAGCGCTTCCTCCAGGAGGCGCGCGTCGCGGCGGCGCTCTCGCATCCGCACATCGTCCCGATCCACGCGGTGCGGCGGAGCGGGGACCTGCTGTACTTCGTCATGCGGTACGTCGAAGGCCGTTCGCTGGACGTGATCCTCGCCGAACGGGGGCCGCTGCCGGTGCCCATGGTCCGCGCGATCCTCACCCAGGTGGGCTCCGCGCTGGAGGCCGCGCACCGGAAGGGTGTCATTCATCGGGATATCAAGCCGGCGAACATCCTCATCGACGAGCACGGCGATGCGGTCGTAGCCGACTTCGGCATCGCGCGCGTCGGTGCCCGACCGGGCACGACGGAAGTGGGGCAGACCGTGGGGACACCCGAGTACATGAGCACCGAGCAGTGCGCCGGATGGGCACTCACTGGCGCTGCTGACCAGTACTCGCTCGGTGTGGTGGCCTATGAACTTCTCGCCGGCGCGCCCCCCTTCCGCGGCGCCACCCTCCTCGAGGTCGTCTGGAAGATGGTGAACGAACCGGCGATGCCGGTCATCGTGCACCGGCGCGACGTCGCAGAGGGGCTCTCGGATGCGATCGAGCGCATGATGTCGCGACGTGCCGAGGAGCGGTTCCCGTCGGTGTCCGATGCGATCGCTTCGCTCCCGCCGCTGACCCTCGCGCCGGACGACCCCGTGCGGCGTGAGCTCATCGCATTCGCGGCGGCACGCGCCACTGGACATGCCACCGACCGCGCGACCGCGGCCGCGACGACGGTCGGCTCGAGTGCCGCTCGCCGCGCCGTGCCGAGTGCCAGCGCACAGACCGTGGTCACGACACCGGCCGCCGCGGCGCCGGTGGACGTCGAGTCCCTTCCGTTGCCGGACGTCACCGGCCGACAGGGCGTCCCCGATGTTGCCGCACTTCGTCTTCCGATGGTCGCCGGTGTGCTGACCATCGACGACGTCATCCCCCTCTGTCCCGAGGCGACGGACTCGACCGGCCGGCCGATCGTCGATGCCGGACTCGCATGGACTTCGAGCGATCCCGCGGTGGCGCGTGTCGGCCCTGATGGGCGCGTCGTGGCCGTCGGCACCGGTCGTGCCGCGATCACCGCGCGGAGCGGCGACGCGATGTGCACGCTGTCCCTCGTCGTGACCCGTGCGGGACTGCGGACCATCGCGCTCGCCCCGCGGCCGAGCGCGCTCGAGGTGGGTGACCGGCTCGCGCTCACGCTCGCGACGGGCGAGTCGGAGGCGTTGTTGCCGCATCCACGGCTCGCGGCCTGGCGGTCGAGCGATCCCTCCGTCGCTGCGGTCGATGCGGTCGGACGCGTCTCGGCGCTGCGCGAAGGGGCAGTGGAGATCATCGCCACTACCGGGGGCGCGACGGGGAGCGTCGCGTTGCGCGTGACGCGTGCGGTCATCACGGCGGTCAACGTCTCGGGCACGCCGTCGCGACTCGTGATCGGGGAGCACTTCCGTCTGTCCGCGAGCGCCGAGAACGCGAAGGGGCATCCCTTGCACGGCCTGCCGGTCACGTGGGAGGTCAGCGATCCGGCGATCGCCGCCATCTCCCCGGACGGCGACCTCGTCGCACTCCGCAGCGGGCAGGTGCTGGTGGCCGCTCGGGTCTCCGGACGCGTGGGCACCACACGGGTTACCGTGTCAGCGCCGGCGTTCGCGGGGTGATCGTCGAGAGCCGTCTGCCGGGCGCGCGGGCTAGCGCGCGCTCGCGTCGAACATCCAACCCATGATCCACCAGCGCACGCCGTCATCGAACAGCGTGATGCTGTTGACGCCGCGCGCGAAGGGTTCGCCGCCGGGGGTCCTTGCCGAGGCGTAGGAGCTCCAGACGTGGACCATGTTCCCGGAGCGCCGCACTTCCCGGGCCGTCTCCCATTCCCAGAACCCCTCGGCGCGCGGGCGATTGGCACCGTGGTACTCGGCGAGCGGGATCACGCGAACGGCCGGGCCGCTCGCGGCGTTCGCGCTGGCGATCGCGACCCACGCCTTCGGATGATGCAGGCTCCGGTCGCGCGCGGTATCGGGCGCTGCGCCGGCCGGCCCCGAGACGACCTCGTAGTAGGCGCGGATGATGCCGTCGATGGTCGCGACATCCTCCGGTCGCGGGGACTGGGCCGCGCCCGCGCGCGCGACGAGCGCAACGAGCAGGCCCACGGTCCAGAAGCTGAACGCTCGGGACATCATCCCTTCACCGCCTGCGCCGCCGCCAGCCGCGCGATCGGCACGCGGAAGGGAGAGCAGCTGACGTAGTCGAGTCCGACGCCATGGCAGAACGCGACCGAGCGCGGCTCGCCGCCATGCTCGCCGCAGATCCCGACCTTGAGCGCAGGGCGGGCGGCGCGGCCCTCGATCGTCGCCATCTCGATCAGCCGACCCACGCCCTCCACGTCGAGCACCTGGAAGGGATCGTCCTTGTAGATCCCGCGCTCGACGTACAGCGGCAGGAACCGCCCCGCATCGTCGCGGCTGAGGCCGAGCGTCGTCTGCGTGAGGTCGTTCGTGCCGAACGAGAAGAACTCGGCCTCGGCGGCGATCTGGCGCGCGGTCAGCGCCGCGCGGGGCAACTCGATCATCGTGCCGACGAGGTACTTCACCGTCGTCCCGGTCTCCTTCGCCACCTGCGCCGCCACCCGGTCGACGATGATCCGCTGGTGCCGGAACTCGTTCACGGTGCTCACGAGCGGGATCATCACCTCGGGCTGCACGATCACGCCGCGGCGCGCCATCGCCGTCGCCGCCTCGAAGATCGCCCGCGCCTGCATCTCGGTGATCTCGGGGTATGTGACCCCCAGGCGGCAGCCACGGTGGCCGAGCATGGGGTTCGACTCGCGCAGGGCCTCGACGACGCGCATGAGCTCTCGCCGCGTCACGCCGACGCGGCGGGCGAGGAGTTTGGCCTCCTCGCCGCCGTGCGGGAGGAATTCGTGGAGCGGCGGGTCGAGCAGGCGAATCGTGACCGGATAGCCGTCCATCGCCTCGAAGATCCCCTCGAAGTCGGCACGCTGCATGGGCAGGAGCTTGGCGAGCGCCCGGCGGCGACCGCCCTCGTCGTGCGCGACGATCATCTCGCGCATCGAGTGGATGCGATCCCCGTCGAAGAACATGTGCTCGGTGCGGCAGAGCCCGATGCCCTCGGCGCCGAAGCCGCGCGCGACGCGCGCATCGTGCGGCGTGTCGGCGTTGGCGCGCACCTTGAGCCGGCGGCGCGCGTCCGCCCAGCCGAGGAGCTCGGCGAAGCCGCGATACACCGGCGCGTCCTCCTGCGAGAGCGTGCCGGCGTTCACCTGCATCACCTCTGACGGCATCGTCGGCAGGTCCCCGAGGAAGACCTCGCCGGTGCCACCATCGAGCGTGATCCAGTCGCCTTCGTTGACCTCGACGTCGCCGACCTTGAAGCGGCGGTGCGTGGAGTCGACACGGATGGCGCCGCACCCGACGACGGCGCACTTGCCCATGCCGCGGGCGACGACCGCCGCATGCGAGGTCATGCCGCCGCGTGCCGTCAGCACCGCGCGCGCGGCGACGATCCCGTGGAAGTCCTCCGGTGTGGTCTCGTCGCGCACGAGGACCACGGCGTCGCCGCGCGCGGCGCGAGACTCGGCCGCGTCGGCGTCGAAGACGGCGATGCCGCTGGCCGCACCCGGGCTCGCCGGCAGGCCCACGCAGATCGCGTCGCCCTGGCCGGTGCGGTCGATCACCGGGTGCAGCAGCTGGTCGAGTTGCGACGCCGGAACGCGCTGGAGCGCCTCGGGACGCGAGATGAGGCCCTCGTTGACGAGGTCGCGCGCGATGCGCACCGCGGCGGCGGCGGTGCGCTTGCCGATGCGCGTCTGCAGGAGGTAGAGCTTCCCGCGCTCGACGGTGAACTCGAGGTCCTGCATGTCCCGGAAGTGCCGCTCGAGGAGCGACTGCGTGCGCAGCAGGTCGCCGTACGCCTCGGGGAGCACACGCGCCATCTCGGTGATCGGCTGCGGCGTGCGGATGCCGGCGACCACGTCCTCGCCCTGCGCGTTCACGAGGAACTCGCCGTAGAAGAGCTTCTCGCCGGTGCTCGGATCGCGGGTGAACGCGACGCCGGTCCCCGAATCGTCCCCGAGGTTGCCGAACACCATCGCGACGATGTTCACGGCCGTGCCGGGCGTCTCGGCGATGGCATTCACGCGGCGGTAGTCCACTGCCTTCTTGAGCGTCCACGACTTCCACACCGCCTCGGTCGCGCCCCACAGCTGTTCGCGCGGGTCGTGCGGGAACGGCTTGCCGGTGACGCTCTTGATCAGCTGCTGGTACTCGAGCACGAGCGCCTGCAGCACCTCGGCGGGGAGCTCCGCGTCGGTCTTCGCGCCCGTGGTCAGGCGCTTGGCGGCGAGCAGGTGCTCGAAGTCGTGCATCGGCACGCCCAGCACCACGTCCCCGTACATCTGGAGGAGACGCCGATACGAGTCGTATGCAAAGCGGGGGCTCCCCGAGAGCTTGGCGAGTCCGGCGACCGTCTCGTCATTGAGCCCGAGGTTCAGGATGGTCTCCATCATCCCGGGCATGGAGACGCGCGCGCCGGAACGCACGGAGACCAGCAGGGGATTGGTCGCATCGCCGAACCGCTTCCCGGCGGCGGCCTCGAGGCGCGTCAGCGCGCGCTCGACCTCGTCGACGAGCCCCGCCGGGATGGTCCCCTTGGCGAGGTACGCGTCGCAGAGATTGCACGCCATGGTGAACCCGGGCGGGACGGGCACGCCGAGATTCGTCATCTCGGCGAGGTTCGCGCCCTTGCCCCCGAGGAGGTCGCGATCGTCCTTGGTGGCCTCGGCCTTGCCGTTCCCGAAGAAGAAGACGGACTGCGTCACGCTGGAGCCTCCGCGCCCCGGGGGGCGCCTGGCCGCCTAGCCGAGCCGGAGCTTCTCCGGGACGGACGGCGGCTTGGTGGGATACTGCCCGCTGAAGCACGCATGGCAGAAGCCGTCAGGTCCGTTGGGGACCGCCTGCAGCATCCCGTCGAGCGAGATGTAGCCAAGCGAGTCCACCCCGATCTTCCGGGCGATCTCCGCCACACTGTTGTTCGCCGCGATCAACTGCTCGCGGTCGGGTGTGTCGATGCCGTAGTAGCAGGGTCCCGTGATCGGGGGGGACGAGACCCGCATGTGCACTTCCCGCGCACCGGCCGCGCGGATGAGGCTCACGAGTCCCTTGGTGGTCGTGCCGCGAACGATGGAATCATCGACCATCACCACGGACTTCCCTTCGAGGATCTCGCGCACCGCGTTGTACTTCACCTTCACCTTCGCATCGCGCCCGCTCTGCGTGGGCTGGATGAACGTCCGTCCCACGTAGTGGTTGCGGATGAGCGCCAGTTCCAGCGGGATCCCGCTCTGCTCGGCGAACCCGAGCGCGGCGGAGTTGGACGAATCGGGGACCGAGAAGACGAAGTCCGCGGTGGGCGCCGGATGCTCCTTCGCCAACTGACGACCGAGCGCCCGTCGCGCCCGGTCCACGGAGCCGCCGAAGACCCGGGAGTCGGGACGCGCGAAATAGACGTACTCGAAGACGCAACGGTGCAAGTTCGGTGCCGCCTTCCGCTGGAGCGTCCGCAGCGTCCCCTGGGGCTCGACCGCCACGATCTCGCCCGGCTGGATCTCCCGGACGACGGTCGCGCCGCAGATGTCGAGCGCGCAGGTCTCGGAGGCGAAGACGACCGCGTCGCCGATCTGGCCCATCACCAGCGGGCGCCACCCGTACGGGTCGCGCGCCGCGACGAGGGTCTCCCCGATCATCACGAGCAGGGAGTACGCCCCCTCGACGCCCTCGAGCGCCTCGGCGAGCTTCTCCTCCGGCTTCGCCGCCTTCGACTTGGCGAGGCGATGGACGATCACCTCCGAGTCCATCGTCGAGCTGAAGATCGACCCTTCGTCCTCGAGGGCGTGCCGGATCTCCGTCGCGTTGGTGAGGTTGCCGTTGTGCGCGAGCACGATGTGCCCGCCCTTGAAGCGGACCATCGCCGGCTGCGCGTTCTCGATGGTGCTGGAGCCGGCGGTGCTGTAGCGCGTGTGCCCCAGGGCCACCGGGCCCGTGAGCTCCTTCATCTTGTCCGCGGAGAACTGGTCCGAGACCAGCCCCATCGCGCGGATGCCGTGCACCTCGCCGTCGAGGTTGGTCGAGACGATCCCGGCCGATTCCTGGCCACGGTGCTGGAGGGAATAGAGCCCGAGGTGCGTCATCGCCGCCGCACTCGGATGCCCGCTGATGCCGAAGATGCCACACATCAGGCCGGTCCTCCGTCGAGGGCGGGGTCATGGTCCACGGCCTCGGCCGTCGCGCGGGACATGGCGCGGGGCAGGGCTTCGTGGTAGGCGTCGATCATCCGCGCCGTGGAGAGTGCGAGCTTCGTGCTGCCGGACGTGATGTCCAGCCCGGTGCTCGACGCGGTGACGGCGCCGATCACCCGCGCCGGCACGCCGTGCGCCTTGGCGACGGCCAGGACGCGATCGACATGCGCGGTGGAGACGACGACGCGCCCCTGCGCCTCGCCGAAGAGCAACGCGCGCGCGGCGAGCCCGCTCCACGCGCCGAGGTCGATGGTGGCGCCGGTCGGATGCTCGCGATCGGACATGCAGCACTCGGCGAGCGCGACCGCGAGGCCGCCCTCGGAGCAGTCATGCGCCGAGCGGACGAGGCCGGCGCGGATCGATTCGAGCAGGGCCGCAATGAGGCGCTTCTCTCCCTCGAGGTCGCACGCGGGCGGCGCGCCGGCGACGACGCCGTGCACCCACGCGAGGTACTCCGACCCGCCGATCTCGTCGGTGTTCTCGCCGAGGAGCACGATCGCATCACCCGGCGTGGTGAAGTTCATGCGCGTGGCGTGCGACGCATCGTCGAGCAGACCGACCATGCCGATGGTGGGCGTGGGATAGACCGCGCCCTGCGGGTTCTCGTTGTACAGCGAGACGTTGCCGCCGGTGACCGGTGTGTCGAGCACGCGACAGGCGTCGCCCATCCCGTACACCGCCTCGCGGAACTGGAAGAACACCTCGGGCTTCTTGGGATTCCCGAAGTTGAGGCAGTTGGTGATCGCCTTCGGGGTGGCGCCGGTGCAGGCCACGTTGCGCGCCGCCTCGGCGACGGCGATGCGGCCACCCACGCGCGGGTCGAGGAAGACATAGCGCCCGTTGCAGTCGGTCTTGAGCGCGATCGCCTTGTTCGTTCCGCGGATCCGGATCACGGCCGCGTCGGCGTGACCGGGACCGGCGACGGTGTTGGTGCGCACGGTCGAGTCGTACTGCCGATGGATCCAGTGCTTGCTGGCGATCGTCGGCGCCTGGAGCAGGCGCTCGAGCGTCCACGCGGGATCGGCCTCGCCGGGGAGCGGCGCGATCGCGTGCACGTCCCGTGCGCGACGGGCGACGGCCTCAGCCGATTCCTTCGCTTCGGGATGGTATTGCGGGCAGTCGGTGACGAGCCGCGTACCGGGGAACTCCGCGACCACGTGCTCCCCTTCGGTCACGCGATACACGGGTTCGGCGATCACCTCGCCGATGACCTCGGCGGTGAGATCCCACTTGAAGAGGATCTTCCGGACCTCCTCCTCGTGCCCCTGCTTCGCGACGACGAGCATCCGCTCCTGCGACTCGCTCAGGAGGATCTCGTAGGGTGTCATCCCGGTCTCGCGGACGGGGACCTTCTTCGTGTCGATCGTGACGCCGACCTCGCCGCGCTCGGCCATCTCGGCCGACGACGAGGTGAGGCCCGCGGCGCCCATGTCCTGGATGGCGACGATGTGGCCCGAGCGGATGAGCTCGAGCGAGGCCTCGAGGAGCAGCTTCTCGGTGAACGGGTCGCCCACCTGCACGCGCGGGCGCTTGGCCTCATTCTCCTCGGAGAGATCCTCCGAGGCGAAGGAGGCGCCATGGATGCCGTCGCGCCCGGTGCGCGCGCCCACGGCGATCACCGGGTTCCCGATGCCCTCGGCCTTCGCGGTGATGAGCTCCTCGACCTTCATCACGCCGACGCACATCGCGTTGACGAGCGGATTCCCCTCGTAGGCGGCATCGAACATCACGTCGCCGGCGACGGTGGGGATGCCCACGCAGTTGCCGTAGTCCCCGATGCCCTTGACGACGCCGGCGACGAGGTAGCGCACCCGCGGCGTCTCGAGCGACCCGAACCGCAGCGAGTTGAGCATCGCGATGGGCCGCGCGCCCATGGTGAAGACGTCGCGCAGGATGCCGCCGACGCCGGTGGCGGCGCCCTGGTACGGCTCGACGGCCGACGGATGGTTGTGCGACTCGATCTTGAAGGCCACCGCGAGCCCGTCGCCGATGCTGATGACGCCGGCGTTCTCGCCGGGGCCCTGCAGCACCCAGGGGGCCTTGGTCGGGAGGGTCTTGAGCACCGGGCGCGAGTGCTTGTAGGAGCAGTGCTCGCTCCAGAGCGCGCTGATGATGCCGAGTTCCGTGAACGTGGGCGTGCGGCCCAGCATGTTCACGAGCCGGTCGTACTCGTCCATCGTGAGCCCGTGCTCGGCGACGAGCGCGGGCGTGATGGTCGGGTCCCCCGGGCGGGGCGTGGCCCCAGTGGCTCCAGTGGTCACTTGCTGCGCAGTCCCTTGAAGAGGTCGCGGATGAACGTCCCGGTCGCGCTCTCGCTCGTTCGTCCGATCATCTCGATCTCGCCCGCGTCGAGCCACATGCCGTGGCAATCCGGGCAGCGGTCGACCTTCACGTGCGAGAACTCGGTCTCGACGAGGTCGGCACCGCACTTGGGGCACTTCATGTGATGCGCCTTCCGTTCCGCGGCCTTGCGCTCGGCGTCGAGCTTCGCGCGCTGGGCCTTCAGGAGTTCGGCATCCTGCAGGAGGAAGTACTCGTCCTCGTTCTTCGACGGCTTTTCGGTGGACATCTGGATGAAGGCTGAAGGCTGGAGAAGGAAGGCGACTACGCCTTCACGGCGGAGAGCAACGACTGGAAGAGGACGAGTCCGTCGGTGGAGCCGAGCAATGGCTCGAGGGCGCGCTCGGGGTGGGGCATCATGCCGACGACGGTGCCGGATTCGTTGGTGACACCGGCGATGTTGCGCATGGCACCGTTGGGGTTGGCGGCCGCGGTGGCGGCGCCGGTCGCGTCGACGTAGCGGAAGGCGACGCGCCCCTCGCCCTCGAGCCGGTCGAGCGTGGCCTCGTCGGCGGTGTATCGGCCGTCACCGTGGGCGATGGGCATCGTGAGGAGGCTGCCCGCTCGCGCGGCATTGGTGAACACCGACGTGGTGTTCTCCACCTTGAGCGTCACCGCCATCGAGCGGAACTGCAGCGAGGCGTTGCGGAGCAGGGCGCCGGGGAGCAGTCCCGCCTCGCACGCGATCTGGAAGCCGTTGCAGATCCCGACCACCGGGCCGCCGCGCTTCGCGTGCGCCACGACCTCCTGCATGATGGGCGAGAAGCGCGCGATCGCCCCCGACCGCAGGTAGTCGCCGTAGCTGAAGCCGCCGGGGAGGATGATGACGTCCGCGCCCTGCAGGTCGTGATCCTTGTGCCAGAGGAGGACGGCCCTCTCGTGGAGCTGCTCCACGATCGCGAGCACCGCGTCCTCGTCGCAGTTGGACCCGGGGAACGAGACGACGCCGACCTTGAGCCCGCTCATGCCGCGGCCACCGGGGTCACGGCGGCGATCTCGTAGTCCTCGGTCACCGGGTTCGCGAGCAGGCGGCCGCACATCTCGCGCACCGAGGACTCGGCGTGCGCGGCATCGCTGGCGCTCGTCTCGATCACCAGGTGGCGACCGACGTGGACGTCGCCGACGGCGGAGAAGCCGAGCGTGTGGAGGGCATCGGCGACGGCCTTGCCCTGCGGATCGAGCAGTCCCTTGCGCGGGACGATATGGACGGAGACGCGGAACCGCTTCACGGACGGGCACCCTCAGGGGAAAGGCCACCGGGAGCGTCACCCTCGGGGGTGTCGTCGAACGGCGGCGGGAGTTCGAACACGTTGCGCAGGATCGCGAGCACGATCCCGGTGATCACGTACACCACGCCCACCGGGAAGAAGAACTCCCGCGGCAGGAAGAACAGCGCGAAGATCGACGAGAAGAGCACGGTGATGCCGAGGATGCCGTGCAGCGTGCGGAAACTGAACTTCGGCCACGCCGGATAGGGCACGTCGGAGATCATGAGCGCCGAGAGGGTGAGCATCAGGTACCGCATGATCGTCTCCCAGGGCCAGTCGACGAAGAACTCGTTGTAGAGCGGCGTCTGGCTGAACCAGTAGTAGGTCGCGAGCGTGCCGCCGGCGGCCGGGCTCGGCAACCCCTTGAAGTAGGCGGCCTTCTTTGCCTCGCCCGCCGACTCGATGTTGAAGCGCGCGAGCCGCATCACCGCGCAGGCGGCGAAGATGAAAACGAGGATCCAGTCCCATCCCGAGTGCCGCAAGACGGCGAAGTACATCATGAACGCCGGGGCGACGCCGAACGAGATCGCGTCCACCAGGGAGTCGAGTTCTTCGCCGAAGGCACTCCCGGTGTTCGTCGCGCGCGCGATGCGACCGTCGATGGCGTCGCAGAAGGCGCCGAGCACGATGTACCATCCCGCCTGCACATGCTGACCGCGCGAGGCCGAGACGATGGCGAAGATGCCGAAGAACAGGTTCGCGAGCGTGAAGCCGTTGGGCAGCATCACGAGCGAGGGGCGCGGGAACCGTCGGCGCTCGGGCTTCATTTCGGGAGCTCCGCCAGCACCGTCACGCCGGCCTGGGGCCGCTCGCCGAGCGCCACCTTCACGACCGAGCCGACGGGGACGAAGACGTCGACGCGGGACCCGAACCGGATGAGGCCCATGCGCTCCCCCTGTTCCGCGTCATCTCCCTCGCGGCTGTAGGTCACGATGCGCCGGGCGATGAGCCCGGCGATCTGCCGGAAGAGCACGCGATGCCGGGCCGTCTGCACGCCGATGGAGCTCTGTTCGTTCTCGAGTGACGCCTTGTCGGCCGCGGCATTGAGGAACTTGCCCGGGTTGTAGTGCACGTAGGCGACCTTCCCGCTCACCGGATACCGGTTGACGTGCACGTTGAAGACGTTCATGAAGACGGAGATGCGGATCGCGCGCCCGTGCAGGAAGGCGGGCTCGTCGACCTCGACGATGTCGATCACGCGGCCGTCGGCGGGCGAGATCACCAGTCGCTCGCCGCGCGCTCCCGACCGTTCGGGATCGCGGAAGAAGTACGCCACCCAGAGCACGAGGAGCGTCAGGACGAACGCGAGCAGCCAGAGCGGCCACGAGCGGCGCGCGAGCGCCCCCGCGTACGCCGCGGCGGCGAGCGCCATGGCGATCAGGATGAAGGGGATCCCTTCACGGGCAAAGTTCACGGGAGTCGGGTCAGGTCGAGGGGGGAGCCGGTCAGGCGCTCGAAGGCCTCGAGGTAGCGCGCGCTCGTCGCGGCGACCACCTCGTCGGGAAGGGTCGGGGGCGGGGCGTTGCCGTCCCAGCGCCCGGCACGGCGTTCCATGTCGAGCCAGTCGCGGAGCGGCTGCTTGTCGAAGCTCGGCTGGCCGCGCCCCGGTGCGAACTGGTCAGCAGGCCAGAAGCGCGAGCTGTCGGGGGTCATCACCTCGTCGATGAGCAGCACCCGTCCGTCGCTGGCGCGCCCGAACTCGAACTTGGTGTCGGCGATCAGGATGCCGCGCGTCGCGGCCAGTTCGCGGCCGCGGCCGTACACCAAGCGCGCCAGCCGCTCGAGGGTCGCTGCGGCGTCGCCACCCACGACCTCCGCCATGTGCGCGATCGTGATGTTCTCGTCGTGTCCCGTCTCGGCCTTCGTCGCGGGGCTGAAGATCGGCGGGTCGAGGCGCTCGCTCTCGCGCAATCCCGCCGGGAGTCGTTCGCCGGCGAGCGTGCCCTGCGCCTGGTACTCCTTCCACGCCGACCCACTGAGGTAGCCGCGCACGACGCACTCCACCGGGAAGACCTCGGTCCGGCGGCAGAGCATCGCGCGGCCGGCGAGTTCGTCACGGTGCATCTGTACCGCGGGCACGGCCTTGATGATCTCCTCCACGTCGCACGAGAGCATGTGATGCGCGACCTCGCTCTCGAAGTGGCGCAGCCACCAGGCGGTGATCTGGGTCAGCACCGCCCCCTTGAAGGGCACGAGTTCGCGCATCACCACGTCGAACGCGCTCACGCGGTCGCTCGCGACGAGCAGCAACCGCTGGGCATCGACCTCGTAGACGTCGCGCACCTTGCCGCGGCGGAGGAGGGGCAGGGGGAGATTGGTCGCCCCGACGAGCAGCGGACTCATACGCGGACCTCCTCGCGGGCGGGGCCGGACTCGCCCGCTGCGGACAGGATGGGGTCCACGACCTCCGTGAGGAAGTCGTCGACCTGGTGCGCCGAGCGCCCGATGAAGCGCGCCGGGTCGAGCGAGTCCCGAAGCGCGTCGCCAGGGACCGTCCACGACGGGTCGCCGGCGAGGCGATCGAGCATGTCGTTGGCCCTTCCCTCGTCCTTCATCGCTCGCGCCGCCGCGATGGAGTGGACGCGGATCACCTCGTGCGCGTCCTGGCGCGACATCCCGGCGGCGACGGCGCGCACGATCAGCGACTCGGTCGCCATGAAGGGGAGCTCCTCGCGGATCCGTTGCCGGATGCGCGCCGTATGCACCTCGAGCCCGCTCGCCACGTTCTCCATCAGGATGAGGATCGCATCGGTCGCGAGGAAGGCTTCGGGGATCACGAGCCGGCGGATCGCCGAATCGTCGAGCGTGCGCTCGAAGTACTGTACCGCGTGCGTCTGGTTGGCCGTGCCGGCGACCTGCTGGACGAACCGCGCGAGGCTGTTGATCCGTTCCGACCGCATCGGATTGCGCTTGTATGCCATCGCCGACGAGCCGATCTGATCCTTCTCGAAGGGCTCCTCGATCTCGCCGAAGCTCTGGAGCATCCGCAGGTCACTCGCGAACTTCGCCGCGCTCGTCGCGATCCCGGCGACCACGTCGAGCACGTGCGCGTCGATCTTGCGCGAATACGTCTGGCCGCTCACCGGGATGGAGCCGGGGAACCCCATGGCGTGGCAGACGCGGCGGTCGAGCTCGCGGACCTTCGCATGGTCACCGCCGAAGAGCTCGAGGAAGCTCGCCTGGGTCCCCGTCGTGCCCTTCACGCCGCGCATCGGCAGCGTCGCGATGCGATGGTCCAGATCGGCGAGGTCGAGGACGAGGTCCTGCAGCCACAGCGTCGCGCGCTTGCCCACCGTGGTGAGCTGCGCCGATTGCAGGTGCGTGTAGCCGAGCGTCGGTTCGGCGCGCCAGTCGCGCGCGAACGCCGAGAGGCTCCGGACCAGCGCGATCACCCGGCCCCGCAGGAGCTCGAGGCCGCGCCGCATCTGGATGAGGTCCCCGTTGTCGGTCACGTAACAGCTCGTGGCGCCCAGATGGATGACGCCCTTCGCCGCGGGGGCGACATCGCCGAAGGCGTGCACGTGCGCCATCACGTCGTGCCGGAAGCGCTTCTCGTACCCGGCAACGACGGCGAAATCGATGTCGTCGAGGTGCGCGCGCATCTCCCCAATCGCCGCCGCGGGGATGTCGATGCCGAGCGCCTGCTCGTGCTCCGCGAGCGCGAGCCAGAGCCGGCGCCAGAGCCCGTGCCGGGTCTGCGCGCTCCACAGTTCGAGCATCGCCTTGGAGGCGTAGCGTTCGGCGAGCGGGGACTTGTACTGCGCGTGCGTCATGAGATGCGGAAGTCAGTGGAGTAGACGGTGCCCGCACGCTCGAAGAACATGCGGATGGGACCGCGCCCGCTGTAGTACTCGAGCACCCGCGCGGCCTGCTGCGCGTCGGTGACCGGTGTGCGGTTGATCTGGATGATGACGTCGCCCGGCTGCAGGCCGAGCGCCTGCTGCACACGCTCGGTGACCTGGTAGACCACGGCGCCCTGCGCGCTCCGTACGCCGCGCTCCGCACGGATCGCCGCCGTGAGGGAGACGAGTTCGAGCTCGCGGAGGACCGCGACCTTCTCCGCGCCGACCTCCGGCAGGTCCTTCACGCGTACGCTCACCGACTGCTCGCGGCTCCCGCGCCGCACCTGGAGCGGCGCCGTGTCCCCCACGCGGAGCTCGAGCAGCTCGGCCTCCCAGTCGTACGGGTTGCGGATGGTGCGGTCCCGCGAGCGGATGATCACGTCCCCTTCGCGCAGCCCGGCCTCGGCGGCCGGGCTGCCCGGCACGATGCGCTCGATGGTCGCGCCGGCGGTGAGCGACCCGCGGCCGGCGCTCGCGCCGGTCTGCACGACCTTTACGCCGATCCACGGACGGCGGACACTGCCGTGCGCGAGCAGGTCCTCCGCCACGCGACGCGCGCGATCGATCGGGATCGCGAACCCGAGCCCGATCGAACCGCCGCTCGGCGTGTAGATCGACGAGTTCACGCCCACCACCTCGCCGGTCGCTGCGATGAGCGGCCCACCCGAGTTGCCGGGGTTGATCGAGGCGTCGGTCTGGATCATGTCCACATAGACGCCCGGTCCGTCACCGCGGCCCGTGAGGTTGCGTCCCACTCCGCTCACCACACCCGCCGTTACGCTCGGCTCCGAGTTGCCGAGCAGGAAGCCGTAGGGGTTGCCGATCGCGATGACCCATTCGCCGATGAGCAGGCCGCGCGAGGTCCCCAGTGGCGCCGTGGGGAGGTCCGCCGCGTCGATCTTCAGCACGGCGAGGTCGTTGAGTTCGTCCTCGCCGATGACCGTCGCCGGGTAGGTGGTACCGTCGCGCAGCGCGACCTGCACGCGGCTCGCGCCGCTGATCACGTGCGCGTTCGTGACGATCACGCCGTCCGCCCGCACGATGAAGCCGGACCCGATGCCTGAGGCGACCTCCTGACCGGAGCGCGAGCCGAAGAACAGGTCGAACGGTGAGGCGGAGGTGCGCTGCAGGCGCTCGGTCTGCACCGTGACGACGGCGGGCGAGACCCGCGCCACCGCCTCGGTGATCGCCGTCCGGCGGGATCCCGCGATCGCCTGCGGCGAGGGGTCCGGCGCGGGCAACTGCGTGCTCGGCGCGCCGGCCGGGGGCCGCTTGGTGGTCTGCGCGTCGGACAGGCTCGGATTCGCGCCCTCGCAGGCGGCGAGCGCGAGGAAGAGAACGGGACCGAGATGGCGCACGAGGCGGGACATGCGTCGGCTCACTTGGTGCGGCGCGGCTTGGCGCGCCGGCTGATGTCGCCGAGGAACCGATCGAGCCCGCGATCGGTGAGCGGATGCTGCAGGAAGCCGTGCAGCGCGGCCGGCGTGACCACCGCCGCGTCCGCGCCGGCCGTCGCGAGCTCGGCGAAGCGCGTCGCGCTCGGCGCGCCGGCCGCCACAACGTCGCACTCCAGCCGCGAACGCTCGATCGCCTCGCGCAGCGCACGGATCACCGATTCCGGCGGATGCCCGACGGCCTCGAGCGCGTCGACGGGCACCACGACGTGCGACGCCCCCGCCTTGGCGGCGAGCAGTCCCTGAGCGACGGAGTGGACGAGCGTCGCCGCCACCCGGACGCCCTCGGCGGCGAGCCGGCGCATGGCCGGGAGGGCATCCTCCACCAGCGGCACCGCGACGATGAGGTGCTCCGAGAGCTTCGCCAGCGTCTTCCCGCCGCGCACGATCTCGGCCGCGTCGAGCGACGGGACCGACGCGAAGATCGGCAGGGTGGTGCGCTCGGCCAACTCGGCGAGGAGCTCGCGGGGATCCGCGTGCGGCAACTCGGCCGCGAGCACCGCGGGCGTCGCGACCACACCGTCGAGCAGCCCGGCCGCGGTGGCCCAGCGGATCTCTTCGGCGGCGACGGTGGCGAGATAGAGGCGCATCAAGGCGTCAGGTACAGGTCGGCGGGATAGGTGACCTCCTCGAGGCAGAGCCCCACCGACGGCGCGGGGGGCGACACCTCGTCATTCCGGTCGGCGGAGAGCAGCGCGGTGAAGTCCTCCTTCGGCCGCTTGCCACTCGCCACCTCGAGCATCGTGCCCACCAGGAAACGCACCATGTGGTGCAGGAACCGATTGGCCTTGATGTCGAACACCAGCCCTTCCGGGAGCCCCGCTGCTGCCGGGCGCCACCGGGCGAGATGCACGTCGCACCTGTGATCGTCGTCCGTCGGCGCGGTGCCGCGCACGGCGAAGCCCCGGAACGTGTGCATCCCCACCAACCGCGTCGCGCACCAATCGAGCACCTCGCGGTCGAGGGCCCGGGTCCAAGGGAGCGTCCACCGCCGCCGGAACGGCGACGCAGCTCCCTCGTCGAGCCCCACCGCGTAACTGTAGCGGCGAGCGGTCGCACTGAAACGCGCGTGGAACCGCGGCCGCATCTCGCTGGCCGCCGCGACCCACAGATCCTCCGGGAGCTTCTCATTGAGGACTCGCCGCATCTTCTCCGCCGTCCAGTGCTCGGCGACGGTGATCCCGGCGACCTGTCCTCGCGCATGCACCCCCGCGTCCGTCCGGCCCGCCCCGGTCACGCGCACAGGGGCCCCGGCCATGCCGGACAACGTGGCCTCAAGGACCCCTTGCACGGTGCGCCGTCCGGGTTGGACCTGCCAGCCGGCGAACTCGGTGCCGTCGTAGTGCAAGACCAGTTGGAGGGTGCGCTCCGCCATCGCGGGAAACCTACCGCGCGAGACGGGTCGATTCAAGCAACGCGGACCGCACATCGGTGCAGCGGACGTGCGCTCGCGCTTCGATTGACTTTGTGGGTCGCGTGGGGGAGCTTTCCCCGTCCATGACTGCGCGCACGCTCCCTTCGCTCGCCCAAGCCCTCGGCAGCGCCACCGACCTCGACGCCGCCCTCGTCTCACTCGCCGGCGCGGTCGCCGAGAACGACCGGGACGCGCAGGTCGCGCTGCTCCGGTTCGATCCGCGCCAGGGACTCGTCCGCGAGCGGCTCGCGGTCCGCGATGGACGCGTGGAACGGGCCCCCCTCGAGACCTCGCTCGAGCAGCTGCCGCGGCAGGTCCTGCGCACCGTGCAGGACGGCGGCACCTTCGGCGATGTCGGCGAGGAGCCGCCGGCGTACGCGCGACTCTTCAAGCTCGGGGCCGCCGACGAAGGGGCGACGGTGGCCCTCCGGGGAATCAAGGTCGATGGGCAGCTCGTCGCCGTGCTCTCGCTGGTCGAGCCCAAGCGGGTCTTCGGCACGCGGGCCGTCGAACGCGTGGCGCCGCTCGCCGGACTCTTCGAGCTCGCCCTCGCGCGCTTCCACGACCGCGAGGTGCGCGACGAGGCCCGGAAGACCCTCGAGGAGGTCACCCAGCGCGTCCACGGCGAGTACCTCACGCGGCTCTCGGAGCTGGAACGCCAGGTCGCGCACGCGCGGCTCACCGCCTCGCAGCCGGTGGTCGATCCGGCGGAGGCCGTCGCCCGCGAGCGCGAGGAGGCGCGTCGGGCGGAGGAGTCGCGCCGGACGTTGCGCAAGCTCGCGGCCCTCGAGCACCAGCTGACCGCCTCGGTCGGCCAGCTCGAGCAGGCGCACATCGAGCTCCATCGGCGCAGCGAGGCGCTGCGGTCGCGCACGCGGACGCTCTACCTGCTCGACCGGGTCATGACCCTCGCCGCCGAGACGAAGGACCCGCACCGGCTCTCGGAAGGACTCCTCGCGTTGGTGGGCGACGACATGCAGTCGCTCCGGTGCTCGCTCTTCCTCGTCGGGAAGGAGCCGGGGACGATCTACCTCGCCGCGGCGCGAGGCCTCGCGCCGCACGTGCAGATCGGCAAGGTGGTCGCCATCGGACATGGGGTCGCCGGTCGTGTCGCCGAGCGCCGCGAGCCGATGCTCGTGGTCGACGCCGTCGATGCGAAGCAGCAGCCGCTCCTCGGCGACGACTATCTGACCACCGGGTCGTTCATCTCGTTCCCGCTCGTGCTCCACGATGAGCTCGTCGGCGTGGTCAACCTGACCAATCGGGCCCAGCAGGGCCTGTTCGTCGAGGAGGACGTCGAGCGCGTGCGCATGCTCGGCCTCGTCATCTCGCTCATCGCGAGCGAGGCGCGGCTCCCGGACCGGCTTCACGGCTCCATCCGTGAGCGGTAGCGTCATCCAGGCGGTCCTCCGGACGCTGGCCGCGGGGGAGAGGCTGGACGGGGAAGGGGCAGCGGCGGTGTTCCGGGTCGTCATGTCCGGCGAGGCGAGCCCGGCGCAGATGGCGGCGCTGCTGATGGGGCTCCGCGTGCGCGGCGAGACCTCAAGCGAGGTCGCCGGGGCCGCCCGCGCGCTGCGCGAAGCGATGACGCGACTGGATGTCCCGACGCCCGACTCCCTGGTCGACACCTGCGGTACCGGTGGTGGCACGGTCACCACGTTCAACATCTCCACTGCGGCGGCCCTCCTGGCGGCCGGCGCCGGCGTCCGGATCGCGAAGCACGGCAACCGCTCCTTCACCTCCCGGTCCGGGAGCGCCGACGTGCTCGAGGCGCTGGGCGTCGCGATCGACGTGCCGGTGGAGAGGATGCGGCGGGTGCTCGACGACGCCGGCATCGTCTTCATGTTCGCGCCGACCATGCACCCGGCGATGCGTCACGTCGGTCCGGTCCGCCGGGAACTCGCGATCCAGACGGTCATGAACCTGGTGGGTCCGTTGGCGAACCCCGCCGGGGCGGGGCGTCAGGTCGTCGGAGTCGCGGATCCCGCGCGGCTCGAGCTGATCGCCGGGGCGCTGAGCGAGCTCGGGACCGCGCACTCGCTCGTGGTGCACGGGGCGCCAGGGATGGACGAGATCTCGCCGCTCGGTCCGACCACGGTCCTGGAGCTGAAGGAGGGCCGCATCGCCAGGTGGAGCATCGATCCCGCCGCGCTGGGGTTCCGCGACGTCGATGCTTCCGATCTCGTCGGCGGAGAGCCGGCGCAGAATGCGCTGGTGATCGAGCGCGTGCTCATGGGGAAGGGGCCTCCGGGGGCGGAGGCGGCGGTGCTGCTGAATGCGGCTGCGGCGATCTACGTCGCGGGCCTGGCCTCATCGATCGAGGCCGGACTCCACGCGGCCCGCGCGGCGCTCGGCGCGGGCAAGGGGTGGGACGCGCTCGGCCGACTGCGGGCCGCCACCGCGACGCACCGATGAGTCGTGGCGACGGCCTTCTTTCGTCTTCTGTCTCCACTCCGCCCTAGTACCTCCGCATCACCCCGACCACGATCCCCTGCACGCGCACCTGGCTCTCGTGCACGTAGATCGGCGTCATGGTCGCGTTCGCCGGCTGGAGCCGGATGCGCCCGTCCCGCTCCCGGTAGTACCGCTTCACGGTCGCGCCCGCGTCCTCGACCATCGCGATCACCATCTCCCCGTTGTCCGCCGACGGCCGATCGTGCACGACGACGTAGTCGCCGTCGGAGATCTGGTCCTCGATCATCGAGTTCCCGCGGACCTTGAGCACGTAGTGGTTGCCAGCACGCCGCACGAAATCGTCGGGAACGGCGATCGTCTCGTGGGTCTCGAAGGCCTCGATCGGGACACCGGCCGCGACAGCGCCCATTACCTGGAGCTCGATCGCCTTCGGGAAGATGTCCGACGGGAGGATCTCGATCGCGCGGCTCTCGTTGTACGAGCGCTTGATGTAGCCCTTCCGCTCGAGGTTCGACAGGTGCTCGTGCACCGTGGCGAGTGAGTTATAGTTGAACTGTTCAGCGATCTCCTCGAAGCTCGGAGCATATCCGTGCTCACCGGCGTAGCTGGTGAGGAAGTCCAGGATCTGGCGCTGGCGCTTGGTGAGCGGCATCTCGGCGGTCCCTGCGGATGGGGATGAGGACGGCGTGGCCAACGGTGGCCATCGTGCGTTAGACTCCCGAACAGTACCCGAAGTAACGGTATCCGAACATTGCCCGAAGCACAAGCCACCCCTCAATGGGTCCCACCGGCCGGTCCCCTCGGCGAACTCACTGCGAGTTCGGAGACGCGGGCCCGACAGGTGGCGGCCGACCGCGACCGGATCCGTGGGCTCGAGGCGAGGGCAGATGCGATGCCGGTCCCGCCCGCGTTCGCGCAGGCGTTGCGCGGCCCTCGCGTCCGGGTGATCGCCGAACTCAAACGGCGCTCCCCGAGCAAGGGCGTGATCAACGACGCGATCGATGCCCCGGCGCGGGCCACGGCGTATGCCGCCGGCGGAGCCGCCGCGCTCTCGGTGCTCACCGAGCCCACGCGCTTCGGTGGCTCGCTCGAGGACCTCGAGGCCGTGCGCGCCGCGGTCGCGCTGCCACTGCTCCGGAAGGACTTCATTACCCACGAGGTCCAGCTCCTCGAGGCGCGCGCGGCCGGCGCGTCGGCGGTGCTGCTGATCGCGCGCGCGCTGCCGGCGGAGCGGCTCCGTGCGTTGGCCGCCGTCGCACATGCGCGCCGGCTCGAGTGTCTCGTCGAGGTGCGCACCGAGGCGGAACTGCTCGTGGCGCTCTCGGTGCCGGGTGCGATCGTCGGCGTGAACAACCGGGATCTCGAGACGCTGAGGATCGACGAGGCGACGGGGATCCGGCTCCTGCCCCTCGTGCCTCCGGACCGGGTGGCGGTCTACGAGAGCGGGGTGACGAGCGTCGTCGGGGTGGAACGGGCCGCGGCGGCGGGGGCGGACGCCGTGCTCGTCGGGTCGGTGCTCTCGGCCGCGGAGGACGGCGCCGCCGCGGTCCGTGCGCTCTCGGGCGTCGAGCGCCGTGCACGCGCCTGACCTCAAGTTCTGCGGCCTCACCCGGGCCGAGGATGCCGCGATCGCGGCCGAGCTCGACGCGCGGTTTGCCGGGGCGATCTTCGCGCACGGTCCGCGGCTGCTCGACGCTCCGCGCGCGCGCACGATGTTCGCCGGCCTCGAGGGGAGTGCGGTGCAGCGGGTCGGCGTCTTCGTCTTGCGCGAGGTCGACGAGGTGTTGCGGATCGCGGACGCGGTCCAGCTCCATGTGCTACAATTGCACGGTGGCGGAACGCCAGACAGCGTTCTAACGTTGCGAGAACGGTATGCGGGAGCGATCTGGGTCGTCATGCGCGTGTCGGGCGCGACCGTCGAGCGGGTCGATCCGGAGGTGCTCGCGGCGGTCGATGGGGTGGTGCTCGATACGGCGGTCGGCGGGCGTTCAGGCGGCACAGGGGTGGCCTTCGATTGGGCCGCGTCGGTCCCGGCCGTGGCGGCACTCCGCGACCGGACGATGGTGATGCTGGCCGGCGGCCTGCGGCCGGAGAACGTGAGGGAGGCGGTGCGGACGCTCGCACCCGCGGCAGTGGATGTCAGTTCCGGCGTCGAGGTGTCGCCGGGCATCAAGGACCATGGGCTGATGCGGGCGTTCGCCCAAGCGGCGCGCCTGCGCGAGGTGTGATGAGTTCGGCCACGACCGATCGGTTCGGAGCATTCGGCGGGCGCTACGTGCCCGAGACGCTGATCCCCGCGCTCGACGAGCTCGAGGCGGCGCTCGCTTCGGCGCTCGCGGACCCTGCCTTCCAGGCGGAGCTGGACCATCTCCTCTCGACGTACGTGGGCCGCCCCTCCGCACTCACCGAGGCGCCGCGGCTGTCGGCGCACATCGGTGCACCCGTGTGGCTCAAGCGCGAGGACCTCAACCACACGGGCGCGCACAAGATCAACAATGCGCTCGCGCAGGCGCTGCTCGCCAAGCGGATGGGGAAGCAGCGGATCATCGCCGAGACCGGCGCGGGGCAGCACGGCGTCGCCACGGCGACGGTCTGCGCACGCCTCGGGCTCACCTGTGTCGTGTACATGGGTGAGGAGGACATGCGCCGCCAGCAGCTCAACGTCTTCCGCATGCGCCTGATGGGGGCGACGGTGGTCCCGGTGACGGCGGGAACGCGCACGCTGAAGGACGCGACGAGCGAGGCGATCCGCGACTGGGTCAGCACCTGCACCGACTCGCACTACATCATCGGCAGCGTGGTCGGTCCGTCGCCGTATCCGCGCATGGTGCGCGACTTCCAGGCGATCATCGGGCGCGAGGCGCGGGCCCAGATGCTCGAGCGTGCCGGCCGTCTTCCGCGCAGCGTGATCGCGTGCGTGGGCGGCGGCTCGAACGCGATGGGCATCTTCCACGCGTTCACCGGGGATGCGGGAGTGGAGCTGATCGGCGTTGAGGCCGCGGGCGAGGGCATCGAGACCGGCCGTCACTCGGCGTCGCTCAGCTTGGGTGTGCCCGGCGTGTTGCACGGGACCCTGAGTTACCTGCTGCAGGACGCGAACGGGCAGGTGCACCCGGCGCACTCGATCTCCGCCGGCCTCGACTATCCCGGCGTCGGGCCGGAGCATGCGTACCTCAAGGACTCGGGGCGCGCGACCTACGTCGCGGTCACTGACGACGAGGCGCTTGGCGGGTTCGAGCTAATGAGCCGACTGGAAGGGATCATCCCGGCGCTCGAGACCTCGCATGCCATCGCCTGGATGGCGGCCCAGCGGGGCCGCTGGGCCGCCGACGAGCCGGTGCTGCTCTGCGTCAGCGGCCGTGGGGACAAGGATGTCGCGCAGGTCGCGCCGATGCTCGAGGTCCGGGGCACGCCGTGAGCACCCCGCTCGCGCCCGACACGGAGAAGGAAGCGCCGCCGTTCGCGCCTTCCATCGTCGAGGACATGTTCAAGCTCCTCGACAAGGGTGTGCGGGCGCATCAGCTGTACATGCACAATAACCCGACCTACCTGAAGGCGCTCGAGAACGTGAAGCGGTCGTTCGGCCCGCTCTGGGAGCAGACCGACACGCTGACGATCACCGTGACCGAGACGCAGTTCACGTGGAGCGGGGTCGTCGTGCACGCGTCGCCGGAGAAGAGCGGTGACTCGATCCCGTGGCTCCTCTTCAAGGACGGCCTGCGCGAGTTCACCTGGACGACGGGATTCGAGGAGTCCGAGCTCGAGAAGTTCATGGCGCTGCTCCCGCGCGTGCGCCGCGCGACCGCGGCCGAGGATGACCTGCTCACGATGCTGTGGGAGCAGGACTTCACGTGCATGCGCTATCGCTACGTCGAGCTCAACGACCCTTCCGCGCCGATGGACCCGGCCGCCGAGCCCGGCAAGTGGCCCGCGCCGCTCGGGCGGTCGCATGAACCGCTCAGCAACGCGATCGATGAGGCCAGGGACGAGCAGTCGCAGGAGCAGACGCAGGAGGGCGGGGCCGCGCCATCGCGCCAGTCGGGCGTGGTGCGCATGGAGGACTTCGACTCGACGCTCTACTTCCTCGATGCGAACGAGATCGAGTACCTCCGGCAGGAGACGACGCGCGAGTACGATCTGGACCTCCGCCGTCTCGTCCTCTGCGCGTTGCTGGACATCTTCGAGCTGCAGGTCGACCCGCTCGTGCGCACCGAGGTCGCGAACGACCTCGAGGCCCTCGTGCTGCACCTGCTCTCGGCTGGCCAGTTCTCGAGCGTCGCCTTCCTGCTGCGCGAGGTCGGCGCGACGATGCAGCGCGCACGCGAGCTCACGCCGCAGGACAAGGATCGCTTCGGGCGGCTCGCCGACCGGCTCAGCCATCCCGATGCGCTCGCGCAGATGCTGCAGGCGCTGGAGGAATCGGCGACTCTGCCGCCGAAGGACGACCTCGCACAACTCTTCGGGCAGCTCAAGCCGACCGCGCTCGCGGTGGTGCTCGACTCCATCGATCGCACGCAGAACGTGGGGCTGCGGCCGCTGCTCGAGGCCTCGGCGGAGCGACTGGCGCAGTCCAACACAGGCGAACTCGTGCGCTTGGTGAAGGACGCCAAGCCGGCGGTCGCGCGCGAGGCCATCCGCCGCGCCGGGGCGATGCGCACGGCGGCCGCGGTGCCCTCGCTCGGCGAGGTGCTCGGGAGCGGCGCCGAACGCCCCCTTCGCGCCGCCGCGGTGACCGCCCTGACCGAGATCGGCACGCCGGGTGCGCTCTCGGCGCTCGAAACCGCGCTGAACGACGAGGATCGTGACATCCGCATCGCGACGATCCGCGCCCTCATGGCACGCACGCACCGGCCGGCGCTGGCGAAGGTCGACGCGCTCGTGAAGGGGAAGGGCGTCAAGGACGCCGACCGCACCGAACGCATCGCGCTCTTCGAGCTGTACGGCACGATCTGCGGCGACGGCGGGATCACGTTCCTCGATGGATTGCTGAACGCGAAAGGCGGGCTCTTCGCGCGCAAGGAGGACCCGGAACTGCGCGCCTGCGCGGCGCTCGCGCTCGGGCGCATCGGCTCCGCCGCCTCACGCGCGGTGCTCGAGAAGGCGGTCGGGGAGAAGGAGGTCATCGTGAAGAGCGCGGTCTCGCGGGCGCTCAAGGGCGGTGCCGCATGAGCGACCCCAAGGGCACGCCGCCGGGCGGGCGCGCGTCGGTCGCGCGCACCGGCACCATGCCGACGGGCGCCGGCCTGGGTGAGGGGACCGTGCGGACGATCGGGCGCAGCTGGATCCTCGGTCTCTACGTCGCGCTCCGCAACCTCAAGCTGTATCCGGTCGAGAACGCCGTCGTACAGAAGGCGCTCGACGACCTCGCGGGGCTGTCGGGTGACCTCATCGCGGGCGACGGCGAGTGCGAGTTCCGGCTCGCGGGGGAGTTCATCTTCCTGAATTCGACCCGCATGAAGCTCGACCTCGACAACTACACGAGCTTCTCGTACATCCTCGGCCGCTGCCGCGACGCGGGCGTGGGCCTCATCCGGTTCCACGAGAAGCCCGCGGTCCGCGACTGGACGATCCTCCTGTCGTTCCTCGCGAACCCGCAGGGGCGCGGGCCGGCCGAGCGTTTCGATGCGCTCCTCAAGCGGCTCGCCGACACCAACGTCGGCGTCTTCGAGGTCACGCCGCCCATCGAGGCCGCCGACGATCCGGCGGACGCCGTCGAGACCAAGGAACGCGCCAAGCGGACCTACCAGCAGTCGGTCAGCACCACGAAGGAAGTGATCAACTCGGTGCGCATGGGCGCGAGCCCGAACATCAAGAAGATCAAGCGCGTGGTGCAGGGCATCGTCGACCAGATCCTCGCCGAGGAGACGTCGCTGATCGGGTTGACGACGATCCGCGACTACGACGACTACACGTTCACGCACTGCGTCAACGTCTGCATCTTCTCCGTCGCGCTTGGCCGCCGTCTCGGGCTCTCCCGCCTGCAGCTGTACGACCTCGGCTTCGCCGGGCTCTTCCACGACATCGGCAAGTCGCGCGTGCCCATCGACATCATCCGGAAGCCGGAGATGCTGAACGACGACGAGTGGCGGCTGGTCGCCGCGCACCCGTGGCTGGGCGTGCTCGCGCTCTTCCAGCTCCGGGAGCAGTCGGAGTTCCCGTACCGGTCGATGCTCGTCGCGTACCAGCATCACATGAAGCGCGATCTCACCGGCTACCCGCGGTCGCTGCGGATGCAGGAGATGACGTTCTACAGCAAGATCGTCGCGGTCGCCGACGGGTTCGACGCGGCGACGACGCGCCGCATCTACATGTCGGAGGCGCTCGACCCGGCCGAGGTGCTGCGGGAGATGCGCGACAACCCGCGCCGCGGCATGGATCCGGTGGTGGTCAAGGCCTTCGTCGCACTGCTCGGCATCTACCCGGTGGGCACGTTCGTCGTGCTCGACACCTTCGAACTCGCGATCGTGCATGGGGCGAACCCGCTCCAGGACATGATCTCGCGCCCCATCGTGCGCATCGTCAGCGACGCGCTCGGCAACGTCCAACACCCGGGCGCGCTCGTCGACCTCGCCGAGCGCGACGAGTCGGGGAACTTCCGTCGGACCATCATCAAGACGGGCGACCCCGAACGGTACGGGGTGCGCGTCGGGGACTACTTCCTCTGAGTCGCTCGCTCTCGGGTCATCTCGCGACGCTGCGCGCGGCGCATCGCCGTGCCCTCGTCTGCTACGTCACGGCCGGCCACCCGGACCGCGCGGCCTCGCTCCGACTTCTGCGGGAGCTGCCGGCGGCCGGCTGCGATGTCCTAGAGGTCGGCGTCCCGTTCTCCGACCCGCTCGCGGACGGGCCGGTCATCCAGGGGAGTTCGCAGCAGGCGCTCGAGCGGGGGATGACGCTCGAGGGGGCGCTCGCGCTCGTCGCCGAGGCCCGGCCTGCGGTGCCGGTGGTGCTCTTCAGCTACTTGAACCCCTTGCTCGCCGCGGGGCCGGAGGTACTCACGCGAGCCGCGGCGTCGGGCGTGCAGGGCGTGCTCGTGACCGACCTTCCCGTGGGGGCGGATCCGGCGCGCGAGGCGTGGCTCGGCGCGGGGCCCCTCGAGTTCGTGCGCCTCGTCGCCCCGACCACGCCGCGTGAACGGATGGCCGAGATCGTGAAGCATGGGCGCGGCTTCGTCTACCTCATCAGCCGCATGGGCGTGACGGGGGTGCAGCCGAAGGTCGCGGCGGACCTGCCGCGGAGCCTCGCGGACCTCCGCGCCGTCTGTGACCTCCCCATCTGCGTCGGCTTCGGCATCTCCACGCCGGAACAGGCCGAACAGGTCGGCGCGCTTGCCGATGGTGTCGTCGTCGGCAGTGCGCTCGTGCAAGCGGCCGACCAACATGGCGTCGACGCGGCGCTCACCCTCGTGCGCGACCTGCGGGCCGCCCTCGACCGGATCCCCGCGTGAACTTCGTCCTGACCCTCTACCGGCTCGCGCTGTCGACCATCGGCGCGCTGCTGCTGGTGGCCGGGGTCGTGCTCTTCCCGGGGTGGCTCGACCGGCTGGCCTGGATCGCGTCGATCACCGCGGTCACCGCCTTCCTGCGCCGTGACCAGCTCGCGGTCACGAAGTACGCGGCGATCCACCTCATCGCGCCCCTCGCGGTGGGGGGGGCGCTCATCGTCGGCGTGGTGCCGACGGCGCTTGGGCTCGCGATGGGCATCTTCGCCGCGGACCGCACCTGGCTCCGGCGCAACACCAGCGCCGCGTGGCAGAACGCGGCGCGCGAGGTCACCGCGCTCTTCGCCGCCTTCGGCTGGTATGCGCTCGCGCGCGGGCCGCTCGGCGCCGACAACTCGGTCCTCGACGGCCAGAGCGTTCCCGCGGTCGCGGTGTTCGTGCTCGTCCACTTCCTCATCTCGAAGGCGCTCTACTACTTCACGCTCTCCATCCGCGGGAAGCTCTCGGACGAGGAGTTCTCGCTCATCCTCCGCTACGAGGTGATCGGCCTCGGCACCGGGGCGATGGGGCTCAGCGCGCTCCTGCTCGCGCTCGGGTTCCTCGGCTGGACGGGCGCCGGCGTCGTGCTCGTGGTCCTGGCGTTCGCGGGCCTCCTCCTCAAGCGGATCCTCGAGGAGAGCATCGCGGCGGAGGAGCTCAACACGGTCCTCGCGATGGAGATCGCGGTCGCCACGGACGCCGACCTCGGCGACGCGATCAAGCGGCTCGAGAACCTCGCGAACCGGCTGCTCGAGTGGACCGAGATGCGCATCCTGCGCGTCGAACGCGATCGCCTGACGTTGATCTACCGGTCGAGCACGGGACTCCTCCGGCCGCCCGAACCCCCGCCGCGCGACGGCGAGCAACTGCGGCGCGAGGCGATCGACACCGGGCGTCCGGTGATCCTCGTGGACGCCGACAAGGATCCGCGCGTCGAACGGCCGCTCCCCAGTGCCGCGTCGCGCGCGGTGGTCCCGCTCCGGTTCGGCGACCACACCATCGGCCTGATGGAGCTCGACACCCACAAGCGCGGATCGTATGGCGCCAAGGAGTCGGTGCTCATCCGTCGCGTCGCGAACCAGCTCGCGACGACGATCCACATCCTCGACCTCCGCAAACCGCTGCTCGAGACGGTCGACCGCCTCTCGCGCGAACTGGCCACCCTCACCACCTCGGCGCGCACGCTGCGCGGGGGCGGGGAAGCCGTGGCGCGTACGGCCGGGGAGATCGGGCGCGCCGTGGTCGAGGAGTCGGAGCAGCTCGCGCGCGGCATCGAGTCCACGCAGGGCCTCGATGCGCGCGCCCGCGCGACCGCGCAGGACGCGCGCGAGGCGCACGAATCCACGCGCAAGGCGAGCGCCATCGCGACGGAGAATCGCGGCACGGTGCACACCGCGATGGAGCGTCTCGTCGGCGCCCAGCGGGTGGTCGCGGAAGGGGCGGACCGCATGCGGGCGCTCACGCAGACCACGACGCAAGTGACGGGCTTCATCGCCGTGATCCGCGAGCTGGCGGTGCAGACGAACCTCCTCGCGCTCAACGCGGCGATCGAGGCGGCGCGGGCGGGGCACGAGGGACGCGGTTTCGCCGTCGTCGCCGACGAGGTGCGCAAGCTCGCGGAGGAGAGCGGGCGCGCCGCCGACGAGGCGCAGGGCGTGTTGCGCGACTTCGAGCAGCGCGTGCGCGATGCGGCCTCGCTGATGGGACGGGGCGAGGCGCTGATGCAGGACGCCGAGACCCTCTCCGGCGGCGCACGCGAGGCACTCGGCAGCATCGTGAGCGCGACGGGCGGGGCGGCGCAGCAGGCGGCGCGCATCGCGATCTCCGCTGACGACCAGGGGACCGAGGTCGCCCGCCTGCGCGAGCGCATGGGGCGCGTAGTGGACATCGCGGGACGCAATCGCGCGGGCGCCGAGGCGGTGGCCGCGGCGGCGGGGGACCAGGCGGCCGCGTTGCGCGAGATGGAGGAGGCGACGACGAGCCTCAAGCAGGTCGCGAGCGAGCTTTCCGAACTCACCCGTCGGATCACGAACGCGCGATGACCGAGCGCCCTCTCGACATGCCCGACTGGGCCCAGGTCGGCGAGAAGCGCCGCGCGCACATCGGGCGCGTCACGGCGCTGCTCGATCACTGGGCCACGAAGCTCCGCCTCGACGCCGCCGAGGCGGAGGCCTGGCACGATGTCGGGCGCTTCCACGATGCGCTGCGCGATGCGCCGGAGGCGGAGCTGCGGCGCCTCGCCGCGGGACACGACCTGCCGCTCGACGTGCTGCACGGTCCCGCCGCGGCGAACCACCTCATCGCACTCGGCGAGTCGCGCCGGAGCGTGCTCGATGCCGTCCGGTGGCATACCGTCGGCTTCGCCGGCTGGGATCGCACGGGTCGGGCCCTCTACATGGCCGACTTTCTCGAGCCCGGCCGCGGCTTCATGAAGGCCGACCGCGCCTTCCTCGCCGAGCACCTGCCACATGATTTCGATGGCGTCTTCCGGCAGGTCGTCCGGATGCGGCTCGAGTGGACGCTGCGCGAAGGGAAGG
This sequence comes from Gemmatimonadota bacterium, assembly GCA_016714015.1. Taxonomy (NCBI): domain Bacteria; kingdom Pseudomonadati; phylum Gemmatimonadota; species Gemmatimonadota bacterium. Next base: position 155,871 of record JADJNZ010000007.1, read on the forward strand.
CGCTCTTCCCCGAGGCCGTCGGGCTCTGGAACTCGGTGCGGTGAGAAAGCCCGGTCGCTGGATCCTCCTCGCGCTGGTGCTCGCCGGGATCGGCGCGTGGTGGTGGTCGCGGGAGGAGGCGCCCACCGGGACTGCACGCTCGGAGGCGGCGGAACGTGTCGAGCGGGTGAAGCGCGTCGTGCCGGCCGATGTGCGCATCCGGGTGGAGGTGCTCAACGGCACCGGCCAGCGCGGCCTCGCGCGACGGGGGACCGCGGCGTTGCGCGATGCCGGCTTCGACGTGGTCTCGACCGGGAACTGGGACACGCGGCTCGACAGCTCGCTCGTGCTCGTGCGGACGGGCAATGCGGAGTGGGGTGCGCTTGCCGTCCGGGCGCTCGGTGCGGCGCGCCAGGAGGCGCGCCCCGACAGCTCACGCTACGTCGACCTGACGATCGTGCTGGGCACCCGCTGGCGCCCCCCGCCGCAGCCGCTCGACCCGTAGCTGGCCGCAGGCCGCGGCGATGTCGATGCCGCGGCTCTTGCGGATCGCGACCTCGACGCCGGCGTTGCGGATCCGCCGCGCGAACTTGGCGATCGCCTCGGGGCTCGTGGGGGTGAAGCCCATCGACCCGCCGGGATGCAGCGGGATGAGGTTCACGAAGGCCTTGCACCGACGCGCGAGCGCCGCGAGCTGGTCGGCGTGGGTCGGTGCATCGTTCACCCCGCCGAGCATCACGTACTCGAACGTCACGCGCCGGTCGAACTCGGCGGCCGCGTCGATCACCTCGGCGAGCGGGAACTTCGTGTTCACCGGCATGAGCTGCTGCCGCAGCGCGTCGCTCGGGGCATGGATCGACAGCGCGAGGCGGAACTGCTCCTTCCGCTTGCCGAGTTCGACGATGCCGGGGAGCCACCCGACGGTCGAGACCGTGACGTGCCGCGCCCCGATCCCGAAGCCCTTCGCATCGTTGAGGATGGTGAGCACGCGGTCGACCGCCTTCCAGTTCATCAGCGGCTCGCCCATCCCCATGAAGACGATGTTCGTCGCGCGTACCGGCGGGTCTAGGAGCGCGAGTTCACGCACCTGCCCGGCGATCTCGTGGACGTCGAGGTTGCGGGCGAACCCCATCGCGCCGGTCGCGCAGAACGCGCACTGGAGCGCGCACCCCGCCTGCGACGAGATGCAGAAGGTCATCCGGTCCTCGTCGGGGATCGCGACCGTCTCGATCGCCTGCCCGTCGGCCATGCGGAAGAGGAACTTGCGCGTCCCGTCCTTCGAGGCCTGCTGGGCCTCGAGCGCGAGGCGGGGCAGGGTGAAGTGCTGCGCGAGCAGGTCGCGGAAGGCGACCGGGAGGTCCGTCATCTCGGCGAAGGACGCCACCGGCTTCAGCCACAGATGGGGCACGACCTGGCTGCCCCGGTAGGCCTGGTGGCCATGGGTCGTCGCGAACTCGCGGAGGGTGCGCTCCGCCTCGGCGGGCGACAAGTCGAGCAGGTTCAGCATCTTGCACAGTACCCGGCCGAGGGGGGGCGGGTCAACGCCGTCGCCTACCACCAAGTGTTGACGGCAGTTAGATTTACCCCCTGTCATGACCATTGGATTCGCCCCCGGGATCGCCCGGTCCGAGCCTTCCTCGGACCCGCGCGTCGCTGCGTGAGTCACCCGCGCAGTGCCGCGGCGCCCCCGGCGCCGCGGTGGTGGCCCGTGATCGTCTGGGCGTGTTGCATCCTCGCGCTCACGTCCTGGCCCTCGCCGCCCGAGGCGATCTCATCGGTGCCCGGTTCCGACAAGGTCGCGCACTTCACGGTGTATGCGATCCTCGGGTACCTGGTCGCGCGGGCGCTCCTGGCACCGGTGTCGGTGCGGATCCGTCTCAACGCGATCACGGCGATGGTGATCTTCGGCTTCGTCGACGAACTGCACCAGGTGCTGATCCCGGGGCGATCGGCCAGTCTCTGGGACTGGACCGCTGATGCGGTCGGCGCCACGACCGGACTCCTGTTCGGCCTCCACCTCCTCTCGCTGGCGCGTGCGCGCCAGGACCTCACGACGTGACCGCTCCCTCCGCCGCCGCCCTCGCCACCACGCTCCGCACCCACCTCGGCGGCGCGCTCCGCCGCGCCGACGTCGGCGCTCGCGTCACCCTTGGCGGCTGGGTCCATCGGTCGCGTGACCTCGGCGGTCTCGTCTTCGTGTCGCTCCGCGACCGCGAGGGGATCGTGCAGGTCTCGTTCAATCCCGACTGGACGGCCCCCGACGTGATCGCCGCCGCCGCGGCGGTGGGGGTCGAGAGCGTGGTGCTCATCGAGGGGACCGTGCATGCGCGTCCCGATGACCAGCACAACCCCGAGATGGCGACGGGCGAGATCGAGGTGCGCGCGACGGCCCTGAAGGTGGTCGGCCCCGCGGAGACGCCGGCGATTCCCGTCGCGATGGGGAAGGACGCGAAGCCGCCGGCCGAGGAGCTCCGCCTCCGGCACCGGGTGCTCGATCTCCGCAAGCCGGAGCTCCAGCACGCGCTGATGCTGCGGCATCGCCTCGCGCAGGTCACGCGCAACTACCTGAGCGGGCTCGGCTACCTCGAGATCGAGACGCCCATCCTCACCAAGCCGACGCCGGAAGGCGCGCGCGATTTCCTCGTGCCGAGCCGCGTGCACGCCGGGGAGTTCTACGCATTGCCGCAGTCGCCGCAGATCTACAAGCAGCTGTTCATGTGCTGCGGGTTCGACCGGTACTTCCAGATCGCGCGCTGCTTCCGTGACGAGGATCTCCGCGCGGACCGGCAACTCGAGTTCACGCAGATCGACATCGAAGCCTCGTTCATCGGCCGCGAGGATATCGTGGTGATGGCCGAGGGGTTGATCCGGTCGCTCTGGGCGGAGGCGGGGATCGCGATCGAGACGCCGTTCCCCCGCATGAGCTATGCCGAGGCGATGGAGCGGTACGGTTGCGACCGGCCCGACCTCCGCTACGGGCTGGAGATCGTCGACCGCACCGCGGCGTTCGCTGCGAGCGAGTCGGGGATCATCCAGACGGCACTCGCCGGCGGCGGACGCGTGCGCGGTATCACCGTGCCGGGCGCGGGTGCGTGGAGTCGCAAGCAGGTCGATGAACTCGAAGCGATCGCGAAGGGGGCCGGGGCGGGCGGTCTCGTGCGCCTCAAGTGCGCCGGGGGCAGTGTCGAGGGGCCGCTGGCGAAGTTCCTCACGCCGGCGTCGCAGGCGGCGCTCGGTCTCGCTGACGGCGACCTCTTCTTGGGTGTCGCGGGGCTCGACCGCGTCTCCAGCCCCGCGCTCGACCGCGTGCGGCAGGAGTGTGCCGCGCGGCTCGGCCTCGTCGATCCCGCGGTTCGGAAGTTCCTCTGGGTGCTCGACTTCCCGATGTTCGACCAGGATCCCGAGACGAAGGCGCTCGCGGCGGTGCACCATCCGTTCACGTCGCCCAATGCGGACGACATGGCGGCCTTCCCCGACCAGCCGGCGAAGTGGCGGGCGCTCGCCTACGACTGCGTGCTCAACGGCACCGAACTCGGGGGCGGGTCCATTCGCACCGCCGACCCGGCGGTGCAGTCGCGCATGTTCGGTTTGCTGGGGATCGGCGACCCGGCGGAACAGGAGCGGCGGTTCGGGTTCCTGCTCGAAGGGCTCCGGGCGGGGGCCCCGCCGCACGGGGGCATCGCGTTCGGATTCGACCGCATCGCGATGCTGCTCGCGAACGCGACGTCGCTGAGGGACGTGATCGCGTTCCCCAAGACGACCGCGGCGCGCGCATTGTTCGAGGGGGCGCCGAGCGTGGTGCCCGCGCAGGACCTCGAGGAGCTGCACATCCGCACGGTGGGGACCTGATGACCGACGGTACGACGCACGGTGAGTCGACCACGGCGCGCCTCTCGACCGAGGGGGCCGACCTCCTCTCGCTCGCCGGAGCGGGGGATACCAACCTCGCCGAGCTCGCGAAGCTCTTCCCGGTGCGCGTGACGCTGCGGGGCGAGGCGATGGTGATCGCCGGCGCCGCCGACGCGGTGGAGAAGGCCGTGGTCGTCGCGACGCGCATGATCGACACGACGAAGCAGCGGCAACCGCTCGATCCCGATGATGTCCTGCGCTTCTCGATTGAGGGGCCGGCGCGCGAGACCGGCACGCCGGGGAAGTTCGTGCTGCCGGGCGTCCGCAAGGTCATCCAGCCCAAGACGCAGGGGCAGGGCGAGTACATGCAGCAGATGCTCGACAACGAGATCGTCATCGGCATCGGGCCGGCGGGCACGGGGAAGACCTATCTGGCCGTCGCGGCCGCGGTCGACGCGCTCGCGCGCAAGCGCGTGAAACGGATCGTCCTCGCACGTCCGGCGGTCGAGGCCGGCGAGTCGCTCGGCTTCCTCCCCGGCGACATGCAGGCCAAGGTCGACCCGTACCTCCGTCCGCTGTACGATGCCCTCGACGATCTGATGCCGCCGGAGCGCGTCGCGCGGGCACTCGAGACGCGCGTGATCGAGATCGCCCCGCTCGCGTACATGCGCGGGCGCACGCTCGCCGACGCGTTCGTCATCCTCGACGAGGCGCAGAACGCGACCAACGCACAGATGAAGATGTTCCTCACGCGGCTGGGGCTGAACTCGCGCGCGGTCATCACCGGGGACAAGACGCAGATCGACCTGCCCAAGCGGGAGGAGAGCGGTCTGCTGCAGATCGAGCGGATCCTGACCGGCATCGAGGGCATCGCGTTCCACTACTTCACGGAGACGGACGTGGTGCGCCACCGGCTGGTGCGGGAGATCGTGAAGGCCTACGCCGCGGACGCAGGCGCATGAGCGCTTCGCCGGTGGTGACCGTCCAGGCGGACGGCGTGCGGAGCCCGGTCTCTCGCGCCCGGCTGGCCGCGGCGGGCGCGCTCGTGCTTCGCGCCGAGCGGGCGTCGGCGGCGCTGCTCTCCATCACGCTCCTCTCGCGTCGACGCATCGCGGCGATGAATCGCGAGCATCTCGGGCATGCGGGGCCCACGGACGTCATCTCGTTCGGGTTCCGCGATCCGCAGGGGGCGGTGATCGGCGATGTCTACGTCTGTCCCGAGGTCGCGGCCGCGAACGCCAAGCGGCACGGCCGGCCGGTGCGCGAGGAAGTCCTGCGCCTCGTCATCCACGGGACGCTCCACGTCCTGGGCCATGATCACCCGGACGGCGAGGCGCGCACGGCGTCTCCCATGTGGAAGCAGCAGGAACGCCTCCTCGCGCGGGCACTGCGCGCGTGAGCTTCGCCGCCGTTCTCTTCGCGCTCGGCGCGGCCCTCGTGGCCGCGCTGTGCGCGTTCGCGGATGGAGCCCTGTTGGGGATCGACGAAGAGGAGCCTCCCTCCGAGCCGCGCGTGCGCGAGCTGCTCGGGCGCCGTGAGCGGGCGCATCGGGCGCTCGCGTTCGGGCGCATCGTCGCGCAGCTGCTCGCGGGCGCGGCGACATCGGTCGCGCTGCTCTCGAGCCGGTGGGTGCCCGCGGCCTATCTCGCGCCGGTGATCGTGGTCGCGGGCGTCGCGCTCGTGATCCTCACCGAGGTCGGGGCGCGCGCCGCGGGCGATGCGGCCGGCGTCCGCGGCCTCGTACCGGTGATCACGCTCGTCGGGCTCGTCGAGACGGTGTGCGCACCGGTCGTCGCCGTCGGGATGTCGATCGAGCGGGCGATCGAGACGGTGCTGCCGCCCCCGCCGCCCGACGAGGGCGACCGCGAGGACGCCGTCGAGCGGTTCCGCGAGGTCGTCGCGGCGGAGACGGAGGTCGAAGGGTCGAGCGAGGTGATGCTGCACGGGGTCTTCTCGCTCGGGGACACGCGCGTGCACGAGATCATGGTGCCGCGCGTCGACATCGTCGGGATCGAGCAGGACACGCCGTGGTCGGAGGTGGCCGACCGGGTCCGCAGCGCGCAGCATGCGCGGCTCGTGGTGTTCGATGGCACGCTCGACGAGGTCGTGGGCGTGCTCTACGCGAAGGACCTCCTGGGCGCGCTCCTCGCGGACGAGGAGCCGGCCGGCGGTTGGCGCTCGCTCGTGCGGCCCGCGCTCTTCATCCCGTCGGTGAAGACGGTCGAGGCGCAGTTGCGCGAGTTCCGCACGACGCGCCGCCACCTCGCGATCGTCGTCGACGAGTTCGGCGGCACGGCGGGCATGGTCACCCTCGAGGATGCCCTCGAACTCATCGTGGGCGACATCCAGGATGAGGGGGACGCCGATCGTCCCGAGGTCGAACGCGGCGAGGGCGGGCGGCTCTGGGTCGCGGCGCACGTCACGCTGGATGATCTCTCCGATGTGACCGGCCACGACTTCCGGCGCGGGGACGTCACGACCGTCGGCGGGCTCGTCATGGAGATCCTGGGGCGCGTGCCGAGGAACGGCGAGGAGCTGCTCGCGGGCGGCTTCCGTCTCGTCGTCGAGCGGGTCGTGAGACGGCGCGTCGAACGGGTCTATCTCGAGCCGCTGGTGGCCGTGCCGCTCGACGAGGACGAGACATGAGCGCGCTCATGACGACCGTGCTGATGGTCGCGATCGTGGGCGTGCTGACGGGCGCGGCGACCGCGTTGCGCAGCGTGAGTCGCATCTGGCTGCGGCACTGGGCGGAGCAGCAGCTCGCCGGGGCGGGGACGGCCGCGCTCTACATCGAGCGGCCACAGCGCCTGCTCCTCGCGGCCGGCACTGGCATCGCAGGGACCGTCTTCGCGCTCGGTGCGGTCATCGGCCTGCATGACGGCGACCGCACGCCGGTCCTCGTCCGCTCGTTGCTCATCGCGATGGCGCTGCTGCTCGTCGTCGGGCAGTTGCTGCCGCGGGCCATTGCCAAGCGGTGGCCGTCGGAGTCGCTTCCGCTCCTCCTGCCCGTCCTGCGCGTGGTCGAGGGTCTGAGTTCGCCGCTGGCACGGCTCGCGCTGCGCGTGGTGGAGGGGTGGCGCGGTACGCCCCTCGCGGTCGCCCCGTCGGCCGCGGAGTCGCTCGAGGACCTGCTCCGGGAGGGCGAGATCGAGGGGGTCGGGGCCGCGAGCGAGCGGGCGATCATCAGCGGTGTGGTCGAGTTCGGCGCGAAGCGGGTACGTGACGTGATGACCCCGCGCGGCGACATCGTGGCGGTGGAGCGCGGGGCGCCGGCGGACGAGGTCGCCCGTGTGGTGTCGCTCTCGAAGTACAGTCGCATCCCGGTCTTCGATTCCACGCTCGATCACGTGGACGGGATGCTGACCAGCTGGGACGTGATCGCCCGTCCCGAGGCGCCGCTGCGCGCCCTGCGCGCGGTCGCGTTCGCCGCGCCCGACGAGCCCTGTCACCTGCTCATGGGGCGCATGCTGCGCGAGCGACGGCATCTCGCCATCGTGCGCGGCGGCGCGGGGGAGACGCTCGGCCTGGTGACGCTGGAGGACCTCGTGGAGGAGTTCGTGGGAGAGATCAACGATGAGCACGACGACGTGACGCCGGGGGCCCGATGAGCGCGATGCGACTCCCGGCGGGCGCGCCCGCCGCGCTCGTGACGCTCCTCGCCGATTTCGTGGCGGGCCGGAAGGCGGCACTCGCGCGGGCGGTGTCGATCGTCGAGAACCATCGCGAGGGGCATGAGCAGTGGCTGTCCGCGTGTCATCCGCTCCTCGGACGCTCGCGACGGATCGGGATCACTGGGCCGCCGGGCGCAGGGAAGTCGACGTTGACGACGCTGCTCGCGGAGTCGTACCTCGGCGCGGGGATGACGGTCGGCATCGTCGCGGTGGACCCGACGTCTCCGTTCACCGGTGGCGCGCTCCTCGGCGACCGCGTGCGGATGGAACGCGTCGCCCTGCATCCGAACGTCTTCATCCGGTCGATGGCGACCCGTGGCTCGCTCGGGGGACTCGCGGCGACCACGCGCGAGGTCTGCGACGTGCTCGACGCGTTCGGGACCGACCGCATCCTGGTGGAGACGGTCGGCGTGGGGCAGAGCGAGCTGGATATCGCGCGCCTCGCCGACACGAGCACCGTGGTCCTCGTGCCCGAGAGCGGTGACTCGATCCAAACGCTCAAGGCCGGCGTGATGGAGATCGCCGATCTCTTCGTCGTGAACAAGGCCGACCGCCCGGGCGCCGACCGCCTACGGAACGACATCGAGTTGATGCTCGGTCTGCGCAGCGGCGCGACCCTGCGTGACGTGCCGGCGCACCACGGGGTGGACCTGAAGCACGTGAACCCCAAGCGGGTCGCCCGCGAGGCGGCCGCGAAGGACGATGGCGAGCACTGGATGCCGCCCGTCCTGCGGACCATCGGTGCGACGGGGGAAGGGGTGGCCGAGCTCGTCACGACCCTCGACCGGCACTTCGCGTATCTTGAACGCAGTGGCACCCTCCACGCGCGGCGCCGGGCCCGGCTCCGCGAACGCGTGGTCGATGCCGTCGAACACCGGGTGCGCCGTCGGCTCTGGCGCGACGCATCCGTGCAGGAGTGGCTGGAGGCGCAGCTCCCCGCGCTCGAGCGCGGGGAGACGACGCCGTTGGCCGTGGCCGACCTGCTGCTCGAGCGCAGCGTACAGGCCGGGACCCTCACCGGGAACACCTGATGACCTCGATCCCCGATCTCGACCCGACCGTCGCCGCGATGCAGCAGGAGCTCGAGCAGCTCCGCGCGGAGGTGACGCAGTGGCGTTCCCGTTTCGAAAAGGGCGAGAAGCGCGACATCGCCTACACCAACTCCGAGTCCGAGGTGGCGGGACTCTACACGGCGATGGACCTCGAGGGCTCCGGGGGCACCGCCTTCGAGGTGCCCGGCGTGTATCCGTTCACGCGCGGGATCCATCCGACCGGGTATCGCGGGAAGCTCTGGACGATGCGGCAGTTCGCGGGGTTCGGCTCGGCCAAGGAGACGAACGAGCGCTACAAGTTCCTGTTGAAGAACGGAACGACGGGGCTCTCGGTCGCCTTCGACTTCCCCACGCTCATGGGCTACGACTCCGACCATCCGCGGTCGGAGGGCGAGGTGGGCAAGTGCGGCGTGGCGATCAGCTCGCTCGCCGACATGGAGGCGCTGTTCGAGGGGATCCCGCTCGACCAGGTCTCGACGTCGATGACGATCAACGGCCCGGCCATCATCCTGTGGTGCTTCTACATCGCGGCGGCGGAGAAGCAGGGCGTGCGGCCCGAGCAGCTCCGTGGCACGGTGCAGAACGACATCCTCAAGGAGTACATGGCGCAGCACGCCTGGTGCTTCCCGATCGAGCCGGCGCTGCGGTTGATCGTCGACATGTTCGAGTACGGGGCGCAGTACGTGCCGCAGTGGAACACCGTCTCGATCTCGGGCTACCACATCCGCGAGGCCGGCGCCACGGCGGCGCAGGAGCTCGCGTTCACGCTCGCCGACGGGTTCACCTATGTGGAGCGCGGGATCGCGCGCGGGCTCGACGTCGACGACTTCGCGCCGCGCCTCAGCTTCTTCTGGGACGTCCACAACGACTTCTTCGAGGAGATCGCGAAGCTGCGCGCGGCGCGCCGCATCTGGGCGCGCCACCTCAAGGAGCGCTACGGCGCCAAGAGTCCCCGCTCCCTCGTCATGCGCTTCCACTCGCAGACCGCGGGGGTGACGCTCACGGCGCAGCAGCCGATGAACAACATCGTGCGCGTCGCGTACCAGGCGATGGCCGCGGTCCTCGGCGGGACGCAGTCGCTCCACACCAACTCGATGGATGAGACGCTCGCGCTGCCGACGGAGCATGCGGTCGAGGTCGCGCTCCGCACGCAGCAGGTGCTCGCCTTCGAGACCGGCGTGCCGAACGTCATCGACCCGCTCGGCGGGTCGTACTACGTCGAGGCGCTCACCGACGAGATGGAGCGCAAGGCGGAGGCGCTCTTCGAGCAGATCGCCGAGGAGGGGGGCGTGGTGCAGGGGCTCGAGAACGGGTGGTTCCAGCGGAAGATCGCCGAGGCCGCGGCGCGCCAGCAGTGGGAGATCGAACAGCACCGGCGACTCATCGTCGGGGTCAACGCGTTCGAGAGCGAGGAGTCGGCGCTCACCATCCCGCTGCTCAAGATGGACGAGCAGGCGGCGAAGGATCAGGCCGCTGCGCTCGCGCGCCTGCGCGGCACGCGCGACGCGGCGACTTGCGCGGCGAATCTCGATCGGCTGCGACAGGCGGCGAAGGGGAGCGAGAACGTCGTCCCCTTCATCCTCGCGTGCGCGCGGAGCTACTGCACGTTGTACGAGATCCGGGCGGCGCTCGAGGATGTGTTCGGGGCCTATCGGGAGCCGGTGTTCTTCTGAGCAGGACGCAGGTGGCCGAAGGAAGCTGACAGATGGTGGATGGCGGTGGGCGGTACGAAGCGGCGGCGAGCGCGGGCGATCCGGTCCGTCGTGACGCGTTCGTCATGGGGCCGAGATGAGGACGTGACCGCGGCCTCACCGGGAGCGTGACGAACGGGCCTAGCTTCGGCGGGTCCCCGCGTGCGCCGGCGCACGCTCGACCCCATCTCCCGAGGCTCCTCGTGCATCGATCCTCCCGTCGTCTGTTGCTCCTTGCCCTCGCTGCCGCGGCGTGCTCCGACGGCGCGGACCGGAATCCGCTCGCACCGACGGCGCTGGAGACCGCGTCCTTGGCGGCCGGGACCGGCGGCACCGCGCGCAAGCTCGTCGTGACCACCGCCGGCGACGAAGGGGCCGGTTCGCTGTGCGCCGCCATCGCCGAGGCCAATGCCGACACGATGGTCCGCGCGATCAAGCTCGGCGAGGGACTCGGGCGCATCAGCCCCGCGTCGCCGATCGTGTACACGGGTCGACAGCCGCTCTACTTCGATGGTGGGAATCAGGTCATCGACGGGAGCGCGAGCACTGGGAACGGACTCACGCTGACCGCGGCCCGCTCCATCATCGTCCGCAATGTCGCGATCGAGGATGCCGCGGATGTCGGACTCGCGCTACTCGTGCCGGCGGATGCCGAGGGTGTCGTGCAGATCTCGCTCGAGGGCGTGCGCTCGCAGGGGAACGGCGGACACGGGATCCTGATCAACGATCAGGCCGAGTATCTGCAGAATCCGGACGCCGTCGGGTCGGAAGGGTCCGCTGCGGCGGTCCGCGTCGATCTCCGGAACGTCGCGTCGGTGGAGAACGGATTCTCGGCGCTCGACCGGGACGGCATCCGCATCAACGAGGGTGGCCTCGGGTCGCTCATCGTCACCATGAAGGGGCTCACGATCGCCGGGAACGGCGGCGACGGCGTGGAGCTTGACGAGCGCGGAGAGGGATCGGCGGAGTTCGTGCTGCAGTCGTCGCGCCTCACCGGGAATGGCGGCTTCGCCGCCGAGGACTACGACGACGGGATCGATGTGGACGAGGCTGATGCCGGTGACATCATCGGGCGATTCATCGACGTGACGGTGAGTGACAATTTCGAGCAGGGCGTGGACCTCAACGAGAATCACGCCGGCGACCTGCGCGTCGAGATGTATGACGTCGTCGCGAACGGCAATCGTGAAGAGGGCATCGAGTTCGAGGAGGACGACGACTTCGCCGGCGGCGGCGATATCTTGGCGACGCTCCGCGACATCGTGGCCAGCGGCAACGGGGCGCTTGACGGCGACGCCGGGCTCAAGGTGCGCGAGAAGGGGGATGGCGACGTCGCTGTCACGCTCGGCGGCATCACCGCGAACGACAACGCGATCGGCGGCATCCAGGTCCGCGAGGACGCAGGCGGCAACCTGATGGCGACGCTGCGCGGCATCAACGCCGAGCGGAATGCCGGCCACGGCATCCAGTTCGACGAGAATGGCAACGGCACGCTCACCGGCCGTCTGATCGGGGCGTCGGCCACGGACAACGGCCGGGCAGGTGTGCAGGCCGAGCAGGCGACGAGTGGCACGGGGACGCTGCTCATCGCCGGCCTCGCGGCGAGCGGGAACGTCGCGGGATCCGTCGTCGCGAACCCGGCGCAGGTGACCGTCACCATCACGCCCTGACCGGCACCGATGGTGGGGCCGGCCGGTCATCCCCTCGGGGGTGGCCGGCCGGTCATCGTTCCGGGACTGTTATCTTCCGACATGACGCAGAACCCGGAATGGTGGCGCAGCTACTTCGACGCGGGCTACGTACGCGAGTACGAGCCGCTCTTCGACCTCGTCTCCGATCGCCAGCAGGTCGCGCGGCTCATCGATCTGCTCCAGCTCGAGTCCGGTGCGCGCGTCGCCGACATCCCGTGCGGGCAGGGACGCCATGCGCACCTGCTCGCGGAAGCAGGGTACGACGTGGACGGACTCGACCTGTCGGCCCATCTCATCGGCCTCGCGAAGAAGCGCGGGACGGCGCGGAACCTTCGCTACCGGCGCGGGGACTTCCGGCGGCTACCGGCCGCGTGGACGGACCGCTTCGATGCGGTGCTCAACCTGTTCACGAGCTTCGGGTTCTTCACCGACGCGCGCGATGACGCGGCCGTCATCCGCGAGTTCGCGCGTGTGCTCAAGCCGGGGGGGCAGCTCGTCTGGCAGGGCGGGAGCCGCGATGGCGTGATGGCGAAGTTCCTGCCGAGCGATTGGTGGCAGACCCTCGACGGCACGATCATCGCGCAGGACCGCGAGTTCGATCCCGTCTCGGGGTTCCTCACCATCAGGTCACTCTGGCAGGGGAAGCGCGGCACCGAACGCCGGGAGCACCGGATCCGGCTCTATACCGCTACGCGCCTGGCCGAGCTCATGCTCGACGCGGGACTGGTGGTCGAGCAGGCGTGGGATTCGTTCCGCGATCGGCCGCTCACGCGCCGATCGAGCGAGATGCTGTTGATCGCGCGCAAGGAAGGCTAGCGACGCGTCGGGCGGCGGTGCGCCTCCCGGATGCGCCTCACCCGGCCGACGGACCCTCACGGCCGAGCAGGGCACGCACGTTGGCGAGCTGGAGCACGAAGATCCATGCGCCGAAGAGCGCTGCGGCGATGCTGAACCCGGCCACGAGCGCGCGACTCGCTGTCTCGGCCCGCAGCCCGCGCGCGACCTCGAGTGGCACCGCGAGCAGGGCGCTCGCGAGGAGTACGCGTGGGGCGAGCGCGCCGAGCGACGTGCGCGTACGTCCCGCCTGCTCGGCGACCGCGTAGCCGAGGGCGGCGAAGGCCGACACCTGCGCCATGATGCGGAAGACCCCGCGGTCGTCCGGCTCCACGCCGAACGGGAGCAACGCGAGCGTGCCGTGCCAGGCGGCGCGCGGCGCGTCGAGCGGCCAGAGCGCGTGCCCGACGATCAGGGCGAGGAGCGGCATCATCGCGGCACGCAGTGTCGGCGCCTCGAAGCGTCGCGAGCGTCCACCGCTCGCGGTGCGCTCGTGGGTCAGGGAATCCGGCGCGCGGAGTCGTGCGAGGACGGCGAGCGCGAGCACCGCGGCCGCCGCGGGCGCCAGCATCGGCGCGACGGGCATGGCTGGCAGGAACCCGATCGCGACGAAGAGCGCACCGCCGAGCGCCGGCTGCAGCAGCGGGCGGATCCGCGCCGTGTGCGCGCTGCCGGAGTAGGCCGCATGCACCGAGGCGATGATCCATCCCGCGGAGACCACGGGGAGCAGAAGGAGGAGCAACTCCCTCCCGTCGAATGACAGGCCGCCGAGCCAGAGCACCGGGACGAACAGGTAGAGGAGTCCGACGAGCGGCAGGTCCAGCGCGAACGCGCGCACCGTGCCCGCAGCGTCGAGTCTGCGCGTCGCGCGCGCGGCGAGGAGCGCGCCGAGCACGGCGCCGAGCGCGTTGGTCGCGAGGTCGGCGAGCGAGGGGAATCGCTCGGGCAGGAAGAGCTGCGCGACCTCGATGAGACCGCTGAAGGTCGCGCCCAGGGCGAGCGCGCGTCCCCAGGCGAACGGGCTCCCGCGCGGGCGACCGAGCTGCAGCACGAACCCCAGCGGCAAGAACAGGACGACGTTCAGGACGGCATCGCGGAGCCCCCACATCGTCACGAACCCGCGCACCGGTGAAGCCGCGAAGCGGAAGGGCGCGAGCGTGATGATCGCGATCATCAGCGCGAGGTAGCCGAGCACGGCTCGGGACAGCCTCGCCTGCGCGGTCGAGACGATGCTGGCGCGCGCCACCCGGGGGCGCTCGGAGTTCACGAGCCGGTCGAGAGCGTCAACGGGCGCGTGGGCGCCACGCCGGTACGCGCGCCTCGAGCCGCTCGCGCACCCAGCGCAGGTGGAGCGCGTCGAGCAGGTCGGTGCGCCGCAACGTCGGTGTCTCGAGGTACTCGTGATAGGTGCGGAGCGCCGCATCCGAGTCGCCGAGCGCCTCATGCGCCAGCGCCAGTTCGGGAAGGCCGCAGACACGGCATTCGGGGAAGGCCGCCTGCTCCAGATGCCGGACGGCCTCGCTGAATCGCCCCTCGGTCAACGCGAGGGTGCCTTCCGCGTGATGCCGGCGGCTCTCCTCGCGATCCCGGACGTATGGGGTCGCGTCGCGGTGGTAGGCCGCCAAGGCGGCGCGCGCCCTCGTCGGGTCTCCGGCGACCGCGGCGGCGAGCGCGATCTCGAGCCAGGGACGGTCCAGCGGGCGCAAGGAATCGACGGGGACCTTCGCGAGCACCTCGCTGAGCTGGGCGTGGGCGACGGACGGCTCGTGTCGCAGCCAGGCGGTCGCCTGCACCATCGCGAGGCCATCACGAAGCGCCCAGACCGAATCGCCGCGCGCGAGGTTGCGCTGCATCGCGTCGCGGGAGTCCGCATCGCCCGCATCGAGGCGTCCTGCCGTCCAATGGATGCGGGAGCGGTACATCCGCGCGAAGGCCTGCGTCCGCTCGTTCCCGGGGCCCGAGGTCGCGTAGGAACGTACCATCGAGAGCGCTCGGTCGAGGTCCCCGGTCGCGGCCGAGAGATTCGCTGCCATCACGTAGACGCTCGCATGGCCCGGCAAGTGGAGGGCCATGGAATCGATGGCGCGCGCCGCGCCCGCGGTGTCCCCGCTGGCGAATCGCACGTCCACGAGGTTGATCCAGCGGGCGGCCGAGGTCGGGGCGATGCGATTCGCGGCCGAGTATGCCGCCGCGGCGCGCTCGTCATCACCGAGGTACTGGTACACCATCCCGAGGCGATGCCAGTTCGACACATTGCCCGGCTCGATCTCGAGCGACGCGCGGAACTCGGCGGCCGCTTCGGCGAGATTCCCGCTAACTATCATGTGGTAGGTGCCGAGGATGAGGTGTCGCTCGTACTCGGACACCGAGTCACTGAGGGCACGGGCGCGCGAAAGGGCCTCGTGGACCCGCGTGCGGGCATTCTCGTCGCCGTCGAGGATGGAGCCGATCCGCTGCCACGCCATCGCGAAGGACGGGTCGATCGCCACCGCGCGCTCGAGCCGTGCCTCCGCGTCCGGTGCCTCGCCGCGCAGCAGGTCGGGATCGGAGAAGGACGCCCGATAGAGCGCGAGTGCCTCAGCCGACCTGGTGGTGATCGGTCGAGGCGTGCCCCCCACCGAGATGATCGTCGTGTTCCCGCGCGGGAGTGAGCTCGCGACGCCGACTGCCGCGATGCCGAGTCCCGCGATGGCGAGCCAGCGACGCGCTGTTCTCATCGGAGCGGGAGAGGGCGGCATGGGCTCTGGCGTTTCGGTCGACGAGGCAGGCAGGGCCAGCGGCACCGAGGCCGCGCTCCGACGCGCGCGCCACGCGTCGGCGCGTGCCACCAGGGAGGCGTCGGGCGTTGTCTCGAATTCGAGTTGCACGCGTCTCGCGAGCCGATCGAACGCCGCGAGGGCCTGTCGGGCGCCGCTGGCCGGATCGACCGCCTCGAGCTCTAGCGCGGTCAACAAGCGGTCCGCTGCCTCGACCGAGAGCGGCGCCCGGTCGAGCCAGCGTGAGGCCAGCGCGGCGCAGTCCTGCCACGCGCCGGCCTCGGCCAGTCGCGCGCACTCGTGGTGGCACGCGGTCTCGAAGAACCGTTCGACCGTCGCACGCTGAGTCGTGACCCACTGGTCGAATCGCGGCGAGTCCGGAACATGGACCCCGTCCAGGAACGGCCCGGCGTAGAGCGCGGTGACTGCGCCCCACTGCTGCGCCTGTGCGGCAGCATGCAACTCCACGATGTCGACCGTGAGCGGCGTCTGCTTGGCGAGCGCGATGTCGGCCCGCCGAGCGGCGATCGCGTCAGGTCCGAGCACACGGCGGAGGTGCGACAAGGTGTCACTCAGGGAGTGTCGCGCGCGCTCCTCCGCCTGGTCGCCCCAGAAGAGTTCGGTCAGCGCGTCCCGGGTGATGGGCTTCCGTGACACGGCGAGCACGACGAGCACGGCCAGCTTCCTCCGCCTGGTCGCGAGGGACGGGTCCTCGCCCCCCGCCGCATCAGCGAGGGAGAGGCGCCCCAGGGTCGACAGGCGGAAGGGAGCGGCGGCCATGGCCGGAATCTGGAGCAGGACTCGTGCCTGCTCAACCGTGCGAGGCGCGGGGGGGGCGTGTCCTAAATCCATACAGCCCATCGTGTTGATGTGTTGAGGAGTGGATGAGGTGGGCGCGTAGCATACGGCCGTTCCGACCGATGCTCCCGCCGAAGTTCTCACCGCACTCTGGAGGTTCCACTTGCTTCGTCGCTCGACCCTCGCCCCCGTCGTATTCGCCGCCGCCGTTCTCGCGCAGAGTCTCGCTCCCGGCCTCGCCGCGGCCCAGTCGGCGCCCATCGCCATTGAGAACCCCATCGTGATGGGGCGTGACATGAACGTCTACGGAGAGCGCTCGCTCCGGGACCTGAAGAAGGTGATCGTGCCGACGATCGTGGTCCGCTATGCGCTGCGCGGATCCCTCTTCGTTGTGAACCAGGGTCGCGGTGCGACCGCCCGGGCCAAGGGTCGCTTCGTGGTGGCCGGGCTGGAGAAGGAGTACCTGCAGGAACTCTCCAAGCGGCTCTACGACGACGTCGTCGCGCGGCTGCGTGAAGCGGGATACGAGGTGCTCACGTACGACGACCTGAAGGACATCCCGGAGGTCCAGCGGATGCCCCGCTACACGGCCGACGCCGACTGGGGGATGCCGACGGTCAACCCCCCTGGCGGCGACATCGAGTACGCGATGGCCTTCCCGAGTGATGCGCAGGCGATCGACCCGCCGATGCAGGGCTACGGCTGGGGCTTCCGGAAGGTCATGAAGGATCTCAACGCCGGCATCGTCGTCCCGGAGTACACGATCGACGCTCCCATCATGGGTGGCGAGACCGACCGCAGCATATCGTCGCGCTCCGCCTCGGTGAACATCCGGCCTCGCATGCGGATGATCGCGATGACGACCTACACCACCGAGAAGCTGGGTGGGGGTGGATTCCAGATGAAGCGGCACATGGAGAACCTCGGCGGGGACGTCGGGCAGGTCGCGTCGGTCGAGGATGCCTCGCCGCGCGTCGCGAACGCGCTGTCGCGCAGCCTGAGCATCCTCTCCGGCTCCGCGGACATGCAGACCAGCAGTACCAACTACGGCATGAAGGTCGACCGTGAGGCGTACACGGCGCAGTTCCTCCGTGCGACCGTCTCGTGGAACACCGAGGTGATCAACTTCATGAAGACGCAGCAGCGCTGAGCGCGGCCGCGATTCGGGGCGTCCGCCATCCGGATCGTGTGATCGAGTAGCTTTCGGACGTGGACCGGTGCGCCGACCGCGGCGCATCGGCTCCCACGCTCCCCGCGGGACCCGAGGTGCGCGCGACGCCGTTCGATGTACGCGCCTCCCGCACAGACCCCTCCCGCCGTGATCCGACCGGCCCTGCCGCGGGGGGCGTGCGCCGGTGAATCGATCAGCCGGATCGAGATCCATCGCCACGCGCCCTCGCCGCGTACGGCCGCCCAGCGCTCGACGGAGGCACCCGAGGTCGAGGCGGAGACGGATCCGCGGCGGACGCGCGCGATCCTGGCCTATGTACGACTCGCGCCCGGGCGCCCGTGTACCGAGAGGGATAGGCGCGAGTCGGAGCGCATGCTCCGCGCCCAACCGTACCTCTCGTCGGCACAGATCACCGCGCGCCCGGAGCCCGACGGCCGCGTCCGCTTGCGCATCGACGTCGTCGACGAGTTCCCGTGGCTCCTGAGCGGCCGTGTCACCGAGGATGGGATCGCCGCGGTGCGCGTGGGGACCCTCGACCTGCAACAGCGAGGGCGCAGCGTGAGCATCGGCGCCGAGCGAGGCGGCGCCTATCGCGATGGCGCCGGACTGCGATTCGCCCAGTACGGGATCTTCCACCTGCCGGCCGTCGCGACCCTCGCGGTCGAGCGACGACCACTCGGAGCCCTCCTGGAGTTCGGGGTGTCGAGTCCGTTCCTGAGTGTGCTGCAACGCGAGGCGTTCGACGCGGGCCTCGCGCAGGAGACGGAGTACACGTCGCTCTTGCGGCCGGGGCAGGTGGCGGGGGCGGTGCGCACACAGCGGTCGGCGTGGCACCTCGGGTGGGTCCACCGGCTCGGGCCGTTCCGCGATGACCGCGTGCTCGGCCTCGCGGGAGTGATGCTCGTGGGAGCGGACGTGCGGACGACGAATGCCGTCGTGGTGGTGACCGATTCCGGTCTGGTCGGGGCGGGGGACTCGGTCCTCATCGGGCGATTCGCCGACCACGGGGTGAGTCGCCTCGCGCTGCTGCTCGGGGCGCGCGCCCTGCGGTTCATCACCGTGCGGCGGTTCGATGCCCTGCGGGCGGCGCAGGATGTCGGTGTCGGTACCCAAGTGAGCCTGATGGTGGCACCCGCGGCCTGGCGGCCATCCGTCGTGCGCGACCTGCTCGTCGCGGGGGACCTGTATGCCGGGGTCGGATCGCCCGCTTCGTTCGCGTCCGTCAGTGCGCGCGCCGAAGCGCGACCGACGAACGGTCTCACCACGGGGCGATGGGCCGGGGTGGTGGTCTCCTCGCGACTTTCGTGGCATCGGCTCGCGTCGGCGCGACGGACGCGCGTGGTGAGCCTCTCCGTCGCCAGCCTGCACGGACTCGACTTCCCCGCGCAGCTCGATCTGCGCGATCCGGACGGTGGTCTAATCGCGTTCCCGTCCGCGAACGATGCCGGAGGGCAGCGCGCGGTGGCTCGGCTCGAGGAGCGGGTCCTCCTTCCCGGGATCTCGCGGCGGCTGGATGCAGGCCTCGCCCTGTTCATCGACGGGGGGCGCGTCTGGGCCGGTGATGCGCCGTACGGCGTGGACTCACCGGTCCGGAGCTCCGCTGGGATCGCGATCCTCGCGGCGATCCCCGCCGGCGGCAAGCGCATGTACCGACTCGACATCGGGCTTCCCGTCGGTCCGGTCGACGGGGGCCCCGGACTCGCCGTCCGCTTCAGCGTATCAGACCGCACGGGTGTGGGGTGGGCAGAGCCGATGGACGTCACGCGGGCCAGGTCGGGCAGCGGACGGATGTCGCTCATGCGCTGGTAGTCAGGTGGCCGCACAAGTAGAATTCTCCGCATGAGCCGCCCCATCCGAGTCCTCGTCGCCAAGCCCGGCCTCGACGGTCATGACCGTGGTGCCAAGGTCGTCGCCGCCGCCCTTCGCGATGCCGGCATGGAGGTCATCTACACCGGCCTCCACCAGACGCCCGAGATGATCGCCACCGCTGCCGTGCAGGAGGACGTCGACGTCGTCGGCCTCTCGATCCTCTCGGGGGCGCACATGACGCTCTTCCCGCGCGTCCAGCAGTTGCTCACGGAGCAGGGACGAGGCGACATCCTCCTCACGGGTGGCGGCATCATCCCCAAGGAGGACATGGAAGCGCTGGAGCAGCAGGGGGTGGGCAAGCTCTTCGGTCCGGGCACGCCCACCTCCGCGCTTGCCGACTACATCCGCGAGTGGTTCACGGCGCGGCACCAGGAAGCCTGAGCGTGGCGCGACCCGGCGAATCGGCCGCTCCCGCCGCCGGTCGCCTTCGCGCCCTCGCCGACGAGTGCCGCGAGCTCGAGCACCGTCTGCGACTCGGCGGCGGGCCGGACCGCATCGCCAAGCAGCATGCGCAAGGCAAGCTCACCGCGCGCGAACGCGTCGCCGCGCTGAAGGACGCGGGTTCGCATTTCCTCGAGTTCGGCCTGCTCGTCGCACATGACCTGTACGAGGGTGAGGCCCCCGCCGCGGGCGTCATCACCGGCATCGCGCAGGTGAACGGTCGCGAATGCGTCGTCGTCGCGAACGACGCGACGGTGAAGGCCGGCTCCTGGTGGCCGGAGACCATCCCGAAGATCCTGCGGGCGCAGGAATGCGCGATGCGGTGCCGCATCCCGATCCTCTACCTCGTCGATTCCGCGGGCGTGAACCTCCCGTATCAGGGCGGCGTGTTCCCGGGGCAGTACGGCGCCGCGCGGATCTTCTACTATAACTCGCTCATGCGGCGATTCCTGCGCATCCCGCAGATCGCGGCGGTGATGGGGCAGTGCGTCGCGGGCGGCGCCTACCTCCCGGCGCTGAGCGACGCGATCCTCATGGTGAAGGGGACGTCGTTCATGGGCCTCGGGGGGCCGAACCTCGTGAAGGGGGCCACCGGCCAGACCGTCGACGGCGAGACGCTCGGCGGCGCGACGATGCACACCGAGGTGAGTGGCGTCGCCCACTACGCGCTCGAGGACGATCAGGCCTGCCTCGCGAAGATGCGCGACCTCGTGGCGCGACTCGCGCCGCCGCCGCGCGTCGCGCCGCACGATCCCGACCTGCGTCCCGGCGCCGCCGCCGAGACGCTCTACGAGACGCTGCCTGCGGACCACCGCATGTCGTACGACATGCACGCGGTCCTGCGGGCTGTGCTCGACGGGGGTTCGCTCGACGAGTTCCAGCCCAACCTCGCGAAGGAGATGATCTGTGGCGACGCGCGGATCGAGGGGATTCCCGTCGGTGTGATCGCGAACGCTCGCGGGCTCATCAAGGGACGCCCGGGGGAGCCGCCGCGCTTTGGCGGGATCATCTACGCCGAGAGCGCGGAGAAGGTCGCGTTCTTCATCGATCGGTGCGACCGCCAGGGGATCCCGCTCCTCTTCGTGCAGGATGTGTCCGGCTTCATGGTGGGGACGGAGGCCGAGCACGAAGGTATCATCCGGGCGGGCGCGCGTTGGGTGGAGGCCATGGCGACGGCCACGGTACCCAAGCTGGTGCTCACCGTGAATCACGCGAGCGGGGCGGGGTACTACGCGATGGCCGGACAGGGGTTCGATCCCGACTTCATCTTCTCCTGGCCGACCGGTCGCATGGCGGTCATGGAGGGGGAGGCCGCGGTCGCTGCCGTGCACGGGCCCGCGATCGCCGCGGCCAAGGCGGCCGGACGCGAGCCGAGCGAGCACGTGCAGGCCTCGATGAGCGAGATGCGCGAGGACTACGAGCATCAGCTTGATGCGCGCTATGCGGGCGCCCGCGGCTACATCGACGGGATCGTCTACCCCGAGGACACGCGCACCGCCCTGGCGATCGCGCTTCGCGCCGCCTGGCAGAATCCAGGCCCACACCTCGGACCCTACGTCATCCCGGCACGATGCTGATCTACGGCGTCACCGGCTACACCGGTCGTCTGATCCTCGAGGAAGCGCTCGCGCGCGGCCATCGCCCCGTCCTCTCGGGGCGTTCCGCGGCCGCTGTCGAGGCGCTCGCGCGGCAGCATGGGTTGGAGGCACGGCCGGCCGCGCTCGACGATCCGGCGGCGATGCAACGGGCGCTCTCGGGGGCCGGCCCGGTCATCCACTGTGCCGGGCCGTTCCTGCACACCGCGCAACCCATGCTCGCGGCCTGTCTCGCCGCGCGGGTGCACTACCTCGACATCACGGGAGAGATCGGCGTGTTCGAGGCCATGGCCGCGGCGCACGAGCGGGGTGTGCAGGCGGGGATCACC
The DNA here is from genome assembly GCA_016714015.1 of Gemmatimonadota bacterium. Taxonomy (NCBI): domain Bacteria; kingdom Pseudomonadati; phylum Gemmatimonadota; species Gemmatimonadota bacterium. The sequence goes on from JADJNZ010000007.1 coordinate 177,597, forward strand.
ATCCTCCCCGGCGTCGGCTTCGATGTGGTCCCGACCGACTGCCTCGCCGCGCATCTCAAGCGGCGGCTGCCTGGTGCCACGTCGATCGAGCTCGCGTTCAGCGGCGGGACGGGCCCGTCACACGGCACCGCCGCGACGGTCATCGAAGGCCTCGGACTCGGCGGCGCCGTCCGCCGCGGGGGGCGCATCATACGCGTGCCGTCCGCTTGGCGCACTCGGACGGTCCCGTTCGCCGACAAGTCGAGACTCTGCGTGACCATCCCGTGGGGTGATGTGTCCACGGCATTCCACAGCACGGGCATCCCCGACATCACGACCTACATGGCCACCACGGCGTCGGGTCTTCGTTCGATGCGGCTCATGCGCTTGGTGGAGCCGCTGCTGCGGATGCGCGCGTTGAAGCGGTTCCTGCTGGGGCGCCTGAAGTCGAGGCCGGCCGGGCCCAGCACCGCCGCGCTCGAGCGCACGCAGAGCCAAGTGTGGGGCGAGGCCACCGACGCCTCCGGCGCGACGGTGCGCGCACGACTCTCCGCGGCGACGGGCTACAAGCTGACGGCCCTCGCGGCCGTGCGCGCGGCGGAGAAGGTCGCGGGCGGTGCGATCCCCACCGGGTTCGTCACCCCCGCCAAGGCCTTCGGTGCCGACTTCGTCCTCGAGATCCCCGGGAGCGTTCGGGAGGACCTCACGTGAACGAGAAGCTGATCGCAAAGCTCGTCATCACGGCGGCGGGGCTGGCCGTCTTCATGACCGGCGTGCGCGCGGACAGCGCGCTGCTCCGGTGGATCGGGATCGTGCTGGTGTTCGTCGCCTTCCTGCTGCGCTTCATCGGCCGCCGGAATGGCGCGACCGCCGCGCAGGATCAGTAGCCGCTCGTGATGTGGTAGCCGCGCTTCACGTCGGACGCCCCCGCACGCGCACCGAGTCCCGTGCCGATGCCGAAGACGATGGCCGTGCCGGGGCCGATGAGCGGGAGGATCCAGGCGAACGGGTAGGCGACGATCGCCGCGATGAGCCCCGCCATGATGGCCGCGCCGGGTGAGTGGGCGGCATCGACGTACCGCAGGCGCTCGCGGACGAAACGGCGCGCTGCGCTGTAGCCGAACCACGAAGCGCCGAACGAGATGGCCAGACCGATGAGACCGAACATGGGATCACTCCTGTTGCAGGCCGTACGCGGGGGCCGCCCCGCGGGTTTCGGAGGGGCCCCGAAGCTACAATTGACCATCGACGGCCGAGGGCCGTCCACCCCCACCGGGAGATCCCGATGCTGCTCGGAATAGACCCTCGCATCACCACCCTCGAGACGGAACTCACCCGTGTCCGGACGGAGTTCGAGCGCGCGCTCGACGCGGTGCCGGCCGACCGCCTGCACCGCGCCCCGGCCGGGGCGTGGAGTCCCGCGCAGATCGTCTGGCACGTCGCCAAGGTCGAGCGGGGCATCGCGCGCATGGTCGAGCGCTTCGACGGCGAGATCCCCGCGACGGCGACGGTGCCGCCAGGCCCCTCGCCGCGGACCATCCTCGCCGTGCTGGACCAGTACCCGTTCCTCGACCGCACGCGGAAGCTGCAGGCGCCGGAGCCCATCACCCCGCCGGCGGAGGTCGACCTCGTCGCGGAGCGCGCCCGCTGGACCGATGGACGTGTCCAGCTCTTCGAGGCGATCCGGGCCGCTGGCCCTCGCCTCTCGCTCGTCCGGCACCCGCACCCGTACTTCGGTCCATTCGACGGCTGGCAGTGGACCCTGATGGTCGCGCGCCACGAGGAACGGCACCTGCTTCAACTCCACGAGGTCGTCGCGGCCACCGCTTAGATTGCGGACATGCCGCTCCGTCCCATCCCCGAACTGCTCGCCCCCGCCGGCTCGCTCGAGGCCGTGCGGGCGGCCGTCGCGAACGGGGCCGATGCGGTCTACCTCGGCGCGTCGCGCTTCAACGCGCGCGATGACGGTGCCCAGCTCTCGCTCGACGAGCTCGAGCAGGCCTGCCTCATCGCCCACGAGCGGGGTGCCCGTGTTTACCTGACGTTCAACATCCTGCTCAAGCCGTCCGAGTTGCACGACGCCATGGCGTATCTCGGCGAGTGCATCGGCCGCGGCATCGATGCGGCGATCGTGCAGGACATCGGCGCGGTGCGGCTCATCCAGCGCATCTATCCGGGCTTCGAGATCCACGGGTCGACGCAGATGACCGTGCACGACGCCTCGGGGGCGAAGGTGGTGGAACGGCTCGGCATCGACCGGGTGGTGCTCGCGCGCGAGAACTCGCTCGACGACATCCGGGCGATCCGCGCCGCCGTCCCCACGCTCGGGCTCGAGACCTTCGTCCATGGCGCACTCTGCATCTCCTACAGCGGCCAGTGCTACATGTCGGGGATGATCTCCGAGCGGTCGGCCAATCGCGGCTCCTGTGCGCAATCCTGCCGCAAGGACTATGTGCTGCGGGACGCCGTCTCCGGTGCCGAGCTCGACCGCGGCTACCTCATCTCGGCCAAGGACCTCGGCGCCTGGGATCACCTCGCCGAGATCGCGGAGGCGGGGATCGGCTGCCTGAAGATCGAAGGGCGGAAGAAGAAGCCGGAGTTCGTCGCGACGGTGACGCGCGGGTATCGCGAATTCCTGAAGCAGGTGGAGCAGGGCGCCTTCGCGCCCCCGAGCTTCGAGGAGGTCCAGCCGCTCGTGCAGATCTTCTCGCGCGGCTTCACCGGCGGCATGTACGGTGGGCGCGAGGGGCGCGACTACATCACCCGCACGCAGCCGGACAATCGGGGCGTGGAACTCGGCGTCGTCACCGGCTTCGCCGACGGCGAGGTGACGGTCGAGGTGCGCGCCCCGATCGCCGAGCGCGACGGCCTCGGGTTCGAACCGCCGGCGGGCGGACACCTGGAGAGCACCGGATTCGCCGCCGGTTCCGTCCGCACGCTCTCCGAGCGGGACGGCGTGTGGCGCCAGGCGATCCGCGCACGGCATCGCGTCCCCATCGGGTGGAAGGTCGTGCGGAGTGCGCAGGCCGCGCTGCTCGAGCGCGCGCGAGCGAGCTTCGCGGATGTCGGGCGCGGCGAACGGAAACGCCGCGTCGCGCTCTCGTTCCGCCTCTTCGGCACCTCCGGGTCACCGCTCAAGGCGATCGTCGAGGCCGAGGATCATGAGGTGACCGTCCGCAGCGAACTCCCGTTGCAGCAGGCGACCTCGCGCGCCCTCGACCTGCCGCAGCTGCGTGAGCAACTCGGTCGCCTGGGCGAGACGCCGTTCGTGCTCGCCGACGTGGACACGCGCGGGCTCGCCGACGGGCTCTTCATCCCCGTGCGTGAACTCAATCGACTGCGCCAGGCCGCGGTCGATGAGCTGCTCGTGCTGCGGGATTGGGCGCGACAGGCGGAGGAGGCGGAGCGCGCGTCGCGCATCGCGGAGGCGGTCGCGGAGGTCCCGCCCCTGCCGTCGCGGAAGGCAGCCGTGGACGACGCTCCTCGGCCCCCGGTGGACGTGCCGCGCGGTGACGTCACCGGGGTGATCGTGGCCGAAGTCTGGCAGGTCGAGGATGCCGACGCCGCGATCGCGGCGGGGGCGGGGGAGGTCGTCCTCGATCCGTTCCTCCGCCACCCCTTCCCGCCCGTCGCGCGCGTGGAGGGCCTCCTCGAGCGCGCGCGGCAGGCTGGCGTCGCCATCCGCTTGCGCCTTCCGACGATCGTGCGGCCTGAGGAGCGGAAGAAGCTCGACAAGTGGCTCGCCCTCGGCACGCCGCTGCTCAGCGGCCACCTCGGGCTCTTGCATGAACTGGCGGCGGCCGGTCGGGACGTCCGGGCGGACTACGCCGTGAACTGCTTCAACCAGCACACCGCCGCCGAGTGCTTCGCCCTCGGCGCCTCCGGCATCACACCGTCGGTGGAGCTGACCGTGGACGAGATAGGGGCTCTCGTGCAGCCGTGGGGCGGGGCTCGGTTCGAGGTGCTCGTGCACGGGCGCCCGGAGGGGATGACGCTGGAGCACTGCGTCCTGAGCGCGGCGTTCGACCGCACGCCCACGCACTGCCGCGATCTCTGCACGCGGCGGCACGCCGACACGCGCCTCACCGACCCAGCCGGTTACGAGTTCCCGGTGGCCACCGACTACGCCTGCCGCAATCGCCTCCTGCACTCCCGTCCGATCGAGGCGAGCGAGTTCTTGCCGCGGCTCTGGCAGGTCGGGATCCGGCGCTTCCGGCTGGTCTTCAACGTGCCGGGCGACGAGGTCGCTGCGATCGTCGCCGCGCATGGAGAGGCCCTGGCGAACGTCGCGGCGGGACGCGCGCCCGGACGCGCGGTGCGGGACGAGGTCGGCGACCGCTTCACGCGTGGTCACTTCGCGCGGGCCGTCTAGCGCCACTCGGCGCTGCGTGGCGGCGACGCGCCACGGGTGGCGCTGTCCCGATGCCACCGGCGCTCCTGCCCCTGCTATTGTTCGCCGTGCCTTCCCCCCTCGCCGTCTCGCCCCGCCTCGATGAGGCCCGCGCCCTCCTGCGTGACTGCTTCGGCTATCCCGACTTCCGTCCGGGGCAGACTGACGCGGTGAGCGCGGTGCTCGAGGGGCGCGATACCCTCGTGGTGCTCCCGACCGGCGGCGGCAAGTCGCTGTGCTACCAGGTGCCGGCGCTCATGCTCGACGGGCTCACCGTCGTCATCTCGCCGCTCATCTCGCTGATGAAGGACCAGGTCGACGCGCTCGTCGCGCGGGGACTGCCCGCGACCTTCGTCAACAGCACGCTCTCGGCCGCCGAGGTGAGCGAGCGCATGGCCCGCGTCCAGCGCGGCGAGGTGAAGCTGTTGTACGTCGCGCCGGAGCGATTCGACCTCGGGAAGACGGCCGAGCGATTGCGTGCGGTCGGCGTGCGCCTGCTGGCAGTCGACGAGGCGCACTGCATCAGCGAGTGGGGGCACGATTTCCGGCCGAGCTACCTGCGCGTGAAGGACGTGCGCCAGGCACTCGGGGCCCCGCCGACCGTCGCGCTCACCGCGACGGCGACGCCGGAGGTCCGCGAGGACATCGCGCGCCAGCTCGCCCTGCAGGATCCCGCGCTGATCCTCACGGGATTCGACCGGACGAATCTCTCGTACAGCGTCATCGCCACCCGGAACGATGCCGCCAAGGACGCGACGCTCATCGACCTGCTCCGCACGCGGCAGGAGGACGGCGTGGCGATCGTCTACGCGAGCACGCGGAAGACCGTCGAACGCATCGCCACGATGCTGCAGCACGCGAAGGTGAAGGCGATCGCCTATCACGCGGGCCTCGACGACGAGCATCGCGCCGAGGTGCAGGATGCCTTCATGACCGAGCGGTCGCGCGTGATCGTCGCCACCAATGCGTTCGGCATGGGGATCGACAAATCCAACGTCCGGCTCGTCGTCCACCACGCGATGCCGGGAACGCTCGAGGCGTACTACCAGGAGGCGGGGCGCGCCGGCCGCGACCGGCACCCCGCGACCGCGATCCTCCTGCACGCGTTCCCGGACAGGTTCACGCACGAGTTCTTCATCAACGGCGCACTCCCGGACCGCGCGGTCGTGACCGCGGTCTACGACGCTTGCGTGCGCATGGCGGACCGCGACGGCCTCGTGGAGGACGGACCGGCGTCGATCGCGGCGGAGGCTCGTGGGAAGGTCAGCGACCGCGAGGCGGAGTCGGCGTTGCGGATCCTCGCGAAGGGCGGGGCACTCGCGGTGGCCGATGCGTCGCGCGTGCAGGCGCAGGTCCGCCTCCTCGCCACGCCGGCGCGCATCAAGGCGGAACTGACGGAGGACCAGCACGGGCTCGAGCTGGCGCTGCTCCGTTCGCTCTGGAAGCGCGCAGGTGAGCGCTTGCATCTCGGGATCGTCGCGGACCTCGAGGCCTTGCCGCCGGGCCTCGGCGGTCCCATGGGCGCACAGGCGCTGCTGGATGCCTTGCAGGACCGGCAGATGATCGTCTGGCGCCGCCTCGGCGAAGGGATCACCGTGACCGATCCCGGGAAGGAGGTCGGAGCCTGGCCGATCGACTGGGCCGGCCTCGAGCGACGGCGTCGCGGTGAGCTTCGCAAGCTCGAGATGATGCAGAAGTACGCCTACACCGACCAGTGCCGCCGCGCCTTCGTGCTGCGTTACTTCGGGGATCCCGCCGCGCGCCCGAAGTGCGACGGGTGCGACAACTGCACGGGAGAGAAGCTCGAGGCGAGCGAGGGCGTGTCTGGTGGCAAGGGCGCCCGGGGGGCGCGAACGGCGCCCAAGGGCGCGCGGAGCGGGACGAGGAAGTCGCCCGGCGCCGCGGGCAGCGCCACCGACGCGCCCCTCACGCGCGAGGAGATCGAGCACCTCGACGCGCTCAAGGCGGTCCGTGGTCGCCTCGCGAAGGAGGAGGGAGTGCCTGCCTACGTGGTCTTCCCGGACCGCTCACTGCGCGAGATGGTCAAGGCGCGACCACGCACGCTGACGGCCCTCGCCCGCGTGCATGGTGTCGGTCCATCGCGTCTCGAACGCTACGGTCAGGAGTTCCTCGACACCCTGACCGCGCTGTGATCCTTCCGTCTGCTCAGTTCCCTTGCTTCTGGCACTGGTTCACGACCATCCGCTCGAACCGCCGCGCGTCGGTGAGGATGGGCCAGAGCTGGTCCAGGTACGCCTTGCTGTCGTCGCGGCGCTTCGGGTCGAGCCCGGCGATCGGTAAAGCCCACACCGAATCCACCGCCGTTCGCTTGGACTGGTAGTACGCGATGGTCGGGGCCCATTCCGCCGCGGTCCGGCAGGGCCCGCGGTGCAGTCGTTCCCGGACCGTGCGGATCCCCAGCGACGGGTTGGGGAACGAGTAGCGCGCATTCACCGCGCCCGACCAGTCGAAGTCGTAGGCGGCGGGGATGTAGTCGCCGGCCGCGTTGCGGAAGAGCTCGATGTTGTGAAGTGCCGCGACCGACCAATCGGTGTTGCCGATCCAGAACTCCCAGATCGACAGGCGATCGAGATCCTGCGCCACGACGTCGGCGAAGAGCGCCCCCGTGGTCTCGCTGTACTCGAGCTTCGCCTCGTCCGCGACCTCCTCCTCGATCTCGAGGAAGAAGGCGGTCACCGTGATCGGCTTCACGCGATCGGTCGAATCCCTGTACGTGATGTTCGCCAGCCGGGTCCGATGATGGAGCTGCGGGTTGATCACCGCGTAGGTGCGGTACATCAGGTACTCGAGATAGATGTACTGCTGGTAGTCCTCGGCCGCCGGCCGACATGGCGTCACGATCTTCAGCCGCGGGTTGCCCTGGAGGATCGTGCTGTCGCGCGACGAGCGCGTGGCGCGGATGTAGAGCGGCGGGAAGACGCAGTTCCGCGCTTGCCGGCGGAAGTGGCCGCGCGCACGGAGCTCCACCGGGACCTTTCGCTCGCGGCCGGCCGCGTCGGTGTAGCTCATCTCGGTCGCGAACCATCGCAACTCCGTCGAGTCGCGCTCGCGCATGAGGTCGCGGAGGTTCGTCGTCAGCGTGAGCGAGACCGGCGCCTCGTCCCGGAAGAGCGCCTGCGCCTGCCCGCGCGGCGCGGCGACCGTGAGGGCGAGGGCGAGGAGGATCGTGCGCCACAAGGCGCGGATGGACGGACGGATCATCGGAGCTCCACGCCGCGGAGCGGCGAGTCGGGGATCGCCCCGAGGTCGTCGCTGACGACGCCCGGGGTGACGGTGTCGGCCATCGTGACGCCGTACTCGAGGACACGCAGGTCGTTCTCCTTCACGCTGCCCAGGTACTTCCAGTGCCGGAAGAGCCCGTCGAACTTCTGCTCGCATAGCTCGCGCGCACGCTCCACGTCGACCGTGCGCAGTCGCAGCATGCGCTCGTAGTGCGGCCGCTCCGCCGTCCCCGAATCCTCCTCGGCGAGGTCGGGGTCGTTGCGCTTCCGCCGGCGCCAGGCGCGGTCGGCCAGTGCCTCGAGCTGCGACGAGGACATCGACTTGAGCACCTCGTCGTCCATCCGGGCGAGGAACATCCCCGTCCGATTGGCCGTCGCGAGCGCTCGTTCGAGCTTCCGCTCCGCCGCCTTCCCTTCGAGCGCCACCGGCTTGCCGAAGTCGGTCCACCAGAGGACCAGCATGAGCAGGTTGAAGCCGACCGAGATCACCCACGCGACCTCGGGGGCCACGCCAGCGGCCATGCCGATGCCGATCACCACGAAGATGCCGGCCGCATCCTTGCTGTCATCCAGCGAGGTGCGGAACCGCACGGCGGCGACGATGCCGCCGAGCGAGAAGGCGAGCGCGAGCGACGTCTTCACCATCACGACGATCGCCGCCGCGACGACCGGGAGGATCAGGTAGGTCTGCACCACCGACTGCTGGAAGCCCTTCTTGCGCCGCGTGAGGGTGTACACCCAGGCCACCGGCAGGGCCGTGACGAAGGCGGTCAGCATCGCGATGATCGTCGCGAGCGCGGTGGGCATGGCGGAGATCGGGGCTGCCCCGCCGGCGCGGCCGGCCGCGAAGTCGCGGACGCTTTCGCCGCTGAAGATGCCCGCGTCCGCGGGCACGAGGTCGCGGGCCCAATAGAAGATCGCGCCCATCACCACGTAGAACACCGCGGTGCGTGCGACGAGATTGCGCCAGATGCCGAGTTGGGACAGGGGGGGCATTGCGGTAGGGAGGGGAGACGGGCGGAAACTGTGGCCTTCCGAGGCAGAGGGCAACTGCACCGCGAGGCCCTCACGAGGGTATCTTCCGAGGTCCTCCACCCCCTCCGACGTGCGCCTCTCCTACCGGCTCCGCCTCCTCTCGGTCGTTCTCGGACTCGCGGCCCCCTCCGTGGCCTGTGCGCAGCGCGGCGCGCCGGGGGCGGCCACGTCCGCGGGAGCGCCCAGCACGGTCCGCGCGAAGCCGCGCCTCGTGCTCTTCATCACGGTCGACCAGCTGCGCCCCGACTACCTGGTCCGCTGGCACGACCAGCTCACCGGTGGCCTGCGGATGCTCGTCGATGGCGGGGCGTTCGCGCCCGCCGGCGTGCACGACCATGCGATCACCGAGACGGCGCCGGGACATGCGTCGACGATGTCGGGGCGCTTCCCGTACTCGACCGGCATCGCGAGCAACTCGGCCGGCGTGAACACCGCCGAGGCGCCGCTGGTGGACTCCGACGGCATCGGGGCCTCGCCGTTCCGCTTCCAGGGCACGACGCTGGCCGACTGGATGGCCGCCGCTGACGCGCGCACGCGCGTCCTCTCCGTGTCGCGAAAGGATCGCGGCGCCATCCTCCCCATCGGTCGCGGGAAGTTCCCGGTGTTCTGGTATGCTCAGGCCTCGGGCAAGTTCACCACGAGCACCTGGTACGCCGACACGCTGCCGACCTGGGTCCGCGCGTTCAATGCGGAGGATCGGGTCATGACCCGGCATGCCGGCAGTGTCTGGACGCCGCTGCTCCCCGAGTCGGCGTATCCCGAGGCCGACTCCACCGCGGGCGAGGTGATGAGCGGGGAGGTGCTGTTCCCGCACGTGCTGGCGGACGACACGCTCCGTGCGCGGAACCAGGTCATCGGCTTCCCGGCGATGGACCAGTTGACGCTCGATCTCGCCTGGCGCGGGGTGCGAGCGCTCGACCTCGGCAGCGGTCCGCAGACCGACCTGCTCGCCGTCTCGCTCTCGACCACTGATGCCGTCGGGCATCGCTGGGGCCCCGATTCGCGCGAGCTGCATGACCAGGTCCTGCGACTGGACCGCGCGCTCGGCGTGTTCCTCGATTCGCTCTTCGCGCTCCGCGGACGCGACAACGTCCTCGTGGCGCTCACGGCCGACCATGGCGTGGCGCCGAGTCCGGACGTGAGGTCGGCCTGGGGCGACAACGCCAAGGCGACGCGCGTCTTCCGCGACGATTTCGATCCCGCGTTCCAGGCGGTCGCGCCGCTCATCGCGCGACACGCGCTCGATCCCGAGGCGTTCGCCTTCGACGGGCAGACGCTCGACGTCGACCGCGCACGCATCCCCGCCGCGAAGCAGCGGCAGATGCTCGAGGTGCTCCGGGCCTTCGCGAAGGCCGCGGCGCAGGTCCCCGGTGTGCTCCGGGCCGACGTGATCGACGACCTCGCGCGCGCCGACACCACGAAGGACGCGATCGCCCGGCGCTGGCTGCACATGTTCCGGCCCGGTGGCGAGGTCGGCGTCGCGATCACGCTCACGCCGTACAGCTACTTCGGCCGCGGCAACACGGCCACGCACGGCTCGCCGCACGACTACGACGCGCGCGTCCCCGTGCTGTTCTTCGGCGCGGGCATCCGGCCGGGGACGCTCCCGGCGGCGCGGGTGGTCGACATGGCGCCGACGCTCGCCGCACTCCTGGGCATCCGTCCGCTCGAGCGGCTCGACGGGCACGTGCTCCCGCAGGTCCTGCAGCCTCCCTCCCCCTAGTCCCCCCGCATGCACGACAGCATCTACTTCGAGGAGCACCATCTCGCCACGCGGGAGATGGTGCGTGCCTTCGCACAGGAGGAGGTCGCGCCGGTCGCGCGCCGCTTCGACGACACCCAGGAGTTCCCCTGGGAGAACGTGAAGAAGATGGCCGACCTCGGCCTCCTCGGGATCCCGTGGCCGGAGGAGCTCGGCGGGTCGGGGCTCGATACCATCAGCTTCATCATCGCCATCGAGGAGCTGGCGCGCGTCTGCGCCTCGCATTCGATCACCATCTCGGCGCACACCACCCTCGGGACCTCGCCGATCGTCAACTTCGGCACCGATGCGCAGCGCGCGCGGTTCGTGCCGCGGCTCGCGAGCGGCAAGGTGCTCGGCGGCTTCGGACTCACCGAGCCGGGGGCCGGGTCGGACGCGGGTGGCACGCAGACGACCGCCGTCCGGAAGGGTGACCACTATGTCATCAACGGCAGCAAGCGGTTCATCACCCACGGCGGCGTGGGCGAGAGCTTCGTGATCACGGCGGTCACCGATCCGACCAAGGGGACCAAGGGCATCTCGAGCTTCGTGCTGACGAAGGACACCTGCGACCTGGATCGCGTGAAGGACCTCGGCATCGGCCACGACCCCTCGATCGGCGCGATGCGCGGCTTCCGCTCCGGCAAGAAGGAGGACAAGCTCGGCTGGCGCGCCTCCGACACCCGGGAGCTCATCTTCGAGGACGTCGAGGTGCCGATCGAGAACCGGATCGGCGAGGAGGGGCGGGGGTTCGTCAACTTCATGAAGACGCTCGACGCCGGGCGCATCGGCATCGCGTCGCTGTCGCTCGGCGTGGCGCAGGGCGCGTTCGACGAGGCCGTGAAGTACACGAGCGAGCGGAAGCAGTTCGGCAAGGCGATCGCCGAGTTCCAGGGCGTGCACTTCCAGCTCTCGGACATGGCGACCGAGCTCGAGGCGGGGCGCCACCTGGTGTATCATGCGGCCTGGCTCTCGCAGCACGGGCACCCGTACTCGAAGGAGGCCGCCATGGCGAAGCTCTTCTGCTCGGAGCTCGCGATGCGCAACACGATCAAGGCGATCCAGCTCCACGGCGGCTACGGGTACACGAAGGACTATCCCGTGGAGCGCATGATGCGGGACGCGAAGATCGGCGAGATCGGCGAGGGGACGTCGGAGATCCAGCGCATGGTCATCGCCCGTCACCTGCTCAAGGGCCTGACGCTCTGAGCCGGCGCAGGACGGCGCCGGGAAGTTGCGAACCCCGGCGCCGCGTGGTAACTGTATTGGCACGAAACACTGTCAGCGCCCCGGCCGTCCGCGGGGCGCATTGTCTGCCCGGAACGAGCGTCCGGGCATCTCTTGCCCAGGTCCCAGCGATGATGGATCGCACGCGGAGCCGAACTGTCCCGGTCGCATCGACCGCCCCCCAGGGGTGGCCGATGGCGGACGACCGGGCGGCCGCCGTGTGGACGATCCGGGACGGGGGTGGGGGCTCACCAGCCACTCTGACCCATGAAGCGCGAGATCCTGATCAGCGCGACGCAGCGCGAAGTGCGCGTCGCGATCATCGAGGACGAACAGCTCGTTGAACTGCAGGTCGACCGTCCGGAAAACAAGCGGATGGTCGGGGACATCTACCTCGGGAAGGTCGAAGCGGTGCTGCCGGGACTCCAGGCGGCCTTCGTGAACATCGGGACCGAGAAGAGCGCCTTCCTCCACAACTCCGACCTCGTCTACGACGAGGACGGCGATGAGGACGACGACGAGGAGGGCGACGACGAGGACGAGGGCGGCGAGGCGGACGACGCCGAGGCGGCCGCCTCGGGTGAGGCGCAGGCCGAGAAGCCGGCGCGGAAGCCGCGTCGCGGTGGGCGCCGGCGCCGGAAGGACCCGCCGAAGATCGAGGACGTGCTCAAGCGCGGGCAGTCGCTCATCGTGCAGGTGTCCAAGGAGCCGATCTCCACGAAGGGCCCGCGCGTGACCGCGCAGGTCTCGATGGCGGGCCGGTTCCTCGTCTACATGCCCTTCGCCTCGCGCGTCGGCGTGAGCCGAAAGATCGGCGAGCGTGCCGAGCGCCAACGCCTGCGCGAGCAGGTGCAGAAGGTGCTGCCCAAGGATTCGGGCGGTGTCATCGTGCGGACGGTGGGCGAGGACGTGACGCAGGAGACGTTCAGCCGGGAGCTGAACACCCTCATCACGTCCTGGCAGAAGATCAACAAGAAGACCAAGTTCGTGGGCAACCCGCCCAAGCTGCTGCACCGCGAGACGTCGCTCACGCGCGGCATCATCCGCGACCTGTTCTCGACCAAGGTCGACCGGCTCACGGTCGATTCCAAGCAGGTCTACAACGAGATCGTCGAGTACCTGCAGGGGATCGCGCCGGAGCTCATCGAACGCGTGAACCTCTACGAGGACAAGATCCCGCTCTTCGACAAGGAGGGCGTGGAGACCGAGATCCGCGACCTGTTCAAGCGGCGGTGCGAGCTCCCGAGCGGTGGGTACCTGATCATCGAACCCACCGAGGCGCTCGTCTCGATCGACGTGAACTCGGGACGGTTCACCGGCAAGAAGGACCCGGAGAAGACCGTCACCAAGACCAACGTCGAGGCGGCGCGGGAGATCGCGCGGCAGCTCCGCCTCCGAGATGTCGGCGGCATCATCGTCTGCGACTTCATCGACATGGAGACGAAGGCGAACCGGGATCGCGTGCTGCAGGAGCTGCGCACGCACCTGGGCCGCGATCGCGCGCGCACGAAGGCCTTCGCGGTGAGCGACCTCGGGCTCATCGAGATGACCCGCCAGCGCGTCCGACAGAGCCACTTCCATGCGATGACCGAAGCCTGTCCCACCTGTAACGGGACGGGGCGCGTCTTCACCGCCGAGACGATCGTGCGACGGATGGAGCGTGCGGTGCGCCGCCTCGCGAGCGAGGGCCGTCGCGATGCGGTGATCATCAAGCTCCATCCCGACACGGCGATGTACGTCCTCGAGGAGGAGAAGGACCTCGTGAAGCGCCTGGAGAAGGGGGTCGGGTTCTCGCTCGAGATGCGCGATGACCCGCTCCTCAAGCCCGATGAGTTCAAGCTCGTCGTGAAGGGCGCCGGGCGGGACATCACGAGTCAGTACGCGGTGGCCTGACGGACGGTGCGGATGCGTCGGCGCCTGGTGGCCCTCGCGGGGTGCGTCGTCTTCGCGGCGTGCGACGTCGTGCGCGCGCCGGCGAACGTCCCGGATGAGGGCCTCGTCCGCACCGTGAGTGCCGGCGCCGCGAACGCGGCGGCGCAGGCCGAGTCGGGCGGGGTCGAGCGCGCGCCGTTCATCGTGCCCGACACCCTCACCATCCCCGAGGGGCCGGCCGGCCGCTCGATCCGTCGCGGACGCGCGCTCGTCGCCTCCACGCGCGACTCCTTCCCGCGGACCGTGCGGAGCGCGCTGCGCTGCACGAGCTGCCATTTGGACGGGGGGACCCGAGCGAACGTGATGCCCTGGGTCGGCGTCGCGGCGCGGTTCCCGCAGTACCGGGCGCGCTCCGGCGCGATGGTGAGCCTCGAGGAACGGGTGCGCGGCTGCTTCGCACGAAGCCTCAATGCGACGCCGCCGGCGCGTGGCGCGCGCGACCTCGTGGACATCGTCGCCTACCTCACGTGGCTCTCGCGCGGCACACCGATCGGTCGGGAGACGGAGGGGCAGGGCTTGCCGGCCCTCGAAGGGCACGCGCCGGACCGGGGGGCCGGTCGCGCGGTGTACGCGGCCGAATGCGCGCGCTGTCACGGGGCGAACGGGAACGGCGGGCCACCGTCGGCGCCGGGGCTCCCGCGCACGCCCCCGCTCTGGGGACCCCGGAGCTACAACATCGGCGCCGGGATGGCGCGCGTCTCGATCGCGGCGAACTTCATCCGCGCGGCGATGCCCTACGACCGCCCCGGCACCCTGACACCGCAACAGGCCCATGACGTGGCCGCGTACGTGAATGCCCAGCCACGGCCCGACTTCGCGGGCAAGGTGAACGATTGGCCCAACGGGGACGCACCGGCGGACGCGGCGTACGAGACACGGGCCGCGCGCGCGCAGCGCCGGACGGGCCCGAAGCGGTAGTGGGCGGGCTCGGCGTCGCGCCGGGCGGCGAAACGGCCGGGGGGAATCCCCTCAAAGTGCCGAATCCCAACCACTTGACCCCACCGGGTGACCCCCGTATTATTCTTGGCTCGCATCGAAAACCGCATTCCAGAGCCGTGATCATGTCGTACGCAATCTTCCGCTCCGGCGGCAAGCAGTTCCGCGCTGAGAAGGGCACGACCCTTCGCCTGCCCACCCTCATCGGTGACGCCGGCGCGACGGTCGAGTTCAACGACGTCCTCCTCGGGTCCGACGGGAGCAACGTGAAGGTCGGGGTCCCGACCCTCAAGGGCGCCTCGGTGACCGCCGAGATCGTCAAGCATGGGCTCGGCGACAAGATCGTCGTGTTCAAGTTCCGGCGCCGCAAGAACTACGCGAAGAAGCAGGGCCATCGGCAGGGGTACACCGAGGTCCGGATCCGCGACATCACCCTCGGCTGACCGGGGAGAGGATACCATGGCACATAAGAAGGGCGTAGGCTCCTCGCGCAACGGGCGCGACTCCAACCCGCAGTACCGCGGCGTCAAGAAGTTCGGTGGCGAGCGCGTCATCCCCGGCAACATCATCGTCCGCCAGTGCGGCACGAAGTGGCATCCGGGCAACAACGTCGGACTCGGCACCGACTACACGATCTATTCCCTCATCGAGGGAGTCGTGAAGTTCGAGCACAAGTCCAAGGCGCGCTTCAAGGTCTCGGTCTACCCGGCCACCGCCGCCTCCTGAACGCGGCCGCCGATGTGACGAACGCCCCCTCGCTCTCCAGCGAGGGGGCGTTCTGTCTTTCCGCCGTCGGCTCTCAGGGACGCCGATACGCGGGTGGCAGTGTCAGGTACCGCTCCGTCAACTGCTGTTGGCGGCTCTTCGTCGCGAACGTACGCCCGCGCACGAACACTTGCTCCGCGACCGACCCGAACTCGAACGGATCGCCGCTCCAGACGACCACGTTGGCATCGCGGCCGACGGCGATCGCCCCGATCTGGTCCGCCACCCCCAGCACCTCCGCGGGCGTCAACGTGATCGCCCGCAGCGCCTCCTCCCAGGTCAGGCCGTAGGCGACCGCGTTCCCGGCCTCCTGCCGCATGTTGCGCACATTGAAGTCGCCCGGACCACCGGGCCCGTTGCCGATGAGCACCACCGTCACGCCCGCGGCGCGCAGCAGGGCGGCGGTCTCCTGCCGCTGGCCGAGGGACGCGAAGTCACCCGGGATGTTGCTCATCGCACCCGTGAAGACCGGCACCCGCGCGGCGGCGATCTCCTTCGCCACGATCCACGACTCGGCGCCGCCGACGATCCACAGGCGCAGCTTGTACTCGCTGGCGAAGGCCAGCGCCGCCAGGATGTCCGACGCGCGATCGACGCTCAGCGCGAGCGGCAGCTGCCCGGTGACGACCGGGATGAGCGCCTCGAGTTCGCTCCGCGGCGCGGCGAGTTCGCGCGAGTTCCCCATCTCGTACGCCGCGCGGCGCGTCTGGTATGCCTTCACATCGTCGAGCAGCGTGCGCCACTTGGCCCAGTACTCGGCGCGGGCCCCAGCCTCCCCGTTCCCCGGGTTGCCGAAGTCCCCCACCATCCCCGCGGGCCCCTTCCGGAGCATCTCGGTCGGCGTCGTCGCATCGATGAGGTCGATCAGCGCCATCCGCCCGGCCACCATGCCGCTGCCGGGTGCGACGACCACCGACGTCACCCCTTCGTGCCGCGCCGGGATGATGAAGGTGTTCGCGGGGTTCAGGCCCTTCCAGGCGTCGAAGGACGCATTGATCCCGTGCGCGCCGCGTGCGCCGCCGTCGTTGTAGCCGCCGGAGAACTGCGGGTCGCCCGCCTCGCTCAGTCCGAGCGTGGTCGCGGCATTGATGAAGCCGGGGGTCACCCACTTGCCGCGCGCGTCGATGCGGCGCGCGTCGGCGGGGATCGCGACGTCGGCGCCGACGGCGACGACCTTGCCATCGCGGATGAGCACGGTGCCGTTCTCGATCCGTGGACCGCTGACGGGATGCACGGTGCCCCCGATGATGGCGACCGTCTGCGCGCGCGCGGTGGAGGCGGCGAGGGCGAGCGAGAGGACCCACAGGTGCGCGCGCATCAGCGGATCCCCCCGGCGTTCGGCACGTAGCCGAGTTCGAAGTCGGTGCGCCACTGCTGGGTCGCGTCGGCGCGGTCGTAGAGCATCGCGCCATCGATCCACACCTTCTCGGCGCGCGTGTACACGGAGAACGGATGGCCCGACCAGAGGACGAGATCCGCGTTCTTGCCTACTTCGAGCGAGCCGGTCACGCGCTCGATGCCCAGGGCCCATGCGGCGTTGATGGTGATCCAGCGGATCGCGTCCTCGTCGGAGATGGCCAGGCCGATCGCGCGCGCCGCGGCGAGCGACTTGGCCGCCTCCTGGTTGAGCCGCTGCGAGTAGGACGCATCGTCGGAGTGGACGATGGTGCGCGCGCCGGCGACGTGCACGAGGCCGACGTTGGTCTTCACCCCGTCGAGCGCTTCCATCTTGAACCCACCCCAGTCGGACCAGATGGACGCCGAGATGCCCTCGCGCGCGAGGATGTCCGCGATCTTGTACGCCTCGACGCCGTGGTGGAAGGAGCGGATGCGGTAGCCGAACTCCTTCGCGATGTCGATCATCTGCATCATCTCATCGGCCTGGTAGCAGTGATTGTGCACCAGGATGTTGCCACGCAGGACCTCGGCGAGCGTCTCGTTGTTGAGGTCCCGCGTCGGTGGGTCGCCTTCGGGCTTCGCGAGCCACGCATCCCATCGCCGACGATATGCATCGGCGCCGATCCAGGCGGCGCGGTACCCCGCGGCGTTCGCCATTCGCGTGGAGGGGCCGCGGCTTGCGTAGACGCGCTTCGGGTTCTCGCCGCACGCCATCTTGAGCCCGTACGGCGCACCAGGGAACTTCATCCCCTGCGCCGAGCGCGACGGCACGACCTTGAGGGTCACGCTGCGGCCGCCGATGAGGTTCGCGGAGCCGGGGAGCACCTGGATGGTCGTGGTCCCACCGGCGAGGTCGCGAGGGAACTGCGGGTCCTGCGGCCAGACCGAGTGCTCGGCCCAGACATGGGCGGTCACGGGGGCGGTCGCCTCGTTCCCGTCCTGGTGCGCGGCGGTGTTGGGCGAAGGATAGACGCCGAGATGGGAGTGCGTGTCGATGAGCCCCGGCGTGACGTACTTCCCCTGGCCATCGATGACGATCGCATCCGCCGGTGCATTCACGCTCGCGCCGACGGCGGCGACCTTGCCGTCCACCATGAGGACGGCGCCGTTCCGGATGAGGGGTCCGGCCGCCGTGAGGATATTCACGTTCCGGATGACCGTCGGCCGCGACGGGAACGGCGTGTAGGTGCTCGGGAACGGATCGGCGTTGGGCCGTGAGAAGGCGCCCGCGGGGAGCGCGGCTGCCGGGCGTTCCGCGGCGGCTGCCGGGGCCGTGGCGGCGGGAACCGGGGCCTGCGCCGGCGTGGTGACGGCGGGTGCACTGGCGCACCCGCCGACGGTGAGCGCGAGCAGGAGTCTCGTGGGACGCATCAGTTGGAGCTCCTCGAGCGAGGGAGTGAGGGGCTGAAGCTACGGGCGGAGGGTCTCTCGGGCGAGGGCGACGTCGTCGGTGCAGATCGCATCGACACCCCACGCGGCGAAGCGCCGCATCTGCGCCGCGTCATTCACCGTCCAGGCGACGACCCGACGTCCCTCGGCGTGCGCCGCGCGCACGAAGGGCTCGTCGATGAAGTCGCGATGGCGCCAGAGGTCGCGCGCGTCCATCGGACGTGCCGCGGCGGTCGGATCGACCGGATAGCTGACCTCGAGGACCCCGCGGGCGACCGACGGATCGAGGGCTGCCGCCTGGGCGACGAGGCGGTGGTCGAAGCAATGGACCGCGCTGCGATCCACCCGGTGCGTCCCGGCTGCGCGGTCGGTCGCGATGATGGCGAGGGCGCCGGGTACCGTGTCGCCGCCCTTGAGCTCCACATAGAGGCGGAGCCGGTCCCTGACCGCGGCGAACACCTCCGCGAGGGTGGGGATGGCCTCCCCCCGGACCCGCAGTGCCGCGACCTGTGCGGCGGTCAAGCCGCTGATGGCGCCCGCCCCGGCGATCTCGGGGTCGTGGTGGACCACGATCACCCCGTCCGCGGTGCGGTGGACGTCGAGCTCCGCCGCGTCGGCTCCGAGCTCCACTGCCCGGGCGAAGGCGGCGAGGGTATTCTCCGGGCGTTCGCGGGAGGCGCCCCGGTGCGCCACGATCTCAGGTCTGGTCACCCCGCAATCTTAACGCCGGTGCGGTGCCGGCGTCTCATCGGGTGAACGCATGGGCGATCCCACCACCAGGACCCTCGACGCGACGGATGCGGAGCTGATCGCCCGGTGGCAAAGGGGCGACCAGCGGTCCGCGGGCGCCCTGGTGGAACGGCACGCCCAACCCTTGGCCCGCTTCGCGGCGAGCCTCGGTGAACGGGACGGGATCGACGAGCTGGTGCAGGACACGTTCGTGCGGGCGTTCCAGTCGCTGGACAGCTTTCGCGCCGACAGTTCGTTGCGGACCTGGTTGTTCACGATCTGCAAGCGCCTCGTGCTCGACCGGAAACGGAGCGAACGACGACGAAAGGACAGCGTCGAACTCGACGAAGGGCACGCCGTCGTGGGGTACGACGCCCTGGACGGGCTGGTGGCCGAGGAGACGGCACAGCGGGTGCAAGCTGCGGTGGGGCGGTTGACCCCGATGCAACGCGAGGTCTTCACGTTGCGGGTGACGGAGGGGATGGCGTACAACGACATCGCGAAGGTGGTGGAGAGCACGGAAGGCGCCTGCCGGGTGCATTACCACAACGCGATGCGGATCATCAAGGAGCACTTGAGCGATGACTGACTGCCTGAACGAGACGATGCGCGACCGGTTGCCGGAGTTGGCCCATGGCAGGCTGTCGCCGGCAGACGCGGCCGCGTTGCGCGCGCACGTCGCGGATTGCGCGGCCTGCACGGCCGACCTCGCGGTGCTGGAGACCTCGCGGCTGGTGCTCTCGGCGCGTGCGCCGAAGGTCGATGTGGCGGCGATCACGCGTGCGGTGACCGGAACGCCCGTCCTCCGCGTCGAGCGCGGGGGCGCGACGGCGGCGGCGCCCCGGGCGAACGCCGCGCCGCAGACGCCGGTCTGGCGCTCGCGTCAGTTCCTCGCGGCCGCGGCCTCGCTGCTCATCGTCGTGTCGCTGACCATCCCGGCGCTCGGCCGCGGCGGGCCGGATGCGGTGGCGCCGGTGGGGGGCGATACGATCCGGGCGGTCGTGGCGGACACCCCGCCGGCGCCGGCCGGTCCGTCCAGTCTCGCCGTGAGCGAAGGACTCGTCGACCTCTCGAGCGACGATCTCTCGATCCTGCTCGCCGAACTCGAGCGGGTGGAGGCTACGGTGAACGCGGAGCCGTCCACCTTGCGTCAGCCGATCGTCGACACGCCGGAGGCGTACTGATGCGCACCGCATGGCGGTCCCTCATCCTCGCGGGTGTACTGGCGGTGGGCCTCGCCGCTCCCGCGCTCCATGCCCAGGAGCCGACGCCTCCGCCGCCGGCCGAACGCGACCTGCTCGAACAGCGCGTGCGGCAGCGCATGGCGCAGGTGATCCAGCGTCAGGTGGGGCTCACCGATGCGCAGATGCGCAAGCTCGGCGTGGCGAACCGGAAGTTCGAGCAGCAACAGCGCGACCTGTTCGTGCGCGAGCGGCAGGTGCGGCTCGGCATCCGGGACGAACTCGAGCTGGCCGACACGTCGCGACAGGCGCAGGTCTCGCGGCTGATCGACCAGATGCTTCAGATCCAGCGGCAGCGTGTGGACCTGCTCGAGGCGGAACAGCGCGAACTCGCGACCTTCATGACGCCGCAGCAGCGCGCGCGGTACTTCGGGATGCAGGAGCAGATCCGCCGACGCGTGGAGGAGATGCGCGATCAGGGTGGCCGACCGGGACCGGGCGGGGAGGGCGCGGCCCCCGGTGGTGTCCGGCGTCCCGGCGGCGCGCTCGGGCCGCCGGGGGGCGGGATCAGAGGAGGAGTTCGTCGACCGCCCGCAGGAGCATCTTGATCCCGAAGGGCTTCTGCAGGTAGCGCACGCGCGGGTCGGAGGCGATGCCGGGGGCGCTCGATTCGGCGTAGCCGCTGGCGATGATGACGGGCAGGTCGGGCCGCCGCTCGCGCAGACGCGAGAGGACCTCCATGCCGCCGAGCCCGGGCATCGTGAGGTCGAGCACGACGAGGGCGACCTGCGCGCGATGGGCATCGAAGATCGCGAGCCCCTCCTCGCCATCGGGTGCCTCGAGGACCACGAACCCGCGTCGCTCCATCCCGCGCCGCGCCACGCGCCGCAGTGACTCCTCGTCGTCGATGACGAGCACGGTCGCGCCGGCAGCCTGCACCTCGCCGGAGCCGCGGCCGGGCGGGCGCGATCCTGGTGGCATCGCGGCGGGGAGACGGATGTCGAAGCGCGTGCCCTCGCCCGGCGCACTGTGCAGCTCGAGCTGTCCCTCAGCCGAGCGGATGATGCCCATGACGGCGCTGAGCCCGAGCCCGCGCCCTGAGCGCTTGGTGGTGTAGAAGGGTTCGAAGATCCGCCGCCGGACCTCCGCGGGCATGCCTGCGCCGTCGTCGGCGACCGAGAAGTGGATCCATCCCGCGCCGTGCTCCGAGCGCTCCCACCGCGCGGCGAGTCGCACCGTGCCGGAACGATCGCCGATGGCCTCGGCGGCGTTCGTGAGGAGATTGAGCGCCACCTGCGACAGCTGCGAGGGGTCGATCTCGACCCAGAGGGGCTCCAGCATCGGCTCGGTGATGAACGCCACCTTCTTCGGCTGTGCGGCGCGCACGAGGGCGACGATGTCGATTAGGACGTCACGGATGTCGATGACATCGCGCCGGAGGCTGGCGCGGCCGGCATACGCGAGCATCTGCCGCGTGAGGTCGGCCGCGCGCCGTGCGGCCGCGGTGATCTGCTCGAGCGCGGTGCGCGCGGCCTCACGGTCGTCGAGCATGTCGAGCGCGAGATCGGCGTTGCCCAGCACCGCGCCGAGGATGTTGTTGAAGTCGTGCGCGATACCGCCGGCCATGATGCCGAGGCTCTCGAGCTTCTGCGCCTGCTGCACCGTCGCATCGCGCTGCCGCCGCTCCTCCTCGGCGCGGGCGCGCTCGGTGAGGTCGGTGGCGAGCAGGCCGATGGCGTACGGTTCCCGTCGCCCGTCGCGGAGCAGCACGACGGTCGCCTGCCACAGGTGCTGGTCCGCCTCACGACCGAGGATCAGCTCGATCTCGGCCGTCCGGCCGTCCGCGATGACGTCGTCGATCACGGGCATGAGGCGCGCGGCAGTCTCCGCGTCGAGGCAGTCACGGAGGGGACGTCCCTGCACGCTCCACCGCTCGCGGCCGAGCAGTGTCTCCAGCTGCGCGTTCGCGAGACGCACCGTCCCGTCGAGGCCCAGCACCCCGATGAGCACACTCGTGTTGTCCGCGAGGTCCTGGAGCAGCGAGCGGCTCGCGCGCGCCTCCTCGAGCGCGCGCTGCGTCGTGACGATCTGGGCGTTGAGTTCGCGCACGAGGTCGCGCAGGCGGCGCGTCATCGCGTTGAACCGTTCCGCGAGCCGACCGACCTCGTCCTCCGAGTCCACGGTCGCGGTGGCGCTGAAGTCGCCGTCGGCGACCTGTTCGGCCGCCGTCGCGACGGCGAGGATCGGCGCGGTCGCGCGACGCGTGATCGCGACGACGCCGAGGGTCAGGAGCAGGATCGCCGCGAGCCCGGTGGCGAGGGTGCCGAGCAGGAGCTGCCGCATCGGCGCGAACGCCGCGTCGCGGGGGGCCTCGACCACCAGCGCGAGGTCGTGTCGGGGCAGCCAGCGCCAGACGCCGAGCACCGCGCGGCCGGTATGGTCCTCGTAGAGACCGCTCCCGCGTTCGCGCGCGACGGCGCGATCGATCGCGATGCTGTGCGCGCCCCGCGGCCCGGCGCCTGCGCCGAAGCGGGTCGAGCTGAGGAACTGGTACGTGCTGTTGACGAGGAAGGCGACGATGGGCAGGGACCCGGGGCGGGTCGCGAGCACGGTGTCGACCGTCGCGAGGTCGAGGTGCGCGGCGAGCACCGCGACCGTGCGGTCGCCGGCGCGGACGGGCGTGGCCAGGCTCAGCGTCGGGGCCGCGGTCACCGAGTGGGGATAGACCGTCTGTGTGTAGGGCGCCTTCTGCCCTTCGAGGTAGAACCGCTCGGCGACGGCGAAGGCGCCCACTGAGCGGCGGGCGGTCGACGCAAGGACGCGACCGCCCGGGACGGCGAGGAGCTGGATCTCGGTCGAAGCGACGAGTTCGCCGGCGACATCGTCCAGCAGCGCCGCGATCGTGGTCGTGTCCGCTTCCGCGACCGCAGCGCGCAGGCTGGCCAGCCCCGCCGCGAAGTCCAGTCCGCGGCGCTGGCGATCGAGCCACTCGGCCAGCGAGCGCTCGTTCTCGTCGGCCACGCCCTCGAGCCGTTCGAGCACTCGTGCCCGCAGGGCCCGTTCCGCCACCTCGTACGACACCAGGGTCGCCAACGCGAGAACGGTGATGGAGACCGCGAGGAACGCCGCCGTGAGTCGCGCAGGGAGACTGCGCCGCAGGATCAGCGGCAGGCGGAACGGCCCAATCGGCCGTCTCGCGTCAGCGCCGTCAGTCATCCTGCCGCGTGACCAGCCTGAGGGTGTCGCGGCCTTCGAGAACCTCGATCACGACCGCACCACGGCGGGGCGCGCCGGGACCGTCGAACGCGAAGTGCGCGCTCGCTCCGCGGTGCGTCCCGAGGGTCCCGAGGGTGCGTGCCAGCGTGACGCCGTCGTGCGCCGCGCTGCGCGACGCGGCCGCGGCCACGAGGTGCACCGCATCGTAAGTCGCGGCTGCCGCCGTGCGCGGCGACACGACGAAGCGCTTCCGGAAGGCCTCGACGAAACGGCGTGCCTCCGGTTCGGGTGAACGATCGTCCCAGTTGGCGACGACCACGGTGCCCCGCGCGAGCGGGAGATCGACGAGGACGCCCGGGTCCCAGCTGTCACTGCCGAGGAAGCGGCCGGTGAACCCGAGCTCGCGTGCCTGGCGCACCTGGATCGAGTCGTAGCCGATGTAGTTCGGGAGGAGCAGCGCATCGGGGCGTTGCGACAACAGTCGTCGCAACTGCGGCCGGAAGTCGGTCGGCGCATCCGACGCGAAACGCTCCTCCGCGACGACGCGGCCGCCCCGCGCCTCGAATCGCGTGCGGAAGATTCGCACGATCTCCTGCCCGTACGCGCTGGCCTCGTCGGCGAGGGCGGCGACACGCCGGATGGCGAGCGAGTCGATGGCGAAGTTGGCGAGCAGCTCCGCCTGGAAGGCATCGGTGAACGCGAGGCGAAAGGCGACCTCACGGCCTTCGGTCACGCCCGGATTGGACGCCATCGGGGCGATGAAGAGCACGTTCGCCGCCTGCGCGACGCCGGCGGCCGGGGCGGCGAGTGCGCTCGTCAGCGGCGCGATGACCGCATCGACGCTGTCGATGTTGATCAACGCCGCGACGGCGGAGGCCGCGGCGTCGGGTCGCGAGGCGCTCGGCTGGACCCGCAGCGTGATCCGGTGCGCCACCCCGTTCACGATCACGCCACCGGCCGCATTGATCTCGTCGACGGCGAGTTCGGCCCCCTGCCGTCCGGGGACACCGAGGATCGGGGTCAGGGGCCCCTCGGAGAGGACCACGATGCCGATGCGCAGTTCGGGGGACTCGGTCCGGCCGCAGGCCACCGCGCTCGCGAGCAGCGACGCGGCCAGGAGTGGGGTTTGGAGGTTCGCGCGACCCGCACGACGGCGCTCGGGCGATGGGAAGGCGATGGGCATCGGATGGCAATCTACTGTCGGGTACCAGCGTGCGCCTTCAGTCGAGGCGCCCGCCGCATTACCATTCGCAGGTCGCCCGGATGGCGGAACCGGCAGACGCAGGGGACTCAAAATCCCCCGAGGGCAACCTCTTGTGGGTTCGATTCCCACTCCGGGCATCGACGGCCGCATCTCCTGATCGGGGGTGCGGCCGTCTCGCGTCAGGGCGCGGGCCGAGTCGGACCTGGCGGTGCCGGGGGCACCGAGATGCCGCGCATGAGCACCGCCCACTCCGCCTCGCTCAGGATCCGGCCCCGGGGCGCCGGCGGGAGCGCCTGCAACTGCGCGCGGATGCGCGCGATCCGCCGCTCGGGCGCGGGATGCGTCGAGATGAACTCGGGGATGTGCCCATCGCCCGCGGCCGCCTGCAGCGTCTCGAGGACACGGACCATCCCGCCCGGGTCGAGCTGGAGGCGGCGCAGCGTGGCCAGGCCCTCGTCGTCGGACTCCTCCTCCTCGCGTCGCCCATGCCCGCGCTGGACGAGTTCGCGCCCGGCGCCGGCGACCATCCCGGTGATCCCGCCGGCGTCGCCGATGACGATGGAGAGGCCGGCCGCGAGCCCGAGCTGCCGCGCGACCTGCTTCAGGGTGTGTCGCTGTCGGACATGGCCCGCCTCGTGCCCCAGCACCCCGAAGAGCTCGCTCTCATCGCGCAGGCGCGCGAGCAGGCCGGTGTGCATCACCAGCTGCCCGTCAGGGAGCGCGAAGGCGTTCACTATGCTGTCGCGGACGATCGCGATGCGATAGGTGCGCGCGTCGCCGGCGTCGGGGAGGAGCTTCGCGATGCGCTCGAGCACGGCGACGCGCTCGGGATCCACCAGCGCGTGCTGCAGCAGCGTCGAATCGGTCAGGCCGAGGGCCAGCCGCGACTCGACCTCCTGCGGCAACGCCTCGACGGCGGTGTCGGTGGCCCAACGGAGTCCCGGACCGACGACGAGGTAGAGCCCGCCGCCGACGAGGCCGAGGATGATCGCGCCACCGACGACCCACCGCCGGGTCTCGCGAGCGATCATCGGTCCGAGGCGCGTACCGGGTCGATCATCAGATCGACCGCGAGCCAGACCGTGCGCGTGAACGGATAGGTGAGGACGGGCGAGATCACCATCGCCGCCACGGCGACGTACTGCACCGCGTCCCATGGCACGTCGGGCCAGACGGCGACCAGCCACCCGAGCAGGCCGAACGCGAAGAGCAGCTCGGCGATGATCAGGTTCACCAGATAGGCGCCGACGAAGTGCCCCGGCGCGCCGCGGTCGAGGCGCAGCTGGCAACGGCCGCAGCGCGGGGCGATCTGGATCCACCAGCGGAACAGCCCGCCGCCTCCGCACTCGGGACATCGCAGCGTCAGCGCGCGGCCGAGCCGCTCGGACGACGAAGGGGCGACGGTGGGCGTGACCATGCTCGCAAGCTACATTCGACGGATCGCCGATTGTACCGTGCCTCCCACACCGCCATGCCCGGTCGCCACCACCTTTTCGTCCCTGGCCCGACCAACGTCCCGGACCGCGTCCTGCGCGCCATGCATCGCGCCCAGGAGGACCATCGGTCGAGCGCCTTCCCCGACCTCACGCACGGGGTGCTGCGCGACCTCAAGCCGGTCTTCGGGACCACCGCCGGCCGGCCCTTCGTCTTCGCCAGCACTGGCACCGGGATGTGGGAGGCGGCGCTCACGAACACGCTCGCGCCGGGGGACCGCGTGCTGGCGGCACGGTTCGGCCAGTTCTCGCACCTGTTCATCGACACCGCCGAGCGGTTGGGACTGAAGGTCGACGTGATCGATCTCGAATGGGGCGAGGCGCTCGACCCGTCGCGGGTCGCCGAAGCGCTCGTCGCCGACGCCGCGCACGCGATCCGCGCGGTGCTCCTCGTCCACAACGAGACCGCGACCGGTGTGACCAACGATGTCGCCGCCGTCCGCGAGGCGATCGATGACGCGCACCATCCCGCGCTGCTGCTCGTGGACGGGGTGAGTTCGATCGGCTCCCTCGAGTTCCGGTTCGACGAGTGGGGGGTGGACGTCGCGGTCTGCGGGTCGCAGAAGGGGTTCATGATGCCCGCGGGGCTGGGCATGCTCTGTCTCTCCCCGAAGGCGCTCGCGCGGATCGAGGCGGCGCGATTCCCGCGCGCGTACTTCGACCTCCGCCCGCAGGTCCTGCACAACGACCAGGGCTATTTCCCGTACACGCCGGCGCTCGCGCACCTGTTCGGGTTGCGGGAGGCGCTGGACATGATCGCCGAGCAGGGGATGCCGGCGATCGCGTCGCGCCACGCGCGGCTCGGCGAGGGCGTGCGTCGCGCCGTCGCGGCCTGGGGGCTCCGATTCTGCGCCCGCGACCCGGAGCGCCGCTCGAACACGGTGACGGCGATCGTTGTGCCCGAGGGGAAGGACGCGCGCCACGTGATCGATGCCGCGTACCGCCGATGGGACCTGGCGCTCGGCTCCGGCCTCGGTCGCCTCAACGGGAAGGTCTTCCGGCTCGGGCATCTCGGCGATCTCAACGAGGGGATGCTCCTCGGCGCGCTCGCGCTCACGGAGCTCGCGCTGCACGATGCGGGGGTCGCGGTGCCGTACGGTGCGGGCGTCGCGGCGGCGCAGCGATGGTACCGGGAGTCGATGCCATGAGCGAGCGCAGACCGCGCGTCGGCGTGACCCGCCGGCTTCCGTCGGCCGTCGAGGTCCTCCTGCGCCAGCGGTACGACGTGGTCCAGCACGAGTCCCCCGGACCGCTCGATGCGATGGCCCTCGTCGCGATGATGCGCGAGGTGGATGCACTGCTGCCGACCGTGACCGACGTCCTCGACGAGGCGGTGATCGGCGCCGGGCTCGGGCGCTGCTGCATGATCGCCAACTTCGGCGTGGGGGTGAACCACATCGACGTCCGGGCGGCGACGCGGGCTGGGATGACCGTCACCAACACGCCGGATGTCCTCACCGAGGACACGGCGGATCTCGCGATGGGGCTGATGCTCGCGCTGATGCGCCGGATGGGCGAGGGGGAGCGCGCGGTGCGCGCCGGGACGTGGACCGGCTGGCATCCCACGCAGTTCCTCGGGCGCCGGCTCTCGGGGAAGACCCTCGGCGTCGTCGGGCTCGGCCGGATCGGTCGTGCCGTCGCCCATCGCGCCGAACGGGGCTTCGGCATGAAGGTGCTCGCGTGGAGCCGGTCGCGGCGGCGCGGGTCCGAGGCGGGGACGCGGATCGAGCGCGTCAACCGGCTCGAGCAGCTCCTCGAGGCGAGTGACGTGGTGAGCGTGCACTGTCCGCTCGTCGCCACGACGTTCCACCTCATCGGCAAACCGCAGTTCGCGCAGATGAAGCGCGAGGCCGTGCTCATCAACACCTCGCGCGGACCGGTCGTCCACGAGTCCGCGCTCGTCGAGGCGCTCGAGACGGAGATGATCGCGGGCGCGGGTCTCGACGTCTACGAGGAGGAGCCGGCGGTGCATCCCGGTCTCGTCGGACGCGAGAACGTCGTGCTCCTTCCGCACCTCGGCAGCGCGACGGTCGAGAGCCGCCTCGCGATGGGGATGCGCGCCATCGAGAACCTCGAGGCGCACTTCGCGGGACGCGACGTGCCGGACCGCGTGAACTGACGTCGTTGTCAGGACAATTCGCCTTGCTCGCGCCCGCTCCGGCTCCCTAGCTTACGCGCATCGCACTCCCTCCACCCGTGAACCATCCATGACGACCTACAAGTACGCCACCGTTCCCGCGAAGGGCGAGAAGATCGAGGCCTCCGGCGGCACGTTCCATGTCCCCGATCAGCCGATCATCCCGTTCATCGAGGGCGATGGCACCGGGCCGGACATCTGGCGCGCCTCGGTGCGCGTGTTCGACGCGGCGGTGGAGCGCGCGTACGCGGGCAAGAAGCGGATACACTGGATGGAGGTCCTCGCCGGCGAGAAGGCGCACACGACGACGGGCGAGTGGATGCCCGCCGAATCGCTCGAGGCGGTGCGCGAGTTCAAGGTGGCGATCAAGGGCCCGCTCACGACGCCGGTCGGAGGCGGCATCCGTTCGCTCAACGTCGCGCTGCGGCAGGAGCTCGATCTCTACGCCTGCATCCGTCCGGTGCGGTACTTCGAGGGCGTCGGTGCGCCGGTGAAGCACCCCGGCAAGGTCAACATGGTGATCTTCCGCGAGAACATCGAGGATGTGTATTCGGGCATCGAGTTCAAGGCCGGCACGCCCGAGGCCGAGAAGCTGCGCGAGTTCATCGAGAAGGAGTTCGGCAAGCGGATCCGCCCGCAGTCGGCGATCGGCATCAAGCCGATGTCGGCCTTCGGCTCCAAGCGCCTCATCGAGATGGCGATCCGCTACGCGATCAAGCACCACAAGCCGTCGGTCACGATGATGCACAAGGGCAACATCATGAAGTTCACCGAGGGCGGCTTCCGCGACTGGGGCTATGAGCTCGCCAAGGAGAAGTTCGCCGGGCAGGTGGTCGCCGAGGCGGACCTCGATTCGGCGGGGAAGTCGGCGCGGGCAGACGCCGTGGTGCTCAAGGACCGGATCGCCGACTCGATGTTCCAGCAGATTCTCCTGCGCCCCGAGGAGTACTCGGTCGTCGCGACGCCGAACCTGAACGGCGATTACATCTCGGACGCGCTCGCGGCCGAGGTGGGCGGGCTCGGGATCGCGCCGGGCGGCAACGTCGGCGACGAGGCAGCGGTCTTCGAGGCCACGCACGGCACCGCCCCGAAGTATGCGGGGCTCGACAAGATCAACCCCGGCTCGGTCATCCTCTCGGGCGTCATGATGCTCGAGCACATGGGATGGGACGACGCGGCCAAACTGATCATCAGGGGCCTCGAGAAGTCGATCGCGGCCAAGACCGTCACGTACGACCTCGCGCGGCAGATGCAGGGTGCGACCGAGGTCTCCACGACCGGCTTCGGCGACGCGATCATCAAGGGGATGACCTGATGTCGCTGCAGTTCGACCTGCGCGCCGGGGATCCGGCGCGCGTCGCAACGCCGTTGCTCGTCATCGCGCTCCCGGCCGAGCCGGCGTTCCCTCGCGCGCTCGCGGCGCTCGACGCGAAGTACGGCGGTTCCCTCTCGCGTGCGGTGCGCCGGAAGGACTTCCAGGGCGGCAAGGACGAGTCGTTGCTGCTGTTCTCACCGGGCGCCGGACCGGAACGCGTGCTTCTCGTCGGCACCGGCACCGCCGAGTCGGTGAAGGGGCTGACGCGCGCTGCGGCGCTCGCCGGACGCAAAGCCAACGCGCTCGGGGTGGGCAAGCTCGTGTTCTGGGCGGAAGCGCTCGCTGGTCGCGCGCTCGAGGGTGCCACCGTGGGGTTGTCGCTCGGGGCGTGGGAGTTCAAGGAACTGCACACGCCGGCGCCGGCCGCGAAACGGCGGAAGACCCTCACCGCGGCGACGCTCTGCGTCGCCAATGTGGCGGCCTCGCGCGCGGCGCTCGCGGCGGGGGTGGCGGTGGCCGAGGGACAGCGGCTCGCACGGCGGCTCGCGATGCTGCCCGGGAACATCTGCACGCCCGACTACCTCGCGCGCACCGCGCGCGACCTGGGCAAGCGGCACAAGCTGCCCGTGAAGGTGTTCGGGCGGCGCGAGATGGCGCGCATGAAGATGGGCTCCTTTCTCGCGGTCGCGCAGGGCACGGTGCAGGACCCGAAGCTGATCGTGCTGGAGTACAAGGGCGGCCGCCGCGGCGAGGCGCCCATCGCGCTCGTCGGCAAGGGCCTCTGCTTCGATTCGGGCGGCATCTCCATCAAGCCGGCCCCGGGAATGGAGACGATGAAGTTCGACATGTGCGGGGCGGCAGGCGTCCTCGGTGCCATCGAGGCGATCGCGCGCCTCAAGCTCAAGGTCAACGTCGTCGGGCTCATCGGGTCCACCACCAACATGCTCGGCGGCGAGGCGATGAAGCCGGGTGACGTGGTGAAGGCGATGAACGGCAAGTCGATCGAGATCCAGAACACCGACGCCGAGGGACGGCTCGTCCTCGCGGACGTGCTCTGCTATGCGCAGAAGTACAAGCCGCAGGCCGTGGTCGACGCCGCGACGCTCACCGGGGCCTGCGTCGTCGCGCTCGGCAACAGCACCGTCGGCGTGATGGGGAACGACCAGGCGGTGATCGACGAGGTGCTCGCGGCCGGCACGCGCGGCGGCGAGGTGGGATGGCAACTCCCGATGTTCGAGGAGTACAAGGAACTCATCAAGTCCGATGTCGCCGACATGCGGAACATCGGAGGCCGCGGGGCGGGGACGATCACCGCCGCGCTCTTCCTGGCCGAGTTCGCCGAGGGGATGCCGTGGGTGCACCTGGATGTGGCGGGGACCGCGTACAGCGAGACCGATCTCGTCGTGATGCCGAAGGGACCGACCGGCACGCCGGTCCGCACCTTCGTGGAGTTCGTGCGCGGGAGAGCGCGCTGATCCTCCGGCTCGTCCTCGGGGCGGCGCTCCTGGCCGCCCCGCTCCGGGCGCAACGGCCGGGGCGCGACACCACGCGCGTGCCGGCGGTGCCGCCGACCGCGCCGACCGGGCTTCCGACCACCGTCCCCGTGTCCGTCGCGCCGGACACCGCGGCCGCGCGCGACACGGTCCCCAAGGACACCGTGAAGGCCCCGATCGCGGTGGCGATGCGGCCCGCGCTCCCCGAGATCCGCGGTCGGCGCACCATCTGGGACCGCGACGCGATCTTCGCGAGCGGGGCGTTCACGCTCCCCGAACTGCTCGCCCAAGTGCCCGGCGTCACGGTGTTCAACGCGGGGTTCATCGCTGCACCGACGGCGACGGCCTGGTATGGCCAGCCCGGCCGCGTGCGCGTCTTCCTCGACGGCGTGGAGCTCGACGCCATCGACCTCCGCGAGGGGAACGTGCGTGACCTCGCGGTGATCCAGCTCTGGCCGCTCGAGGAGGTCGCCGTGGAGCGCGCGGCGGGCGAGCTCCGCGTCTTCCTGCGGTCGTGGCGCGTGCGACTCACGACGGCGCAGACGCGCACCGACATCACCACGGGCTCCGAACAGACCAATCTCTACCGCGGGTTCTACGGCAAGCGGATGGAATCCGGCGGCGTGCTCCAACTCGCGGCGCAGCAGTACTCCACGACCAGCGTGCGCACCGCGGGCGATGGGGATGCCCTCGCCGCGTTCGGGCGCGTGGGCGTGGCGCGTGGGCGGTTGACCGTGGATGCCGTGGGCACGCGCTTCGGCCGCAACCGGGCGCCGACCTTCCGGAACGTCATCAGCGGGACCCTCGACAACGACGCCATCGGCGCGTTCGAAGGGACCGACGCGGTGGGGTACGTGCGGGCCGCGTGGGGTGATGCGGACAGCACGGGCTTCTGGGCGCAGGCGATCTGGGCAGGGCAGATCCAGGAACAGAGTGGCGACTCCGCGGTGGGGGGCGACACGATCCGCTCGGTGACGCAGTACGTCGCGACGGCGGGCTTCACACGGTGGGGCGCGCGGCTGTCGGCCACGGCGCGCTATCGCGTGCATGGCGGTGCCGCCGCACGCCTCGCCCCGAGCGTGCGCGGATCGTGGGAGCGGGACTGGTTCGCCGTCAGCGGGAGCGCCGAGGCCGGCGGACCCGATTCCACGCGCCGGCTCGACGCGATCGCCACCGTGACGCCCTTCTCCTGGCTCCAGTTCCTCGTCGCGCACTCCAGTCACACGCCGGACGCCTTCCCGGGATCGGTCGGGCGCGAGACGTCGCGCGCCGAGGCCGCGGTGCGCCTCTATGGGCGCTGGTTGAGCGTGGGCGCGGTCCAGCGTTCCGCGGGCACCATGCTGGGCATGCGCGTGTTCGACACGCTCTACGTGGACACGACGGTCGCCAACACCACGGGCCTCGAGGCGAGCCTCTCCGGTCGCGTCTGGGGGCCGTTCTCGTTCGAATGGCGTGGCGTCCGGTGGGCGAGCGCGCTCCCGTACACGCCGGACGTCGAGTCGCACGCCGAACTGCGGGCCACGCCGAACCTCCTCAAGAAGTTCCCCCGCGGCACGTTCGAGGTCACCGCCGGGTTCATCCACGACTACCGGGGCGGCTACATCGCGCCGGTGGGGGCGACGCTCCAGCAGACGCAGGGCGCGTCGTACGTGGGGGGCTTCCTCGAGATGCGAATCGGGACCGCGCGGATCTTCTGGTACAACCGGAACATGACGGGGAAGATCTACGAGTCCGTGCCGGGGTACTTGGCTCCACGGCTGGTGCAGCTGTACGGCCTGCGTTGGGAGTTCTGGAACTAGGTCGTCTGCTTGCCCAAGTCGTGGAGCCAGCGTAACTTATCCCGCTCTCATGATCCGTAGCATGACCGGGTTCGGAGCGGCCGAGGGGCCCGTCGGCAGCACACGCGTCAGCGTGGAGCTTCGCTCCGTCAATCACCGTTTCTTCAATCCCTCCCTCAAGCTCCCCACCGCGCTCTCGCAGTGGGAGGGTGAGGTCCGCGAGGCGTTGCGCCAGCGGATCGCGCGCGGGCACCTGACCGTCTTCGCGCGCCTCGAGCGGGCCGAGGACCAGCTCGCCGTCGTCGACGAGGAGCGCTTCCGCGCCTATGCCGCGGAGCTCAAGCGCCTCCAACAGGCCCACGGGCTCGGCGGCGAGATCGACGTGAGCGCGGTCCTGCGCATGCCGGACGTGATGCGCATGGGACGCGAGGACGACGCGCTCGGCGACGGCACGGCCGCCGAGCTGCTGGTGGTGGTGGACGCCGCCGCCAAGGCGCTGCAGGTGATGCGCGAGCAGGAAGGTGCGCGACTCGCCGGCTTCATCGCCGAGCGGTTGAGCCTGATCGAGGCAGCGGTCGGCCGATTGGCGGCCCGCGCGCCCGAGCGGACGGAGATGCAGCGGACCCGGCTGCGCGAGAACGTCGAGAAGCTCGCGGGCGGCATCGCGGTCGATCCGCAGCGGCTGGCCATGGAGATCGCGATCCTCGCCGACAAGCTCGACGTGGGCGAGGAACTCGACCGGTTCACCGCGCACATCGCGGCCTTCCGCGATGCGCTCGCCGCGAAGGATGCCGAGCCGGTCGGCAAGCGCCTCGGCTTCCTCCTGCAGGAGATGCTGCGCGAAGCGAACACCACCGGGAGCAAGGCGAACGACGCCCCCATGCTGCAGGACGTGGTGGCGATCAAGGAGGAACTCGAGCGGATCCGCGAGCAAGTGGAGAACCTCGAGTGAGCGCGGGTCCGTTCCCCATCGTGATGTCGGCACCGTCGGGCGGGGGCAAGACCACCATCGCGCGGCTGCTGCTGGAGCGGCGGACGGATGTGGGCTACTCGGTCTCGTGCACCACGCGCACCCCCCGCCCAGGGGAGGTGGACGGCGTGGATTACCACTTCCTCTCGCGGCACGACTTCGACGTGAAGGCCGCGCATGGGGAGTTCGCCGAATGGGCCGAGGTGCACGGGAACCGATACGGGACCCTCCGGAGCGCCGTCCGCGACGTGATGGCGGGCGGGAAGCACGTGATGCTCGACATCGACGTGCAAGGGGCGCGGCAGGTGACCGCCGCGTTCCCGGAGGCCCTCACGGTGTTCATCATCCCGCCGAGCGTCGAGGTGCTGGTCAGCCGCCTGATGGGGCGGAAGTCCGAGAGCGCCGAGGCCCTGGCGCTGCGACTCCGGAACGCCCGGACGGAGCTGCTCGAGGCCGAGCGGTACCAGTACGTGGTGGTCAACGACCAGCTGGAGCACGCTGTCCAGGAGGTCCACCGCATCATCGACGAGGAGTCGGTCCGGCGGGAGCGGCTGCCGGCGCTCGGGGAAGACGTGGAGCGGCTGATCGCCCACCTCGTGGACGGGCTGCAGACGAGGGGGCAGGAAGGAGGCTGAAGGGGGTAGGGACTGGGGGTGCAAGGTGCTAGGTTTAGCGTAAGGTTTCGCCGTAGTCAGGAATCCGGGGGAGGGCGTTCTGCCTTCCGCCGTCTGCCATCCGCCATCGGGGTTCTCATGCAGGTCTTCACGCCGTCCGAAGTCACCAAGCACGCGACCAACAAGTACCTCTCGGTGCTGGTGGCCGCGAAGTACGCCCGTGTGTTGAACGAGTTCCCGCGCGACCGCTCGAAGTCGGGCGAGAAGAAGCTCACGACCCGCGCGCTCGAGGACCTCTCCGGGGGCGACATCGAGTACCGCGTGGTCCCGCGCCGCCGCCCCAAGGGCGAGTAACCTCGGCCGGCGCGGAGGTCCTCCGTGCGGCCCTTTGACGGGCGGCGGATCCTCCTCGGCGTGACCGGGGGGATCGCCAGCTACAAGTCGGCCTGGCTCGCTCGCCTGCTCACGCAGGCCGGCGCCCAGGTCGATGTCGTCTTGACGCGTTCGGCCCGCGAGTTCATCGGCGCGGTGACGTTCGAGGCGCTCACCGGGCGGCCGGTGCGCAGCGTCCTCATCGGCGACGGGCATGCCCTCGACCACATCACGCTCGCCAAGAGCGCCGAGCTGGTGATCGTCGCGCCCGCGACGGCGGACTTCCTCGCCCGCGTGGCCCACGGACACGCCGACGAACTGCTCTCGGCCTGCCTCCTCGCCACCGAGGCCCCGGTGCTGCTCGCGCCGGCGATGAACGACAAGATGTGGGCGGCCGCCGCGGTGCAGGCCAACTGCGCGACGCTCCGCGCGCAGGGGAAGGTCATCATCGATCCCGGCATCGGCCCGCTCGCGTCGCCGGACGAGGGCGCCGGGCAGGGCCGCATGCAGGAGCCCGAGACGATCGTCGCGCATGCGGCGCGCCTCCTGGAGACCCGCGGCAAGCTGTACGGCAAGCGCGTCGTGGTGACGGCCGGCCCCACGCGGGAGCCCCTCGATCCGGTGCGGTTCCTCTCGAACCATTCCACCGGCAAGATGGGCGTGGCGCTCGCCTCGGCCGCCTGGCGCCGCGGCGCCGAGGTCATCGTCGTCCACGGTCCGATGAGCGCCAGGCTGCCCGCCGACGGGATCTGCTCAAAGGCGGTCGAGACCACCGACGAGATGGCGGCCGCCCTTCGCGCCGAACTGCCGGACGCCGATGTCCTGATCATGGCGGCGGCACCGGCCGACTTCCGCCCGGCGCAGGTCGCGGGCGCGAAGATCAAGAAGCGCGGCAATGCGCCCGATCCGATCGTGCTCGCCGAGAATCCCGACATCCTCGCGACCACCCGCGATGCACGGAAGCCGGGGATGCTCGCGGTCGGCTTCGCGCTCGAGACCGATGACCTGCTCGAGAATGCGGCGCGGAAGATCGAGAAGAAGGGCCTCGACCTCATCGTCGCCAACTCGGTGCGGGAGGCGGGCGCCGGCTTCGGCTACGACACCAACCGCGTGACGATCCTCTCGAAGGACGGCACGGCTGAGGCGAGCGAGCTGCGACCGAAGAGCGAGATCGCCGACCTCATCTTGGACCGGATCGAGGCGTTGCTGTGAACGATCCGCGCGAACGGCTCCGGCAGTACCTCGAACAGCGGCGCGAGATGGGGGAGAGCGAATTCGTGCTCGACTCGCTCTCCGTCGAGGAGGCCCTGAAGGTGCTCACGACGGGGGCGCCCCCGCCGGCCACGCCGCCGGGCCGGGCCGCCGCCCCTGCGGCGAGCGGCATGGCCGCACCGCGCGACGTGACGCCCGAGCCGCCGCGCGCCTCGCGCACTCAGGGCGTCACCGAGGACTGGCGCTCGATCGTGAGCGCCCCCGACACCCCCACCGCTGTTCCCGTGCCCAAGCCGAAGTCCGGTCGTGCCGCGCCGTCGAGCGCCGCCAGAACCACCACCGGTGCTGCCGCCGCCGAACCGTCGGCGGCGTCCGCGGGCGCCCCGGTCGATCTCTCCGGCGCGCGTACGCTCGAGGACGTCGCGAAGGTGATCGCCTCGTGCAAGGCGTGCGCGCTCTCCGCGACCGCGCTCAACCATGTGCCGGGCGAAGGAAGTCCTGACGCGAAGTTCGTCGTCGTCGGCGAGGCGCCCGGCGCGACCGAGGACGAGTTGGGCCGCCCCTTCGTTGGGAAGTCGGGGGACCTGCTCGAGAAGATCCTGGAGGCGATCGGCTTCAGGCGCGCCGACGTCTTCATCGTGAACGTGCTCAAGCACCGCCCGCCGGGGAATCGCAACCCGAGTCCAGCCGAGATCGTCGCCTGCCGCCCGTTCCTGCTGCGCCAGCTCGACCTGCTCGAACCGCGGGTCATACTCGCGCTCGGGACGTTCGCTGCGCAGACTTTGTTGGAGTCCGACGAGACGATCGGGCAGCTGCGGGGAAAGGAGCACACCTACCACGGCATCCCGCTCGTCGCTACGTACCATCCTGCCGCCTTGCTGCGGAACCCCAACTGGAAGCGCCCCGCCTGGGAAGATGTCCAGCTCGCCCGTAGAATTTTCGATCGCGCCTAGGACGGCCTCGGCCGATCCGTTCCGTGACCGCCGGCCCCCCTGGTCGGAGGACGCGGAGCGTGCCGTGCTCGCGGCCATGATCATGTCCCCCGACGCCATCGTCACGGTCTCGGAGCTCCTCACGGAGGACATGTTCTACCGCGAGGGGCATCGTCGCCTCTTCCGCGCGATGATGGGTGTGCAGGCCACCGGCGCGGTGGTCGACCCGCTCACGCTCTCCAACGAGCTCGAGCAACGGGGCGACCTCGCCGGTGCCGGCGGCAAGGAGTACATCGGCGGCCTCCTAGATGAGATCCCCACCGCGGCCAACGTCGAGCATCACTGCAAGATCGTCCGGGAGAAGGCGCTCCGGCGCCGCCTGATCGAGACGGCGACGAACCTGGTGCGCGAAGGCCATGAGAGCCCCGCAGACGCGGCCGAGCTGCTCGACCTCGCCGAGCACCGGATCCTCGAGATCAACGACCAGCGCGGATCGGAGGGGTTTGTCAAGATCAAGTCGCTCCTCTGGTCGGCGATGGAGCGGATCGAGATGCTGCGCACGGCGGGCGGCAACCTCACCGGCGTGCCGAGCGGCTTCACCGACCTCGACAAGATGACGCTCGGCTTCCAGCCGGCCGATCTCGTCATCGTCGCGGCGCGTCCGTCGATGGGCAAGACGGCCTTCGTGCTGAACATCGCGCAATACGCCGCCATCGAAGGCAACGTTCCGACGGCGATCTTCTCGCTGGAAATGAGTACTGAATCCCTGCTGATGCGCATGCTCGCCTCGGAGGGATATGTGGATGCTCAACGCCTGCGGTCCGGCGCGCTGACCGCGCAGGACGCCTCGAACCTCGCCAAGGCGGCGGCCCTTTTGGGGCAGGCGCCGATCTGGATCGACGACACGCCGGGCCTCAGCGTGCTCGAGGTGCGGTCCCGGGCGCGCCGCCTAAAGAGCACGGCCGACATCAAGCTCATCATCGTGGACTACCTGCAGCTCCTCTCGGGCCCGCCCAACTCCGAGAGCCGCCAGCAGGAGGTGTCGCAGATCTCGCGGTCGCTCAAGGCGCTCGCGAAGGAGCTCGACGTGCCGGTGATCGCGCTCTCGCAGCTCTCGCGCGCCTCGGAGCAGCGTGGTGGCGAGAACCGGAAGCCGCAGCTCTCCGACCTCCGCGACTCGGGCGCGATCGAGCAGGACGCCGACGTCGTGCTGTTCATCTACCGTCCCGAGATGAACGAGCGGCCCTACGACGAGCAGGGGAACGCGCGGATGGTGCCCGGCACCACCGACGTCCCGCTCGACGGATACGCCGAGGTGATCATGGCGAAGCAGCGCAACGGCCCGACGGGCTACGTGAAGATGCACTACCGCAAGCAGCACACGCGCTTCGAGAACTGGACGGGCCGCAGCGCGCACGGCCAGGACTGAGCGGGTGGCCGTGAAGACGCGTTCCGTGTACCGCTGCACCGAGTGCGGCGGCGAGTCGCTCCGGTGGGCGGGCCAGTGCCCGACCTGTGGCGAGTGGAACACGCTCGTCGAGGAGATGGCTGCCCCGAAGGTCGCCGCGGGCAAGGGGATCGGCGCGGCGCGGCGGAAGGCCGGCTCCAGCGCGTACGGCGAGGGCGGCAACGTGATGGAGACGCCGCGCCTGCGCGACGTGCAGGGCTCGGAGGCGCATCGCCTCGCGACCGGGATCGCCGAGTTCGACTTCGTGCTCGGCGGCGGCGTCGTTCCGGGCGCGATGGTCCTCGTCGGCGGCGAGCCGGGGATCGGCAAGAGCACGATCCTGCTGCAGGTGGCGGCGCGGCTCGAGTCGCAGGGGCACAGCACCCTGTACGTGAGCGGCGAAGAGTCCCCCCTGCAGGTCAAGCTGCGCGCCGACCGCCTCGCGCCGGAGGCCGGTCGCGTGCAGCTCCTCGGCGAGACCAACCTCGAGACGATCCTCGCGACCGCGGCGAGCGTCCGCCCCGCGGCGATGATCGTCGACTCCATCCAGACCGTCTTCACCGGCGACCTCGAAGGGGCGCCGGGGAACGTCGGGCAGGTACGCGAGTGCGCGGCGCGGCTCATGCGCTTCGCGAAGGAGAGCGGCACCGCGGTCTTCGTGGTCGGGCATGTGACCAAGGGCGGCGGGATCGCCGGGCCCAAGACCCTCGAACACATCGTCGACACGGTGCTCTACTTCGAGGGCGAGGGCACCGCCGACCATCGCGTGCTCCGCGCGACGAAGAACCGGTTCGGGTCGGTGGACGAGATCGGCGTCTTCCGCATGACGGTGCAGGGGCTCGAGGCGGTGGAGAATCCGAGCGCGCTCTTCCTGAGCGAGCGCACCGACGCAGGCACGAGCGGCAGCGCGGTGACCTGCCTGCTCGAAGGGACGCGCCCGATGCTCCTCGAGGTGCAGGGGCTCGCGGCCAAGGCGGGGTTCGGCACGCCGCAGCGCGTGAGCACCGGCTACGACGGACGCCGCCTCGCCCTCCTGCTCGCGGTGCTCGACAAGCGCGCCGGCCTCTCGTTCGCGCAGCTCGATGTGTTCCTCAACGTCGTGGGCGGCGTGCGCATGCAGGAGCCGGCGGGCGACCTCGCGGTGGCCGCGGCACTCGCCTCGAGCGTCTACGACCGCGCGCTCCCGGCGGACGCGGTGTTCATCGGCGAGGTGGGACTGGCCGGCGAGATCCGCGCGGTCTCGCAGGCCGAGCGCCGCATCGCCGAGGCGGAGAAGATGGGGATGAAGCTCGCCTACGTCTCGGAACGCTCGGTGCCGCGGCGCGCACCCAAGTCGCTCCGCGTGCGCGGCGTGCCGGACCTCGGCGTGCTCTTCCGGGAGCTCTTCACGTGAGCGCGCCCGCACCGCGCGTCACGCGCGACGTCGGCGTGGTGATCGTCGCCGGCGGGTCCGGCAGCCGCATCGGCGGCAGCGAGCTCAAGCAGCTGCGCTGGGTCGCGGGCAAGCCGATGCTGCTGCACTCGCTGCAGACCTTCCAGAAGCGCGCCGACGTGGCGATGGTCGTCTGCGTGCTGCCGCAGCGCTATGCCGGCGATCCGCCGCCCTGGATCTTCCAGAGCGACGCGGAGCGTCTCCTGATCTCGGTGGGCGGGAAGCATCGTGCGGAGTCGGTGGCGAACGGCCTCGAGGACCTGCCGTCCGAGTGCCGGACGGTGCTCATCCACGATGCGGCGCGTCCGCTGGTGAGCGACGAGATGATCGACCGCGTCGTCGTCGAGGCGCGGAAGGGCCATGGCGCGATCGCCGCCCTCCCGGTGGTCGATACGCTCAAGCGCGTCGATGCCGAGGGGCGCATCGTCGCCACCGTGAGCCGCGACGCGCTCTGGCGCGCGCAGACGCCGCAGGGATTCCCGCGGGAGCTCATCGAGCGCGCGCACCGCGAGGCGAGGGCGAACGGCACGCACGCGACCGCCACCGATGATGCCGCGCTCTGCGAGCTGCTCGGCATCCCGGTGCATGTGGTGCGCGGGAGCGAGAAGGCGCTCAAGGTGACCGAGGAGGGCGACTTCGCGCGCGCCGAGGCCTTCCAGTCGCTGCCGGAGTAGCGGTGCCCGAGGCGCGCGGCATCCCGTTCTGGTCGCCGGAGGAAGTGGGCGCGGCCATCCCCGCGACGATCACGCACCTGCAGGAGCGCGGGATCCTCGCGTACCCCACCGAGACGGTCTACGGCTTCGGCACCATGATCGATCGCGACGCCGTGGAGCAGCTCGTGCAGCTCAAGCGACGTCCGCCGGCGAAGCCGTTCCTGCTGCTCATCAGCGACACGCCGATGCTGGCGCGCATCGGCCTGCACCTGACCCGCTCGGCGAGCATGCTGGCCGCGCGGCACTGGCCTGGGCCGCTCACGCTGGTGCTGCCGGGCGGGGAACGGCGTGTCCCCGAACGGTTGCGCGGCCCGGAGGGCGGGATCGCGGTGCGGTGGACGCCGCATGTCGGCCTGCAACGGCTCATCAGCGCGCTCGGGGACCCCATCACGAGCACGTCGGCGAACCTCCCCGGTCAGCCGGCGGCGGTGTCGAGCGGGGAGATCGTGGCGCAGTGGGCGCCGGAGATCGCCCGCGGCACCATCCGCCTCCTCGACGGCGGGCGCCTGCCGCCCTCGCCGGCGTCGACGGTGGTGGACTGCACGGGGCGCGTCGCGCGGGTCATCCGCCCCGGCGCGCTGAGCGCCGCTACATTGCGGGAGAGCGTCCCGGACCTCGTCGGAGACCTGTGATCGTGCGCCTCCTCTTCGTCTGCACCGGCAACACCTGTCGGAGTCCGATGGCCGAGGCCATCGCGCGCCGTCTCGTGACGGACCGCGCGGTGGTGGACATCGCCGTGGGGAGCGCGGGCACGAGCGCCTGGGATGGCGCCCCCGCATCGGACGGCGCGCTGCTGGTGTCGCTGGAGCACGGGCTCGACCTCAACGCGCATCGCGCGCAGGTGCTCACGCCCGAGCTGGTGTCCGGTGCGGACCTGATTCTCGTGATGAGTCCCCACCACCGCGAGCGCGCGCTCGCGCTGGGTGGCGCGGGGCGCACGCACCTCCTCACCGATTTCGCGTCCAAGGGGACGGCCGGGCGCTCCGTGCAGGATCCCTTCGGCGGGGAGCTCGAGGTGTACCGCGAGACCTTCGCGGAGCTGGAACGCGAGATCGTGCAGGTGCTCGATCGGCTCGCCGCGGAGCGCGGGGCATGAACGAACTGCCTGGCCGACTCGTGCTCGTGGGACATCCGGTCGCGCACTCGCTCTCGCCGGTGTTCCAGAATGCGGCACTGGAGGCGGCCGACATCCCGCTGCGGTACGAAGCGCTCGATGTCGCGCCGTCCGAGCTCGGGGCGATGATGGGCCTGCTCGCCGATGCGCGCGCGGCGGGGAACGTGACGCTGCCGCACAAGGAATCGGTGTACGCCTGGTGTGCGCGCCGCACCCCGCTCGCGGAGCGCGTGGGCGCGGTGAACACCTTCTGGACCGAGGACGGCGCGCTGGTCGGTGACAACACGGACGTCGGCGGCTTCACCTTCGCCGTGGCGCGTCTGCTCGACCGTGCGCCCGAGGGGCTGCGGATCGGCATGCTGGGCGCCGGCGGCGCCGCGGCGGCCGTCTGTGCGGCGGTGGAACAGTGGGCGGACAGTCGGGTCGTGATCCATGCGCGGTCGGCCGATCGCGCCGAGCAGCTCGCGGCACGGTTCCCTGGCATCGCCCGCGCCGCGCGGAGCGAGATGGACGTGGTGGCCGGGACCGACCTCGTGGTGAACGCGACACCGCTCGGGCTCGACGGGGCGCTCATGCCGATCGCGCCGGGCTCGATCCCCGAGACGACCGCTGTGCTCGACCTCACGTACCGCCGCGGCCGGACGCCGTGGGTGAAAGCCTGTCGCGCGCGGGGCCTGCGCGCGGACGACGGATTGCCGATGCTCGTGGAGCAGGGAGCCCTCGCCTTCGAGCGGTGGTTCGGGGTCGCGCCGGACCGTGACGCGATGTGGCGGTCGATCCGCGCGCCGGAGTCGGCGTGACGGCTCCGGGGGCGCCGACGGCGCTCCCGGTCCGGTCCGGCGCGCCGCGATGGCGGCGCGCATGCTCGGCGCTCGGCCAGTTCATCTTCCCGCGCACCTGCGCGGCGTGCGAGGTCGCGCTGGACGACAGCGACGGCGGGATCGTCTGCGGCCGTTGCTGGGCCCGGTTGCCGCTGCTGCCGTCGCCGCAGTGCGCGCGCTGCGGCCACCCGCGCCCACCGCGCGGAGAGTGCCCGGGATGCGCGCTGCTCCCGCCGTTCGTGCGCGCGGCGCGTTCGCTCTGCTGGGTGCCCGACCCGGCGAGCAGCGCGATGCTCGCGGCGCTCAAGTACCACGGCTGGCCGGCGGTCGCGGAGGGGATGGCGACCCGGTTGGCCCGGCTCTCGTGGCCCGCCGACGTCGTCGTCGAGCGCGCGGCGATCGTGCCCGTGCCGCTCGCGCCGGTGAAGGAGCGCGCGCGCGGCTACAACCAGGCGGAGGCGCTGGCGATCGCCATCGGGCGTCTGTGGGGGATTCCCGTCTGGCGTGACGTCGTTTGCCGCACACGCGCGACACGGTCGCAAACGCGATTGACTCCCGGAGAACGCTTGGCGAACGTTCACGGTGCATTCACGGCGAATGCGATGCATGCCGAGCGCTTGCGCGGGCGACACCTCATCCTCGTGGATGATGTCCTCACGACGGGCGCCACGATGAACGCCTGCGCCAACGCCCTCTTCGCGGCGGGCACGCGCACGCTGAGTTACCTGACCTTCGGACGGGCGCGCGCGGCAACGGATCGCTGACGCGCCCGCACCCTCCCAGCCCCACGTCGCAGCACCTACGGAGCATCACGCAGATGGCCATTCGTGTCGGCATCAACGGCTTCGGCCGCATCGGTCGCCAGGTGGTCCGCGCCGCCAAGGAGCGGAACGCGGACATCAACTTCATCGCGATCAACGACCTGACGGATACCAAGACGCTCGCGCACCTCTTCAAGTACGACTCGGTGCACGGCCGGTTCGACGGGACCGTGAGCCGCGACGACGAGTCGATCACGCTCAATGGCGACCGGATCAAGGTCCTGAAGGAGAAGGATCCGGCGGCGCTGCCGTGGAAGGACCTGGGCGTGGACGTCGTGCTCGAGGCGACGGGCCGCTTCACCAAGGCCGACGACGCGAAGAAGCACATCGCCGGCGGCGCGAAGAAGGTGATCATCTCCGCGCCGGCGACGGGCGAGGACATCACCGTCGTGCTCGGCGTGAACGGCGACAAGTACGACGCGGCGAAGCACGTGGTCATCTCCAACGCCAGCTGCACGACCAACTGCGTCGCGCCCATGGTGAAGGTCGTCCGCGACTCCTTCGGCTTCAAGCACGCGTCGATGGTCACGATCCACAGCTACACGAACGACCAGAACATCCTCGACCTCCCGCACAAGGATCTCCGCCGCGCCCGCGCGGCCGCGCTCTCGATGATCCCGACGTCGACCGGCGCCGCCAAGGCGACGTCGCTCGTGATCCCCGAGGTGAAGGGCAAGATCGACGGCACCTCGATCCGCGTGCCGACGCCGGACGTCTCGATCACCGAGCTCACCGTCGAGGTGGAGAAGGCGACGACGATCGCCGAGGTCAACGCGGCCTTCAAGGCCGTGGCCGAGGGCGCGCTGAAGGGGATCGTCGGCTACTCCGAGGAGGAGCTCGTGAGCTGCGACTACATCGGCAACCCGCACTCGATCGTCCTCGACGCCAAGAGCACGAACGTCATCGACGGCACGCTGGTGAAGGT
The DNA here is from genome assembly GCA_016714015.1 of Gemmatimonadota bacterium. Lineage (NCBI taxonomy): Bacteria > Pseudomonadati > Gemmatimonadota > Gemmatimonadota bacterium. The sequence goes on from JADJNZ010000007.1 coordinate 221,550, forward strand.
GTCCGGCTGGTATGACAACGAGTGGGGCTACTCGTCGCGGTGCGTCGACCTGATCGAGATGATCGGCCGGGGCCTCTGAGCCGGAGCCGACCATGAACACCCGGACGATCAAGGACCTCGCGCCGAGCGAGGTGAAGGGGAAGCGCGCGCTCGTGCGTGTGGATTTCAATGTGCCGCTCGAGGAGAACGGGTCCGTCGGTGACGACACCCGCATCCGCGCCGCGGTGCCGACCATCCAGGCGCTGCGCAAGGCCGGTGCGCGCGTGGTGCTCTGCTCGCACCTGGGCCGCCCCAAGGGCGGCCCCGACCCGAAGTACACCATGGCGCCGGTCGCGCCGCGCCTCGCCGAGCTGCTCGGCGCGCCGGTGACGTTCGTGCCGCACGTGGTGGGGGCCGAGGCCGAGGCGGCGACGCGCGCGCTCGGCGACGGCGACGTCTGCCTGCTCGAGAACACGCGGTTCGAGAAGGGCGAGGAGAAGAACGATCCCGCGCTCGCCGAGGCGTTCGCGAAGCTGGGTGACCTGTACGTGAACGACGCGTTCGGCGCGGCGCATCGCGCGCATGCCTCGACCGAAGGGGTCGCCAAGCACCTGCGCCCGGCGGTGGCCGGGCTGCTGATGGAGAAGGAGCTCGACTATCTCGGCGGTGCGCTCCAGAAGCCGAAGCGCCCCTTCATCGCGATCCTCGGAGGCTCGAAGATCTCGGGGAAGATCGACGTCATCGAGGCGCTGTTGCCGAAGGTGGACGGCATCCTCATCGGCGGTGCGATGGCGTGCACGTTCTACAAGGCGATGGAGTTCGAGACGGGCACGTCGCTCGTCGAGCCGGATCGGATCGACATGGCGGCGGACCTGATGGAGCGCGCCGGCTACCGGCTCACGCTCCCGCACGACGCCACGGTCGCGCCGTCGATCGCCGAGGGCGCGAAGGCGCACGCGGTGAAGCGGGACGGCATCCCGGCGGATGAGGCGATGCTCGACATCGGACCGGAGAGCGCCATCTCGTACGCGCGCGCGATCTCGAGCGCGAAGACGATCATCTGGAACGGGCCGATGGGCGTGTTCGAGACGAAGCCGTTCGACGCCGGGACGATGGCGGTCGCCAAGGCGATGGCGGAGGCGACCGCGCGCGGCGCGACGACGATCATCGGCGGCGGCGACTCCGCCGCGGCGGTGGAGGATGCGGGCCTGGCGAGCAAGATGAGCCATGTGTCCACGGGCGGCGGCGCGTCGCTCGAGTTCCTCGAAGGGAAGGTCCTCCCGGGCGTCGCCGCGCTCGACCACCGGTAACGAGCGCATGGGACACCGAATCTTCGCGGCGAACTGGAAGATGAACCAGGCGCCGGCCGATGCCGCCGCCTTCATGCGCACGTTCACCGACCAGTACTCGCGGCAGTCCGACCGGCGGGTCTTGTTCTTCCCGCCGGCCGTCTCGCTGCACACGGTCGTGCAGGGGATCCGCGAGCGTGGTGACCTCGAGGCGGGGGTGCAGAACATCCACTGGGAGGACAAGGGGGCCTTCACCGGCGAGACGTCGGGCCCGCTGGCCCGGGCGGCCGGGGCCAAGCATGTGCTGGTGGGGCACTCCGAGCGCCGTCACGTGTTCGGCGAGACCGATGAGGAGACCGGGAGAAAGGTCGCCGCAGCCTTCCGCGCCGGCCTGACGCCCACGATCTGCGTGGGAGAGACCCTCGCGCAGCGCGAGGCCGGGGAGACGCTGGCGGTGGTGAAGCGACAGCTGCGGGCGGCGGTCGCCGGGATCGACGCGGGCGTGGTCGCGACCTCGATCGTGGCGTATGAGCCGGTCTGGGCCATCGGGACGGGGAAGACGGCGACCCCGGCCGATGCGGCGGAGGTGCACGTGGTCCTTCGCGCCGAGCTGCGGGCGATGGCCGGCGAGCGCGGCGCGGCGGTCCCGATCCTGTACGGCGGCAGCGTCAATCGGTCCAACGTCGATGCGCTCCTGGCGGCCGATGAGGTCGACGGGGTGCTGGTCGGCGGTGCGAGTCTGGACGCCGACCAGTGGCTGGCAATCACCCGGTCGTCGTGAGGGTGTCCTGAGGGTTGCCTCCCCTCGGTAAGTCCAGTATTCTTGGAGGCTTACCCGTTCCGCCGTCCTGTCGCGCGAGTGCCCATGTACACGTTCCTGCTGATCCTCCTCATCATCGATGCCCTCGTCCTCGCTGCCGCCGTGCTCATGCAGGCGGGCAAGGGCGGTGGCGTGGCCGCGAACTTCGGCGGCGCGTCGTCCTCGACCTCGTCGGTCATCGGCACGCGTCAGGCCGGTGACCTGCTCACGAAGGCGAGCTGGTGGTGCGGCGGGATCTTCATCTTCCTCGCGTTCGTGCTGCAGCTGATGTCGACGCGCGCGGCGGGTCCGCGGTCTATCCTTGACGACATCGCGGCCCCCGCGCCGGCGCAGTCGACGACCCCGTCCACTCCGAGCGCCGTGCCGCTCTCGCCGGCGACGCCGGCGCCCACCACGCCGCCCCAACCGTGACCGGATCCCCGTTCAACGTCGTGCCAGGGTTCCTCCTCCTCGAGGACGGGACCCTTTTTCTTGGTCGTCTGCACGGGCAGCTCGACGGAGCGGCGGTCGCCGAGGTGGTCTTCACCACGTCGATGAGCGGCTATCAGGAGACCTTCTCGGACCCGTCGTATCGCGGCCAGATCGTCGTGATGACATCGGCGATGATCGGGAACTACGGGGTGAACTCCGAGGATCCGGAGTCGGAGCGGCCGCAGGTCGCGGGCGTGATCGTGCGCGAACTCTCGGCATCGCACTCGAACTGGCGAGCGGAGGAGAGCCTGGAGGCGTGGCTCTCGAAGGCGAAAGTGCCTGTCCTCTCGGAAGTTGATACGCGACGTCTCACGCGCCACCTGAGGACGGTCGGTGTGATGCGCGGCCTGATCGGTGCGGGGACGGAGCCCACGGCCACGCAGCGCGCCGAACTCGCGGCGTGCCCGTCGATGGCGGGTCTCGACCTGGCATCGCGCGTGACCACGAAGGCCCCGTACGTATGGGGTGACGCGAAGGCGCCCCGACACATCGTCGCGTACGACTACGGGATCAAGCGGAACATCCTCCGGATGTTCGAGGCCCGCGGGTGCCGGGTGACGGTCGTCCCGTCCACGACCCCGCCGGGCGAGGTGTTGGCGCTCAAGCCGGACGGTGTGTTCCTCTCGAACGGACCGGGAGACCCGGAGGCGGTCGGTTACGCGCCGGCGGCGATCAAGGCGGTCGCGGCGGCTGGCGTGCCGATCTTCGGCATCTGCCTCGGGCACCAGCTGCTCGGGATCACGTTCGGGGGCAAGACGACGAAGTTGCCCTACGGGCACCGCGGCGGGAACCATCCGGTGCAGGACTTGGCGTCGGGCGAGGTGATGATCACGAGCCAGAACCACGGCTTCGCGGTCCAGGGGACGAAGGAGGGGATCCCGGGTGCCCCGGACCTCCAGGTGACGCACCTGAACCTGAACGACGGCACGGTCGAGGGACTTCGGCATCGGTCCAAGGCGATCTTCGGGGTGCAGTACCACCCGGAGGCGGCGCCGGGCCCGCATGACGCGGTCCCCCATTTCGACGAGTTCATGGCGGCGATCGGCGGCGCGGCAATCGCTTGACACACATCGGGTAAGTTCCTAGACTGTTGGGACTTACGGCTCCGGCCCCGCCATCCATCCCCCTGTATGTCCATGACCAAAGCCGACCTTGTGGAGCGCGTCACGGAGACCATCTCCCAGACGGCCGGCCCCATGATCTCCAAGAAGGACTGCGCCCGCGTGGTGGACGCGTTCCTCGATGCGATCAAGGATGCCCTCAAGGAGCAGAAGAACATTGAGGTGCGCGGGTTCGGGACGTTCAAGATCCGGAACCGGAAGACGCGCATGGCGCGGAATCCGCGGACGGGTGAGCCAGTGGAGGTGTCGGCGCGGCCGGTGCCGGTGTTCAAGCCCAGCAAGGAGTTGCGAGCGCTGGTCGCTGATCTCACCCTCGAAGAACTCGGCGACTGAGCACGAGGGGCGGGGAGGGCGCGGGCGATGCGGGGTGTACGGGCGGTACGGGGTACGGGATCGGGGCCGGATGCGGAGACACTCTGCATCGGGCCCTTTGCCTTTGGTTCCTGATGCGGGGAGGCGGGATGCGGGGATGCGGGATGCGGGATGCGGGGTGGGGGGTGGTTCATCGGGGTCGTTGGGCTAGTACATTGCTGCACATGGAGTTGAACATCCTTCTCTTCGCGAGTTGGGCTGAGGCGCTGGGGGCGTCCGCGGTGGCGCTCTCGCTGCCGGAACGGGCGACGGTGGCCGATGTGCTGGCCGCGGTCCGTGCGCGAGTCGGGGATCGCGTACTGCCGACGCCGATGGTCGCCGTGAATCACCGGTACGCGCCGCCGTCCGCGGTGATCCGCGCCGGCGATGAGGTCGCGATCATCCCGCCGGTCGCGGGGGGCTGAGCCGATGCGCACCGCGGTCGTGGAGCGGCCCCTCGATCCGGCCGCGCTGCTCGCCGAGGTCTCGAGCACCGCGAGCGGGGCCTCGACGCTCTTCGTCGGGACCGTCCGCCGCGTGAACGACGGCAAGGACGTCACGGGGATCGACTACACCGCTTACGGGCCAATGGCCGAGTCGGAGATGGCGAGCATCGTCGCTGAGGCGGCGGGGCGGTTCGGGACCGAGCGGATCGTGGTCGAACACCGGGTCGGGTCGCTCGCGCTCGGCGAGGCGAGCATCGTGATCGCGGTGTCACACGCGCGGCGTGCCGCGGCGATGGATGCGCAGCGATTCCTCATCGAGGAGATCAAGCGGCGCGTGCCGGTGTGGAAGCGGGAGCACTATGCCGACGGGACGCGCGAGTGGGTCGACCCGACGGCGGGGGTGCTCGCGTGAGCACGGCGGCCCTCCGCGACCAGCATGGGCGCGCGATCGAGTATCTGCGGATCTCGGTCACGGATCGCTGCAACTTCCGTTGCGTGTACTGCATGCCGGAGCGGGGGCTCGACTGGCTCCCCAAGCAGGACATCCTCTCGTACGAGGAGATCGTGGGCGTGGTCACGCAGCTGGCGCCCCTCGGATTGCGCCGGTTGCGGATCACGGGTGGGGAGCCGACGATCCGCCCGGACCTGGTCACGCTGGTCGCGCAACTGAAGGGCGTGGCGGGCATCGAGGACATCGCGCTCTCGACGAACGGCGTGAAGCTCCCGGCGATGGCCGCGGCTCTGCGCGCGGCGGGGCTCGATCGGGTGAACCTCTCGGCGGATTCGCTGCGACCGGACCGGATCGCGGCGATCGCGCGGCGGGACCTCGGGTTCCGCCCCGTGGACGCGGCGCGTGCGGCGCTCGCGGCGGGGCTCGACCCGGTGAAGCTGAACGTGGTCGTGATGCGCGGCGTGAATGACGACGAGGTGGTCGACTTCGCGCGCCTGACGATGGAGATGCCGGTGCATGTGCGGTTCATCGAGCTGATGCCGGTGGGGGAGATGGCGCACCTCACGGACGCGCACATCGTCCCGAGCGCGGAGGTGCTCGCCCGGGTGGGGACCCTGGGACCGCTGGCGCCGGCGGCGGGGCCGGCCCGAGGGAACGGGCCGGCCCGGTACCACCGGATCGGCGACGCGCCGGGCACGGTGGGCGTGATCACGCCGATGACGCACACCTACTGCGGCGACTGCAATCGGGTGCGCCTGACGGCCGACGGGCGGCTGCGGACCTGCCTGTACGGCGATCACGAGGTGAACCTGCGGGACCCGCTGCGCCGTGGCGAGCCGCTGGCGCCTCTGTTCCGCCAAGCCCTGGCCGAGAAGCCACTCGCCCACGACCTGCTGCAGCTGAAGGTGGGAGGGCTCCGTGCCCTCTCGCAGGTGGGCGGCTGAGGGGCGGCCGCAGTTTACCCGCCCTCGGGCCGAGACTAAATTGCCCGCACGTGCAGCACCCAACCCTTCGCAGAGCAAAGCCTCAATGGTGAACAAGATCACGGTCGTCGGCGCCGGCAATGTCGGCGCGACCGCGGCCCAGCGCATCGCCGAGAAGGAACTCGCCCGCACCGTCGTCATGGTGGACGTGGCCGAGGGCATCCCGCAGGGCAAGGGCCTCGACCAGTGGCAGTCGGCGCCGATCGAGGGCTTCGACAGCCGCGTGATCGGGACCAACGGGTACGAGGAAACGAAGGGCTCGGACATCGTGGTGATCACCGCCGGCATCGCCCGCAAGCCCGGGATGTCGCGCGACGACCTGCTGAACACCAATGCCGGGATCGTGAAGTCGGTGAGCGAGAACATCCGGCAGACCTCGCCGGACGCGATAGTGATCGTGGTCTCGAACCCGCTCGACGTGATGGCGTGGGTGGCGAAGGAAGTGACGGGCTTCCCGCGCGAGCGGGTGATCGGGATGGCTGGCGTGCTCGACACGGCGCGCTACCGCGCGTTCCTCGCGACGGCGCTGGATGTGAGCGTGCGCGACATCCAGGCGATGGTCCTCGGCGGCCACGGCGACACGATGGTCCCGCTCATCTCCTACACGACGGTCTCGGGCATCCCGATCACGCAGCTGATGGACAAGGCGACGCTCGACGCGATCGTCGACCGCACGCGGAACGGTGGCGCCGAGATCGTGAAGTTCCTCAAGACCGGCTCGGCGTACTATGCCCCGTCCTCGGGCGCGGTGCAGATGGTCGAGGCGATCGTGAACGACCAGAAGCGGATCCTCCCGTGCTCGGCCTGGCTCGAGGGCGAATACGGGATGAAGGGCCACTTCCTCGGCGTTCCGGTGAAGCTCGGCCGGAAGGGGATCGAGCGGATCCTCGAGGTGACGTTGACGGCCGACGAGCGCACGGCGCTGGAGAAGAGCGCGGCGGCGGTGGTCGAACCGATGTCGGTGGTGAAGCTGTAGGCAGTGCCTCTCACGGCGCCCGGACCCCGGGCGCCGTGTTCGTCTCCCCCCATAGAGGACTGAATGAGCTGGCTGCTGAAGTTCTGGGATTCCACCGTCGGCAAGAAGGTCGTCATGGCCGCGACGGGGATCCTCCTCGTCGGGTTCGTGCTCGGCCACATGGCCGGCAACCTGCAGATGTTCCTCGGCGCGGACGCGATGAACCGCTACGCCGCGTTCCTGAAGAGCACGGGCGAATTGCTCTGGGTGGCGCGCCTCGGGCTGCTCGGCGCGGTCACGCTCCACATCGTGGCGGCGGTGCAGTTGACGCGGCGGAACGCCGCGGCGCGGCCGCAGGGGTACGCGAAATCGGAGCCGCAGGTGAGCACGCTCGCCTCGCGCACGATGCGGATCGGCGGCTTCTTCCTGCTCTTCTTCATCGTCTACCACATCGGGCACTTCACGACGGGGAGCTTCCACCCCGCGTTCAGCCACACCGGCGTCTACGGCAACGTGATCATCGGCTTCCAGTCGCCGTGGGTCGTGGCGCTCTACGTGACGGCGATGGCGTTCCTCGGGCTGCACCTCTTCCACGGCGCGTGGGCGGGGTTCCGGACGCTCGGCCTGCAGAAGCGCTCGGCCAACCCGATCCAGCGCACGCTGGCGCTCTGGGTGGCGATCCTCGTCTGGGCAGGGTTCACGGTGATCCCCGTGGCCGTCCTGCTCGGCATCCTCAACTAGGCGCCGGAGCCTCCTGACCATGGCACTCAAGCTCGACGCCAAGATCCCCGCCGGCCCGCTGGCGGAGAAGTGGGACAAGCACCGCTTCGAGATGAAGCTGGTGAACCCCGCGAACAAGCGGAAATACAGCGTGATCGTGGTGGGCTCGGGGCTGGCCGGCGCCTCGGCGGCCGCGACGCTCAGCGAACTCGGCTACAACGTGAGCTGCTTCTGCTATCAGGACTCGCCGCGGCGCGCGCACTCGATCGCCGCGCAGGGCGGCATCAATGCGGCGAAGAACTACCGCAACGACGGCGATTCGGTGCAGCGGCTCTTCTACGACACCATCAAGGGCGGGGACTTCCGCGCCCGCGAGGCGAACGTCTACCGGCTGGCGCAAGTGTCGGTGGACATCATCGACCAGTGCGTCGCGCAGGGCGTGCCGTTCGCGCGCGAGTACGGCGGCCTGCTGGCCAACCGCTCGTTCGGCGGCGCGCAGGTCTCGCGCACCTTCTACGCGCGCGGGCAGACGGGGCAGCAGCTGCTCCTCGGCGCCTATCAGGCGCTCGAGAAGGAGATCGCGCGCGGCGGCGTCAAGATGTACGAGCGGCACGAGATGCTCGAACTCGTCGTCGTGGACGGCAAGGCGCGCGGCATCATCGTGCGCGACATGGTGACCGGCGAGATCGAGTCGCACGCGGCCGATGCGGTGATCCTCGCGACGGGCGGGTACGGCAACGTCTTCTACCTCTCCACCAACGCGAAGGGCTGCAACGTCACCGCCGCCTACCGTGCGCACAAGAAGGGCGCGGCGTTCGCGAACCCCTGCTTCACGCAGATCCACCCGACCTGCATCCCCGTCGCGGGCGACCATCAGTCGAAGCTGACGCTGATGTCGGAGTCGCTCCGCAACGACGGGCGCGTCTGGGTCCCGAAGCGGAAGGAGGACTGCGCGAAGGAGCCGTCGCAGATCGCCGAGGAGGACCGCGACTACTACCTCGAGCGGAAGTACCCGTCGTTCGGCAACCTGAGCCCGCGCGACATCGCGTCCCGCGCGGCGAAGGAGGCCTGCGATGACGGGCGCGGCGTCGGCCCCGGCGGGCGCGGCGTCTACCTCGACTTCGCCGACGCGATCAAGCGGCTCGGCAAGGCGGCGATCGAGGAGCGCTATGGGAACCTGTTCGAGATGTACCAGCGCATCACCGACGAGGATCCGTACGAGCGGCCGATGCGCATCTACCCGGCGGTGCACTACACCATGGGCGGGCTCTGGGTGGACTACAACCTGATGAGCACGATCCCGGGCCTGCACGTCCTCGGCGAGGCGAACTTCTCGGACCATGGGGCGAACCGCCTCGGCGCGAGCGCGCTGATGCAGGGACTCGCCGACGGCTACTTCGTGATCCCGTACACCATCGGTGACTACCTCGCGTCGAACAAGCTGGAGAAGGTCACGACCGACCACCCCGAGTTCAAGGCGGCGCACGAGGCGGTGACGGCGCGCACGAAGCGGTTCCTCGAGATCAAGGGGACGCGCACGGTGGACTCGTTCCATCGCGAGCTGGGCAAGATCATGTGGGACAAGTGCGGCATGGCGCGCGACGCGGCGGGTCTCCAGCAGGCGCTCGTCGAGATCCCGAAGCTCCGCGAGGAGTTCTGGCGCGACGTAAAGGTGCTCGGCACGGGGGAGGGGATCAACCAGTCGCTCGAGAAGGCGGGGCGCGTGGCGGACTTCCTCGAGTTCGCCGAGTTGATGTGCCTCGATGCGCTCCAGCGCGAGGAGAGCTGCGGCGGGCACTTCCGCACGGAGTACCAGACCGAGGACGGCGAGGCCAAGCGCAACGACGAGCGGTTCGCGTACGTGGCGGCCTGGGAGTACGCGGGCGAGGGGAAGGCCCCCATCCTGAACAAGGAGCCGCTCGAATTCGAGAATGTCCACCTGAGCACGCGGAGCTACAAGTGAGCGGCGGCATGAACCTCACGCTTCATGTCTGGCGCCAGACGGGACCGTCGGCGCCCGGGCGGATCGTGGAATACCCGGCGAAGGACATCAGCCCTGACATGAGCTTCCTCGAGATGCTCGATGTGGTGAACGAGCGCCTCATCGAGAAGGGCGAGGAGCCGATCGCGTTCGACCACGACTGCCGCGAGGGGATCTGCGGCTCGTGCGGGATGATGATCAACGGCGCCGCGCACGGGCCGATGAAGCTCACGACGGCATGCCAGCTCCACATGCGGAGCTTCAAGGACGGGGATGACATCTGGATCGAGCCGTGGCGCGCGAAAGCGTTCCCGGTGCAGAAGGACCTGATGGTGGATCGCGGCGCGTTCGACCGGATCATCCAGGCGGGCGGGTACATCTCCGCGCCGACCGGGACGCCGCAAGACGCGAACGCGCTGCCGATCGGCAAGCCGGACGCGGACCTCGCGATGGACAACGCGGCCTGCATCGGGTGCGGAGCGTGCGTCGCGGCCTGCCCCAACGCCTCGGCCTCGCTCTTCACCGCAGCGAAGGTCACCCACCTCGGCGTGCTACCGCAGGGCCAGCCCGAGCGCATGAAGCGCGCCCTCGCGATGGTGGAGCGGATGGATCTCGAGGGCTTCGGCGGCTGCACCCTGTTCGGCGAGTGCCAGGAAGCGTGTCCGAAGGGGATCTCGATCGACGCGATCATGCAGATGAATCGCGACTACATCGTGGCGAGCGCGACGAAGGTCGAGTTGAAGGAGTGGTCCGGCTCGGCATGAGGTGAGGCAGGCACGCCGGCGGGGTGGCGACCGCCGTCGGAACTCGAACTCCACCGCAAGTGAACGCACGCAGCGCGAACGTCGATGGGCAGCGGCACGAGGCATTCCTCGAAGCCCTGAACGAGACGATGCTCGACCTGCTCGACCGTCGGGAGCTCCCGGACCTGCTCCGGGCGCTCCTGTCGCGCATCGCGGCGTTGATGGATGCCCCCACGGTGGAGGTGCTGACCAAGGACGGTGACCTCCTCGAGATCCGTGCGAGCGTCGCCTCGATCCGCGCCGACCCCGGACGCCGCGTGCGACGTGACGAGGCCCCGATCAGCTGGCGCGCGGTCGAGTCACGCCAGCCGGTCGTCGTCTCCGACTACGCCGGTCATCCCGACGCGGTCCCGCGGCTCACCTCGCTGCTCGCGCTGCCGATCATCCGTCGCCAGGAGGTCATGGGGGTGATCGTCGTGGCGCGGACCGCGGGCGACCCGGGGTTCACCGATGTCGACGTGCGACACGGCGAGATGCTCGCCCGCCTGGTGGCGCTGGCGTTGCACAATGCCGCGACCCACTCCGACGCCGTCCGGGAGGCCGCCCAGCGCACGCTCGACCTCGAGCGCAGCGAGGAACGGCTCGCCTTCGCGCTCGACGCGACGAGCGGCGAGCTCTGGGACTGGGATATCACGAGCGGGGTCGTGCACGTGAGCCCAAAGCTCGCGGAGATGATCGGGCCCGAGCGCGACGAGACGGCGACCCGCTTCGACGCGTTCCTCGCGGCGGTCCATTCGGAGGACGTCGCGGGACTCCGCCAGTCGCTCGACGAGCATCTCGCGGGGCGGACGCCGGTCGCCCGGTGCCGCGTGCGGATGCGCCTCCCGGGCCGCGAACCGCGCTGGTTCCTTAGTCGTGGCAAGGTGGTCGCCCGCACGGTCGACGGCACGCCACTGCGCCTCGTGGGCACCATCGTGGACATCAGCGAGCGGATCGCGAGCGAGACCGCGAACGCCGAGGCACTCGGCACCCTGCGCGCGACCCTCGAGTCCACGGCCGACGGCATCCTCACCATCGCCGCGAACGGCGAGATCGCCTCGTTCAACCGGCCGTTCGGCGAGATGTGGCGGATTCCCGACGAAGTCCTCGAGAGCCGCATCGACCAGCGGGCGCTGGCGTACGTGCTCGAACAGCTCCTCGACCCCGCGGCCTTCCTCGACAAGGTCCAGTACCTCTACGGGCATCCGCTCGAGGAGAGCTTCGACGTCCTGCACTTCAAGGACGGGCGCACGTTCGAGCGATACTCGCGCCCCATGATGATCGGGGACCGGCCGTCCGGGCGCGTCTGGTCGTTCCGCGACGTCACCGCGCGCCGGCAGGCAGAGGAGCGGAAGGCCGCGCTCGAGATGCAGCTCCAAGCCGCCCTCAAGCTCGAGTCGGTGGGCCGGCTCGCCGGCGGCGTGGCCCACGACTTCAACAACATGCTCGGCGTCATCATCGGGCACGCGGAGATGGCGCGCGACCGGGCGACCGAGTCCGGTGACGCGCCGATGCTCGAGCACCTGGCGCAAGTGCATGCCGCGGCGACGCGTTCGAGCGAACTCACGCGGCAACTGCTCGCGTTCGCGCGCAAGCAACTCGTCGCGCCGCAGGCGCTCGACCCGAACGCCCGCGTGGGGGCGATCGTCTCGATGCTGCGGCGTGCGGTCGGGGAGCGGATCGCGATGCGGTTCGAGGCGGGGAATGAGATCTGGCCGGTGCTGATGGACCCTTCGCAGCTCGACCAGGTGCTCACGAACCTGTGCCTCAATGCCCGCGATGCCATTCGGGGGGATGGCCGGATCACCCTGCGGACCGCCAACTGCGTGATCGACGACGCGTTCTGCGCCGCGCACGCGATGGCGGCACCGGGCGAGTTTGTGCGCATCTCGGTGGAGGACACGGGCGCGGGGATGGACGCGGAGACGCTGGCACACGTCTTCGAGCCGTTCTTCACGACGAAACCCCAAGGCGAGGGAACGGGGCTCGGCCTCGCGACCGTCTACGGTGCCGTCACGCAGAACCATGGCTTCGTCGTGGTCCAGTCGGCGCCTGGCGACGGGGCGACGTTCTCGTTCTACCTCCCGCGACTGGTCGGGACGGTCGCGGAGGCGGCGCCTGCGGACAAAGTGCCAGACGCGGTGCCGGGCGGGTCGGAGACGCTGCTGCTCGTGGAGGACGAACCCGCGATCCGTACCGTCATCGCGCGGGCACTCAAGCGGCGCGGGTACTCGGTACTCGTGGCCGCGGGACCGACGGAGGCGCTCGATATCGCGGCGGCGTACGGAGGCGCGATCAACCTCCTACTCACGGACGTGATCATGCCGACGATGAGCGGTAAGGAACTCGCCCAGGCGCTGCTCGCGGCGCGCCCGACGACGCGAGTGGTCTACATGTCGGGCTACACCGCGGACATCATCGGTCACGACGGCGTCTTGGGCGGGGAACTGCGATTCCTCGCCAAGCCCTTCACCCTGGATGAGCTGGCGCTCACGGTGCGGTCGGCGCTCGACGCGTCGGGCTGAGCGCGCCGGCGGTCACCGACGAGTGCCGCCGAGCGCCCGGCGGTGCGATATTGGTCCATGGCCAATCCCTCCCTGTATCGCGCGCTGCCGTCGGCGAAGCGCGTGGCGCTCCTGACGCGCCTCATCACTGAACGCAAGGATGCGCGGGCTGTATACATCGCGCGGATGGCGAAGCGGGGCGGCTTCCGGCCCGTGACCCTCATGCAGTGGCCGGCGGCCAAGCTCGCGCAGGAGGTCGTCCGGATGAACGCGCAGTCCGCGGACGACGAAGTGGACCTGTTGCAGGCGCTCTATGTGGACCTGGAACCGGCGATCCAAGCGGACTTCCTGCGCGTGGCGGGTGTGAAGGCCGAAGGGGCAGTGATCGACGAGTCGCTCGAGGCGCCCTACTGCGACGCGGAATCGGTGGCGAAGGCCGCGGCGGCCATCCAGGCGACCCACGGGGAGGATGCGGTGCACTACCTTCGGGTGATCGCCCGGTACAACCCGGCAGGGTGGCCGGGCCTCGACACGGTATTAGCGGGGACCTCGGTCGGGGAGTGAGGTCGTCGCCGGAAGCACAGAGGGCGGGGACCCGGTCAGGTCCCCGCCCTCGTTGCGTGCACGGTCCGCCGCCTTAGGCGTCGGTACCCGGATCGTAGCCGCCGCCACCCGTCTGGCCGCCGCTGGACGACGTCTGCGCCATGGTCGTCTTCGGGATGCCGAGCGCGAACACGACCGGCACCACCCATCCCGCCTTCACCAGCGCACGACGGCTGAGATCAGCCTTCGGCGTTGAGAGCTTGTCCGCCACATTCTCCATGTCCATCACGATCCTCCCAAGGTGAGCTATCGGCCGTCCCGCGCGGTCAGGTACTGCACTGCAAGTGTGGTGCCGAAATGCCACAGTGCGCAACCCCTTTCAGGACAACGTTCGGGGCGATGGCCGACTGGCGCATCGTTGCACCGCCACGACACTCCGCGCCACAGCCGGGACGCGGTCGTCCCCCTATATTCTCCCGCGCGAGCGAACCTCTTCCCACCGCATCCCCGGCCATGGCCCTGCCTGATCCACCGCCCAAGAACCTGCCGGGATCGGCGCTCCCCGAGCGGCGCTTCGTCGTGGAGGCGACGGCGCGGGTCCGACAGGCGCCGCAGGTCCAGGAGTTCCCGCTTGGCGAGGAGGAGATGATGCTCTTCCTGCAGGGGCGCGAAGCACTCCACACGCTGAATACGACCGCATGGGCGGTCTGGGACCTCTGCGACGGTCAGCGCACCATTGCCGAGATCGCTCAGGAACTGAGCGGCATCACTGGACACCCGGTGGAGGTGGTCCTCGCCGACGTGCGGACCACCGTCGAGCGCTTGGGCGCCCTGTCCCTGCTGGATCTCGCGTGACGCCGCGGGCGCCGATCGATATCGCGTTCGGTCGGTCGAGACTGCGGATCACGGCGGGCGCGCCGGACGTGCACGCTGTGCTCTGGCGCGACCATCGGCATCTCCTGGCCCCCTCCGGTGTGCTGCCGCCGGTGGAGCTGACCCTCGAGGCGACCGGCGCTGGCTTTCACTGCACGGACTCGCTCGGCGAGCGCGCCGAGCGACCGGACGCTCGTTCGGCGATCCGGTGGGCGCGCTATCGAGTGCTCGAGCTGGTGGTGGCCGAGCACCCGGAACTGCTGTGGCTGCACGGCGGGGCCGTCGGGGTCGGAGCGGCGGCGGTGCTGGTGATCGGGCGCCGAGGCCGGGGGAAGAGCACGCTCGTGACGTCGCTGTGCGCGACCGGGGCGAGCTACTTCAGCGACGACATCCTGCCCATCGATCCCGCGACCCGCATGGTCCTCCCGTTCCCGCGGGCGGCGGAAGTACGGCGCGACCCCGGCGAGGAGATGCCGCCGGAGTGGCTGCTCGAGGTGGAGAAGGACGAGGTCGACGTCGACGATCGCGTGGCACCCGGTCCGCTCCCGGTGCGGGCGGTTCTCCTGCCGCGCGCGGGCCGGGACGGCGGCGTCTCGCTCACGCCCTGCTCCGCCGCGGAGGCGGTGATGGCAATCGGTGAAGGGTGCTGGAACTTCGCGGAGCATGGGGCCCGGGCGGCCGCAACCATCGGGGCCCTGGCGTCCCAAGTCCCCGTGGTGCGGATCGCCTTCGATGACGGGGCGCGCGCCGCGGACGCGGCGCGCGCGTGGCTCAGCGGTACCGGTCCATGAGCTTGCCGAGCGCGTCCTTGCCCGGGCACAGGGCCTCGAACGGCAGGTCGACGAGGGGCGTGGGGACCGTCTTGAGGTAGTCGTGCATGTCACGCCCGTTCTCATCGACGAAGAGCAACCCCGTCGCGATCTCGTGGCGGGCCTGGCAGGCGCGCACGTGGGCGTACGCGGACTCCCGGTTGGTCGGGTCGTAGTCGGTGGCGGTGGAGCGCAGGCGGACGCGCGCGCCGTCGTGCATCTCGACCACGCGCACCTCCTCGCCGGTCTCGGGGACGGTGATCTCGCGCTTGAGCGGGATGAAGTCCGCGTGCACCGCCTCGACCTCGTGCTCTCGCGTGTACGCGTAGCTCTTGGTGGAGCCCTCGTGGTCGTTGAAGCTGACGCAGGGGGAGATGACGTCGACGAGGGCGAGGCCCTTGTGGGCGATCGCGGCCTTGAGGATGGGCACGAGCTGTTGCTTGTCGCCCGAGAAGGAACGGGCGACGAAGGTGCAGCCCAGCGTGAGGGCGAGGAGGACGGGGTCGATGGGGGCCTGCTCGTTGGCCTCGCCCTTCTTGCTCGTGCTGCCGATGTCGGCGGAGGCGGAGAACTGGCCCTTGGTGAGGCCGTAGACGCCGTTGTTCTCGATGACGTACAGCATGTTCACGTTGCGACGGATCGCATGCGAGAGCTGCCCGAGGCCGATCGAGAGGGAGTCGCCGTCGCCGGAGATCCCGATGTAGGTGAGGCCCTTGTTGGCGGCGGCGGCTCCGGAGGTGACCGACGGCATGCGGCCGTGCACGGAGTTGAATCCGTGCGACTGCTTCATGAAGTAGGCGGTGGTCTTGGACGAGCAGCCGATGCCGCTCATCTTGGCGGCGCGGTGCGGCTCGATCTCGAGCTCCCAGGCGGCCTGGACGAGCGCGGCGGTGACCGAGTCGTGGCCACAGCCGGCGCAGAGGGTGCTCATGGCGCCCTCGTAGTCGCGCAGCGTGAGACCGCGGCCGTTGGTGCGCGCGGTCGGGTGCTTGACCGGCGGCTTGGCGATGGACGTCATGCGGGCACCTCGGCGAGATGGGTCTTCACGGCGTTCACGACGGTGGCAGCGGTGAGGGGCATGCCGCTGTAGTCGAGGATGGGCGTCATCGCGTCGCGGGCGACGCCGAGCTCGATCTGGACGAGGCTGCGGAGCTGCGCGTCGCGGTTCTGCTCGATGACGAACGTGTGCTCGTGGCGTCCGAGGAACTTCCGGACCTCCTCGCTGAACGGGAAGCCGCGGATGCGCATGTAGTCGGTGTGGATGCCCTCGGCGCGGAGGATGTCCGCGGCCTCGTGCACCGCGGCCTCGCAGCCGCCGATGGTGACGAGGCCGACCTCGGCGCCCGGCTGGTGCGAGATGATCGGGGCGGGGACGTGCTCGGCCGCACCCTCGAACTTCCGCTTGAGGCGGTCGACGAGTTCCTGGTAGGCGTCGGAGTCCTCGGTGTACTGGCCGTGCTTGTCGTGGCCAGACCCGCGGACGAAGTAGGCGCCCTTGCCGCCGACGCCGGGGAGGGTGCGCGCCGCGATACCGTCGCCGTCGACGTCGAGATAGCGCGAGAAGCGCTGGATCTTCTCGAGGTCCGCCGCGTCGAGCACCTTGCCGCGGTCGGGGCGATACGAGTCGTCCCACTCGAAGCGCTTGACCATCCAGTCGTTCATGCCGATGTCGAGGTCGCTCGCGACGAAGACCGGCGTCTGGAAGCGTTCGGCGAGGTCGAAGGCCTGCACGGTCATCTCGAAGCACTCCCGCGGGTCGGCGGGGAAGACGATGAGATGCTTGGTGTCACCGTGCGAAGCGTACGCGAGCGAGAGCAGGTCCGCTTGCTGCGTGCGCGTCGGCATGCCGGTCGCGGGGCCGCAGCGTTGCACGTCGATGAAAACGGCGGGGATGTCGGTGTAGTACGCGAGCCCGATGAACTCCTGCATCAGCGAGATGCCGGGGCCGGAGGTGTTGGTGAAGGCGCGCGCGCCGGCCCACCCGGCCCCGATGATGATACCCGCGGCCGCGAGCTCGTCCTCGGCCTGCAGGATCGCATACTTGTGGAGGCCCGTCTCCTTGTCCACGCGGTACTTCTCGCAGAAGCCCTTGAACTGCTCCATCAGGGCGGTCGCCGGCGTGATGGGATACCAAGCGCCGACGGTCGCGCCGGCGTAGACCGCGCCAAGTGCGGCGGCGGTGTTGCCATCGATGAGGATGCTGTCCCCGGTCCGGTCCATCGGTTCGAGATGGAACGGCAGGGGGCACTGGAAGTGCGCCATCGCGTAGTCGTAGCCGAGCTTGAACGCCGTGTGGTTCGCGGCGAGGAGCTTCGGCTTCTTGCCGAACTTCTCCGTGAGCATCGCCTCGATGACCGCCGTGTCGATCTTGAGGAGCGCGGCAAGCGCCCCGGCGTAGGCGATGTTGCGCAGCAAGGTGCGGTCGCGGTCCTTCTCGAAGGTCTCGACGCACATCCTCCCGAAGGGGATGCCGAGGATCGTGATCCCCTCCCGGACGAGATCGGGGTCCATCGGCCAGGTGGAGTCGTAGACGAGGTAGCCGCCGGGGCGGACGGTCTTCACGTCCTTCGCATAGGTCGCGGGGTTGAGCGCGACGACGAGGTCCACCTCGCTCGGCCGGGCGGTGTAGCCGTCCTTGCTCACCCGGATCTCGTACCAGGTGGGGAGGCCCTGGATGTTGGAGGGGAAGATGTTCTTCCCCGTGACGGGGATCCCCATGCGGAAGATCGCCTGCATGAGGAGCCCGTTGGCGCTGGCGGAGCCGGTGCCGTTGACGGTGCCCATCTTGAAGGCGAAATCGTTGATGCCGCTCTTGCCGCTCATCGGGTCACCATCCCGGCGTACGCCTGCTTGAGGTCGAAGGTGCGCATGTCCCACGCGGCGGTCGGACAGCGTTCGGCGCAGAGGCCGCAGTGGAGGCAGACGTCCTCGTCCTTCACCATGATCCGCTTGGTCTGGGGCAGGGCGTCGGAGAGGAAGATCGCCTGCTTGGTGTTGAGGGCGGGGGCGGAGAGTCGCGTCCGGAGCGACGTCTCGGAGTCCCCGTTGGTGGTGATGGTGAGGCAGCTCGTCGGGCAGACGTCAACGCAGGCGTCGCACTCGATGCAGAGCGGGGCGTCGAAGTGGGTCTGGATGTCGCAATTCAGGCAGCGCGCGACTTCGAGCGCAGCCTGCGCCGGCGTGTAGCCGAGCTCCACCTCGACGTTGAGGTCGGTGAAGCGCTTGGCGAGGTCCTCATGGGGCATCTTCGCGCGCTTCGTCGTGTCGTAATCGTTGTCGTACGCCCACGATTGCATGCCCATCTTGGCGGAGACGAGCGTCATGCCGACCGGCGGGCGCTCCGTGACCGGGATGCCCTGGCAGTGATGGTGGATGGAGATCGCGGCGGCGTGCCCGTGCGCGACCGCCCAGATGATGTTCTCCGGCCCCCAAGCGGCATCGCCACCGAAGAAGACGCCGGGGCGCGTGCTCTGGTGCGTCTCCTTGTCGACGATCGGCATGTCCCACTTCGGGTCGAACTCGAGGCCGATGTCGCGCTCGATCCAGGGGAAGGCGTTGTCCTGTCCGATGGCGAGGATCACGTCGTCGCAGGGGACGACCACAGTGCCGGTGACCGTCGAGACCTGCTTGCCGGTCGCATCGGTGCTCCAGGCGAGCTGCTCGAACTCCATCCCGACGAGTTTGCCCTGCTCGAGCACGAAGCGCTTGGGGGCGTGGTTCTCGACGATCGCCACCTGTTCCTCCTCGGCGTCCTCGAGTTCCCACGGGGAGGCCTTGAAGTGCTTGCGGCCGCGGCGGGCCATCACCTTGACGTCCGTGGCGCCGACGCGCTTGGCGGTGCGGCAGCAATCCATGGCGGTATTGCCGACGCCGATGATGAGGACCCGCTGGCCGATCCGCTCGACGTGGCCGAAGTGGACGTTCGCGAGCCACTCGATGCCGATGTGGACGTTCTCTTTCGCATCCCAGCGGCCGGGCAGGTCGAGTTCCTTGCCCTTCGGCGCGCCGGTCCCGACGAAGACGGCGTCGTAGCCCTCGGCGAGGAGCCCCTTGAGGGAGTCGACCGTGGTGCCGTAGCGCATCGTCGCGCCCATGCGGATCACGTAGTCGCACTCCTCGTCGAGCACCTGCGCGGGGAGGCGGAATGACGGGATGTTGATCCGCATCAGGCCGCCCGGCGTCGCGTTCTTCTCGAAGATCGTGACGTCGTAGCCGAGCGGGAGGAGATCGTTGGCGACGGCGAGCGAGGCCGGGCCGGCGCCGACGAGCGCGACGCGCTTCCCGTTCTTCGCGCCGCCCTTGGGGAGCCGGTCGGTGATGTCGCCGCGATTGTCGGCCGCGACGCGCTTCATCCGGCAGATCGCGACGGGCTTCTCCTCGACTCGGCCGCGCCGGCAGGCGGGCTCGCAGGGGCGGTCGCAGACGCGCCCGAGGATGCCGGGAAAGATGTTCGACTCCCGGTTCAGGAGGTACGAGTCGTCGTAGCGGCCCTGGGCGATGAGGCGAAGGTAACCGGGGACGTTCGTGTGGGCCGGGCAAGCCCACTGGCAGTCCACGACCCTGTGGTAGTACTGCGGGTTCCTGACGTCTGTCGAAGCCATGATCCGGGGGGTCCTCGAAATGGGCTTGGCAAGGTTCGCTCAGGCGACGGCGGGGGGCAAGGTGTGGAATCTCCGGCGCTACGTGGGGGGATGCCGGACAGGAGTTCGACATGAGGCGAGTGTCAAGTCGCCGCGGGCACGCCCGATACTCGGGGGAAATGAGCTCCGGTGAGGCCGGAACCCCTGTTCCACGCACGCCCGGAGGCGGCGGTGTCGTATGGTCCCGATGGTCCCGCGATCGATGAGGCGGCGCTGGTGGCGCTCGCCGAGATCATCGGCGTGAAGGCGCTCGACTCGGTGGTGACCGTGATGCTGGACTCTACTCCCGCGCTCTGCGCGTCGATGGCGCGAGCGCACGCCGCAGGGGACGCGGCGGCGCTCCGCACGGCGGCGCACCAGTTGAAGGGCTCCGCCGCGAACCTCGGCGCGCGACACCTTCCCACCGTCTGCGCCGAACTGGAGCAGGTGGCGGGCGCGGGGGATCTCGTGGCGGCCGCCCCGCTCGTCGCGGAGGCCCAGCGGGAGTACGGTCGCGTGCACGCCGCGCTCGCCGCCGCCACCCTGGGCGCATTCGCGGCCCGATGACGACGACGCTTCGCGAACCGCTCGCGACCGGCCCTTCCTTCCCGATGGAATTGCTCGCGCGATGCACGGCGTCGAGCGCGGCCGCGTGGGCGGACCATCTGGCCGAATCGAACCTCATCGTCGACGCCGAAGGACTCGTGCTGTGGGCGAACGCCCGGGCGTGCGACCGTCTTGGCGTGGAGAGCGGTCGACGGCTGACGGTGCGCGACTGCGATCGCCTCGCGCCACTCGACCTCTCGGGAGCGCGCGAGGAGGGGAAACGCTTCCATGCGCTGCTGACGGGGCGCTCGCCGAGCGGTGCCCCCTTCATGCGCGGCGTGCTCGACAGCACCGGGGTCCGTTCCTGGCTGCGTCTCCATGTCACGCCGCTCGAGGCGGACGACGCGACGGCGCACTGGAGCGGCATCTCGTTCACGAACGTCTCGAGCGTGGTGGAGTCGACGGCGGGGCATCGCGAGGCGCAGCTGCGCGCCGACGCGATCCTCGACGCACTGGTGGAGGGGATCGTGCTGGTGGACGCGGACGACGTGATCCGCTATGTGAACCCCGCGACGCTGCGGATGCTCGGCTACGCGGATGACGCCGAGATCATCGGGCGACGGCGAACCGAGTTGCCGGTTCGCCGGTTCCATGCGGACGGTCGCGAAGCGGCGCCGCCGACGCTGACGAGCTGGGCCGGCGAGTCGATGCCGACGCGGGAGCGGCTCCGCTACATCGGCTTCCCGCGCGGGGAACTCTGGCTCGATACGCAGGTGTCGCGCCTCTCGCTCGGGGATCCCGACGGGAAGGCGAGCGGCGCCGTCGTCTCGTTCGTGAATGTCTCGGAGGCGGTGCGCGCCGAGGCACAGTGCCGGGCCGTCGTGCACGCGTCGCCCTTGGGCATCGTGCTCGTGGATCGCGAGGGGCACATCGCGATGGCCAACGCCGCGGCGCAGCGCTTGCTCGGGCTGCGCCGCGAGGGCCCGGAGGCTCCATTCGCACGCGACGCGACCTGGGCCCGGATCCGCCTCGATGGCTCCCTCATGCCGCGGGAGGACGAGCCCATCGCGCAGTCGCTGGCGACCGGCCGTACCGTGGAGGGCGAGGTGCAAGGGCTTCGGCGCCCGGACGGCACGACGCACTGGCTGCGCGTCTCGGCGGCGCCGATGCACGGGATCGACGGTCGGCTCGAGGGCGTGGTCGCCCATTTCGCCGACTGCACGTCCGAGATCAGTGGGACATTCGGCGGCGGAGTGTCAGGGCAAGCCTGATGAAGCGTGGCATCCCCTGTCCGATACTCGGAAGGGAGATTCGCGGTGACCCGGAACGGCCGGGTCCCTTCACGCCGAGGGTACCATGACCGTGGAGACGGTCGCGCCGACGGGACGGGCGGTCACGTTCCCGCTGGACGACATCATCGTGAGCAAGACGGACCTGAAGGGGCGCATCACGTATGCGAACCGGGTCTTCATCGAAGTGTCGGGCTACACCGAGGAGGAGCTCCTCGGGGCGCCGCACAACATCATCCGGCATCCGGACATGCCTGGCTGCGTCTTCGCGTTCCTCTGGGACACGATCGCGGCGGGGCATGAGGTGTTCGCCTACGTGGTGAACATGGCGCGCACCGGCGACCACTACTGGGTGCACGCGCATGTGACGCCGACGTTCGACGGGAACGGGCGCATCATCGGGTACCACTCCAATCGGCGGGTGCCGCGTCCCGAGGCGATCGCGAAGGTGGAGCCGCTGTACGCCGCACTCCGTGCCGAGGAGGCGAAGTACCCGGTCCGCCGCGACGCGGTGGCCGCGGGGATGGCGCTGCTGGGGTCGACGCTGGAGGGGATGGGACTCACCTACGAGGAGTTCGTATGGCGACTCTGACCGCACGTCGGCCCCGTCGCGCGCCGGTGGCGTACGATCGGGTGGCGCAGTTGGAGGCGCAGGTCGCCTCGCTGACGGCCGACCTCGCCGCGCGGGACGAGAGCATCCGCCGCGCGAGCGCCGTCTTCAAAGCCGCCGCCGATGGTGACCTCGAGCAGCGGGTGCTCCACATCCGCGAGACCGGCGCGATGGGCGAGATGCTGAACGACCTTAACCACCTCCTCGACATGACCGACGCCTTCGTGCGCGAGGCGGGGGCGACCCTGGATCATGCCTCGGAGGAGAAGTTCTATCGGCAGGTGGTGACGCGCGGCATGCGCGGCACCTTCCGTGACGGCGCGGAGCGACTGAATGCCGCGACGGGCCGGGCGGCGAAGGCGGCGGAGCAGCGCGCGGTGCGGGTGGCCGCCTCGCAGGAGTTCGAGCGCTCGATCGGCGGCGTGGTGGAGCGGCTCCGTGGAACGAGCGGGAACGCGCAGCGGACGGCCTCGGGACTGACGGAGACGGCGACGGGCACGCGGCACGAGGCTGACGTGGCCTCGGACGCCGCGCGGTTGGTCTCGTCGAGCGTCGACACCGTGGCGGCCGCGACCGAGGAGATGTCGGCGTCGGCGCGCGAGATCGAGTCGCAGGCGATGGTGTCGCAGGGCGTCGCGCAGCAGGCGATCGCGGCGGCCGAGGAGACGCGCGAGGTGATGCAGACGCTCGCGGATGCGTCGGGCGGGATCAATCGCGTCGTCGCGCTCATCAACGAGGTCGCGGGGCAGACGCGCCTGGTCGCGCTCAACGCGACGATCGAGGCGGCGCATGCGGGAGCGGCGGGGAAGGGGTTCGCGGTGGTCGCGAACGAGGTGAAGGGGCTCGCGACCCGGACGGCGAGTGCGACCGAGGAGATCTCGGAACGGGTCGCCTCGATCCAGCTCGCGAGCGAGCGTGCCGTCGATTCCACGGCCCGGATCGCGCAGTCGGTCTCGGCGATGCACGAGGTCGCCACGTCGGTGCGGCAGGCGGTCGCCGAGCAGCGGATGGCGATCCAGGAGATCTCGCGCTCGATGCAGGACGCCTCGCAGGGGACGCGGCAGGTGTCGTCGGCGATCGATGCGACGGCGGGACGCGCGGTGGAGACGCGCGAGGCGGCGAACGCGATGGTGGCGTCCGCCGACGACCTCGCGCGGGCGACCGAGGCGCTCACGGCCCAGATCGACACCTTCCTCGCGACCGTGCGCCAGGGTTGACGCGCACGCCCATGGCGACGCCGCTCCTCCCCCCGCGAGTGGTCGCCCCGCTCGGGCTCGAGCTGCCGGCGGCGTCCTCGCTCGCGCAGGCGCTGCGCGCGGATCGCGTCCCGGACGCGCGGCGCCCCGATGCGGCTCGTGCGCGTCGCGTCCTCGTGGTGGACGATGACCCCAGCACGCGCGCGCTGCTCGGCGCGCTGGTGCGGCAGCACGGCGCGGAGCCAGTGACCGCCGAGTCCGCGCGCGCGGCGCGCCGTTTCGTCGACGCCGACGGGGCGAACGCGTACGACGCGGTGCTGACCGACCAGCAGATGCCGGAGGAGAGCGGGCTCGAGCTGATGGCGTGGATCCAGCGCGCGGATCCGACCCTCGCCGTGGTCGTGGTGACGGCCTCGCCGGAACGCGAGACAGTGGCGGCCTCATTGCGCGGTGGCGCGGCCGGACTCATCGACAAGCCGATCGTGCCGGCGGAGGTCTGGCGGGCGCTCGACGCCGCGGTGGATCGCACGCGACACGACCGCGCGCACCGCAGCACCACGCGGGTGATGCGCGAGGTCGGGCGGCTGCAGCGGCTGGTGCTACGCTCCGGCGCGCAGGTCGATCCGCGCCTCACCGTGCGGTCGTATCCCTGCCATCAGGCGGGCGGGGACTTCATCACGAGCGTCCCGCTGGAGACGGGCGGGCTCCTGCTCGTGGTGGCCGACGTGGCCGGACATGACGTCGCCTCCGCCTACACGGCGGCCTACTTCCAGGGCCTGATGCGCGGCATGCAGGAGTCGGGGCGGCCGATCGTGGACGTGATGCGCCGATTCAACCGCGTGCTGCTCGAGGAGTGGAGCGGGGAGGCGAGCCGGCTCGGTGCGCTCGAGGTGACGACCTCCGTCGCAGTGTGCGCCATCGCGCTCGACGTGAGCGGGGAGTTCGCGCAGGTCACGAACGCCGGGGCGCCAGCCCCGTGCCATGTGAACTCCCGCGGCGAGATCCGGCAGCTTGAACGCGGACGCAGTCATCCGCTCGGCTGGTTCGAGGACTCACTCCCGGAGTCGACGGACCACGAACTCTCGTCCGGCTCGGCGCTTCTGGCGTGGACGGACGGGCTCGAGGACCTCGCGGACCGGCTGGGAGTGCCCTCCGAGGCGGTGGCGACCGCGCTGCTCGTCGAGGGAGACGCCGCGCAGGCGGTGCTGGCCGGCGGGCTCCGCGACGACGTCCTCCTGGCGCATCTCGCGCTCGGGCAGCCGGGGAGCCGCAGTTGGGGCGATCCGCCGGTGATGCGACGGTGGCTCCCGATCCTCGCGGAGCGGTACAACGGCGCATCGCACGACGCCGTCGATTCCGCTCAGGCGCGCTGGGAGGCCGCGATCCGTTGCGTCGCCCCGGGCGTCGCTTCGGCACGCCTCGCGGACATCCTTACGGCGGTCCGCGAAGGGATGCTCAACGCACTCAAGCATGGCTGCGAGGGAGCCGCCGACCGTGAGGCGGACCTGCAGATGTCGCTCTTGGCAGCGGACCGGGTGATCCGGGTGCGGATCGAGGACCCGGGGCCGGGCCACGACTTCAATGTCGGGCGGCACGCAGAAGAGGCCGGCGACGAGCTCGTCGACCTGCATCGCGGCCTCGAACTGATCCACCTGCTGTCCACCACTGTTCGGGTCGAGCGCCACGGCGCCCGGCTGCGTCTCGATTTCCGATACTGATCCCTCGTCCGCGACCGTGCCATGACCGCCTCCTTCCCCTCCGCTCCGGCTTCCCCGACGACCGCGTACGCGGGCGCGTCCGCGACGATCACGCTACCCGGCGACCTCACGAGTTCCACCGTCGGCGATGCCCGGGTCGCGCTCACGGCAGGGTGCGAGCGACTCGAGGCGCCTGGCTCGACGCTACGCCTGCTGCAGATCGACCTCCGGCGGGCGCAGATGGTCGACTCGGTGGGGCTGAACCTGCTCGTCGGGACGATCAAACGGGTGCGCGCGATCGGCGGGCGGACTGAGCTCCTCGTCCGCGCGACGAACGTCGAGCGGATCCTCATGTTCACGCGCTTGCACCAGATCGCGCAGGTGGTGCGCGATGCGTGATGTCACGATGAAGCCCGCCACCGGGGACCCGATACTCCTGCGTGGGAAGCGCGGCGCGCGCGTCGCGGCGTCCCGCCAACTTCCGAGGACGCAGTCACCATGAAGGCACTCATCATCGACGACTCCCGTGCCATGCGCCGTATGCTGACCGCCTTCGTGTCGAAGAACGTCAAGTGCGAAGCGGTCGAGGCCGAGGACGGGATCTTCGCCCTCGAGGCCCTCGAACGGCACGCCCCATTCGATTTCGCGCTGGTGGACTGGGACATGCCTCGCATGTCCGGCCTCGACTTCGTGCGTGCGGTGCGCGCCGATGCGCGCTGGGACGACCTCAAACTCATGATGGTGACCGCGCGCAACGAGGGCGAGGACGTCGTCTCGGCGCTCGAGGTCGGCGCGAACGACTTTCTGATGAAGCCGCTCTCCGAGGCGATGGTCGTGGAGAAGCTGCGCATCCTCGGGATCGTGGAGTAACCGGCGATGCCGATCCGCGCCCTCGTCGTCGATGACGCCGTCGTGATGCGGCGGATGATCGGCGCGGCGCTCGCGACCGATGCCGACATCGAGGTCGTGGGCGTCGCCGCGCACGGGCGGATCGCGCTGCAGTTGGTGTCGCAGCTGGCCCCGGACGTGATCACGCTCGACGTCGAGATGCCCGAGCTCGACGGGGTGAGCACCGTGCGCGAACTGCGCCGCTCCGGATGCCGCACACCGGTGATCATGTGCAGCGCGCTCACCACCACCGGGGCCGAGGCGACGCTCGATGCGCTCGCGGCGGGCGCGAACGACTGGATCGCGAAGCCCACGCAGAGCGGCTCCATGGCGGAGGGGGTCGCGCGTCTTGCGGCGGAGCTCCTGCCGCGCATCCGCGTGCTGGTCCGCTCCGGCGCCCCGGCGCGGGAGCCCTCCTCGGCGCCCACACCCCTCGTGCGGCCGCGGGTCGCGTCAGCGCGGGTCGCGCCGACGGTGGCGCCCGGCCTCCTCGTCATCGCGACCTCAACCGGCGGACCGAACGCGCTCGCCGATCTCTTCCAAGCGATTCCGCGTCCGCTGCCCATCCCGGTGATGATCGTGCAGCACATGCCGCCCGTCTTCACCAAGTCCCTCGCGGACCGACTCGGCCGCGACTCGGCGCATCGCTTCCATGAGGCCGAGGCGGGGCAGGTGCTCCGCGCGGGCGAGGTGTACATCGCACCCGGTGGCCGCCATATGGAGGTCGAGCGCGTGGGGGCTCAGATGCAGGTGGCGCTCCACGACGGGCCGCCCGAGAACAGCTGCCGTCCGGCGGCCGACGTGCTGCTCCGCAGTGCGGCGCGCACGATGGGGCCGCAACTCCTCGCGTGCGTGCTCACCGGCATGGGACATGACGGGCTGCGCGGTTGCGAGCAGGTGCGCGCCTCCGGCGGCCAGGTGCTCGCACAGGATGAGCGCACGAGCGTCGTCTGGGGGATGCCCGGCGCAGTCGTGAACGCGGGGCTCGCGCACGAGGTCCTGGCCCTCGGCGACCTCGCCGGGGCGATCGCCCGGCGGGCTTCGCCGCTCCCGCTCTCCGCGACAGGGTGAGGACCATGGGCATCTCGAGCGCGAGCTTCAACTACGTGAGTGACTTCGCACGCCGCCAGGCGGCGATCGTGATCGACCCGGGGAAGGAGTACCTGGTGGAGACGCGATTGGCCGGCCTCGCGCGTGACCATGCCGAAGGATCGCTGGAGCGATTCGTGGACCTGTTGCGTGGCGAACCCGCGGCGAGCGCCTTGCGCGCGCGCGCGCTCGACGCGCTCACGACCAACGAGACCTCGTTCTTCCGCGACTTCCATCCGTACGAGGTGCTGCGGAAGCGCATCCTGCCGGACCTGATCGCCGCCAAGGGCGATGGGGCGCGGCTGTCGATCTGGTCCGCCGCCTGCTCCGCCGGGCAGGAGCCGGTGAGCCTGGCACTCCTGCTGCGCGAGCACTTCCCGGCGCTGGCGGACGGGCGCGCGTCGATCCTCGCGACCGACCTGAGCGGGTCGGTCCTCGATCAGGCGCGGGCGGGGAAGTACACGCAGTTCGAGGTGAACCGTGGCCTGCCGGCGATCCTCCTCGCGAAGCACTTCAAGAAGCACGAGGACCGCTGGCAGGTGAGCGAGTCGATCCGCGCGATGATCGAATACCGCCAGCGGAACCTCATCGAGCCGCTGCCTTCCCAGGAGCGGCACGACCTCGTGATGCTGCGCAACGTGTTGATCTACTTCGACGTCCCCACCAAGCAGCGGATCCTCTCGGCGATCCGGGAGCGGATGGCGCCGGGCGGCATCCTCGTGCTCGGTACCGCGGAGACGACCCTGCATCTCGATCCGGCCTGGGAGATCGTACGGGCGGAGAACAGCACGGTCTTCCGGCTCAAGGCGGAGGCACGATGACCGCCATCGGCGATCCGCACGCCCTCTCGACGCTGGCGCAGGCGCTCCACGAGCAGTCCGACCGGCTGGAGGCGGCCTCGTCGCGCCTCGAACAGGTCTTCCTGTCGACCGCGGACGACATCATGACCATCACCGGCTCCGGGCGCGACCTGATCGCCCGGAGCCATGACCTCGTGGAGATGGCGGTGGGGCATCGGGGGGGCGCCGTCGTCACCGAGGCGACCGCGGTGCTTCGCGAGCCGATCGCGTTCCTCACCGACGGGGTCGCGCGCATGCGGCGGGTCATCGAGCTGCTGTCCGGTCAGCATGAGCGCCTGCGGAAGGCGTTGCGCGCCGAGCGCGACCTGCGCACGGTCATGGCGCCCATGACGTACGTGCGGACACTGCTCTGCATCGAAGGGGCGCGCCTCGACGGCACGGAGGCGCAGAAGCTCGGCGACCTCGCGCGCGACATCGAATCGATGCAACTGCGGTTGGAGGAGGTCTTCGACCAGCAGTTCCGGGATCTGCAGTCCACGGAGACCTCGTTCGGCGAACTGCTCGCGCGGCTGCGCACGCAGTCGGCGGCGCATGAGACCGAGGCCGCGGCCCGGCACGAGGAGATCGAGGGCGCCCTCTCGCGCATGGAACAGGGCACCTCGGAGAGCGAGCGCGGCGAGTCGCAGCTGGCGCAGATCAGCCGCGAGGTCGGCGCCGAGGTCTCGCGCGTGGTGCTGGCGCTCCAGTTCCAGGACATCGTGAGCCAGAAGCTCGCGCACGTGCGCGCGACGGTGGCGGAGATGCAGCGCCCGCTCGTCGGCCTCGTCGACGGGGCGCTGCGCTCGGGCGAGGATCTCCGCTTCGTGGAACAGGCGGGCCGGATCGTGCTCGGGCAACTCGAGGCCGCCGAGGTGGAACTCGGCAGCGCCGACGAGACCGTGGCGGATGGGCTCCGCGTGATCGTCGCGCGCGTGAGGGCGTTGGATGAGGCCGCGCTCTCGATGTACGACGTGGATTCGGTGACGGCGGGCGTGGACGGCTTCGTGCAAGTGATGCTCGAGGCGATCCAGCAGATCGCCGCCCTCCTCGAGAGCGGCACGCGGCTCGCGGCGGAAGCGCATGTGGTCGTGGCGCCCATCCATGTCACGGCAGGCGCCGTCGCCCAGCGCATCGGGTCGCTCGCGAGCGGCATGCACCTCGTCGGCCTCAATGCCGAGGTCCAGACGGCGCACATCCAGTCCGCCGGCGGACTCGAGGTCCTCTCGGCGCGCCTGAGCGAGATCTCGCGGGAGACCGGCGCGCTCTCGGCCGAGGTCGCGAAGGACATCGACGGCATCGTGCGGACCATCGGCGAGGCCGAGGGCCTGTTGCGTCAACTGCGGACGCACGGCGCGCGGCACGCCACCGAGGTGCGCCAGTCAGCGACGAGTGTGAGTGGGCGCCTGCATGAGTACCGCGACGGCACGCTCACGAGCGTGGTCGGGCTCGGTGAGGTGGCCGCGCGGCTGCACGAGCAGGTGGGGCCGCTGATGTCGCGCCCGCCCTGGCGCGCGCTCTTCATCGAGGAGATGGAGGGCCTGCGTGGCGCCGTCGCCGCCGTGGTCGAGCGGATGTCCGCCGCGGCCGAGGAGCAGGGCGTCCCGGCGGATGCGGCAAGCGCACGCGTGGCGGCCGTGGCCGGACGGTACACGATGGCCTCGGAGCGGCGCGTGCACGACGCGCGGCTGAAGGGAGAGGCCGCGCACCTCCGGCGCTCCGTCCGTGGCGGCAGCGTCGATCTCTTCGCGGACGACGATCCGCCCGATGCAGGGGAACCCCCGACGGACCTGTCGTCCTCAGGCCCCGCCGCCGGCGACGTCGAGCTCTTCTGATGCGCCGGTCCGATCCGCATCAAGCCGGCCACGGAGCCGGTCGATACTCGGAACAAGATGCTGTCGTGTCGCGGGTCGAGCGACGGCCGAATCCACGGAGTGCATGATGGGCGCGACGATCATGACGGTCGACGATGCAGCCACGATCCGGAAGATGGTCTCCTGGACGCTCAAGGGCGCGGGCCACGAGGTCATCGAGGCCGCGGACGGCGCCGAGGCGCTCACGGCGATCCGCGGGCGCAAAGTGGACATGGTGATCAGCGACATCAACATGCCGAACATGGATGGCATCGAGCTCACGCGCCAACTGCGTGGGCGCCCGGAGACCGCGCGCATCCCGGTGATCCTGCTGACGACCGAATCGGACGCCGAGAAGAAGGCGGCGGGCAAGGCGGCTGGGGCGACGGGGTGGATGGTGAAGCCCTTCAGTCAAGATGCGCTGCTCGCGGTCGTCGCGAAGGTGATCCCATGAGCCACCGCCGAGCCTGCCATGGATGAGGAACTCCAGCGACAGCTGATCGAGGACTTCGTCGTCCAGAGCACCGAGGAGCTCGCGGCCTTCGACCGCGAGCTGCTCGCGCTCGAGACGCGCGACTCCAGCGAGGAGACGCTGCGCACGATCTTCCGCGTCATCCATACGATCAAGGGCACGGCGGGGTGCATCGGTCTCGGGCGCGTCGAGCGGCTGGCGCACATGGCGGAGAACGTGCTCTCGCGCGTGCAGCGCGGGACCCTCGACCCGTCGTCGGACGTGATCAGCACACTGCTCCGCACGAGTGACCGCCTCAACCAGATGGTGCGCGACGTGGAGCGCACCGGCAAGGACGACGGCTTCGAGGTCGACGACCTGGTGCGGGAGTTGGAGGCGGTGCAGGCGGGGAAGTCCGCCGCGGAAACGAAGCCCGTCGAGGCGGCCTTCGGGCTCTTCGTCGATGATGACCAGGCATTCGGGATCTTCGCCGATGAGGACGCCACGCCGGTGCCCGCCGTGGCCGCGCCGCCTGTCGCCCCGACGGCCGCGCCCGGCGCCCCGAGCGCGGCGGTCGCCGCATCCGGCGCTCCGGCGCCCTCCGGTGGTCGCCCATCCGTCGCGGACAACGTGGTCCGCGTCGATGTCGCGCAGCTCGACGCCCTCATGAATCTCGTCGGAGAACTGGTGCTGACGCGCAACCAGATCCTCGCCTCGAGCGGACTCACGGAGCACGGGGCGCTCGGGACCGCGGCGCAGCGGCTCAACGTGATCACGAGCGAACTGCAGGAACGCGTGATGAAGACGCGCATGCAGCCCATCGGGAACGTCTGGGCGAAGTTCCCGCGGACGGTGCGCGATCTCGCTGCCGACCTGGGCAAGCGGGTGCGGCTGGTGATGGACGGCCAGGCCACGGAGCTCGACCGCACCATCCTCGATGCCATCCGCGATCCGCTCACCCACCTGGTGCGCAACTCCATCGACCACGGGCTCGAGACCCCGAGCGTGCGTCGCGCGGCCGGCAAGCCCGACGAGGGGCTCGTCGCCCTGCGCGCGTACCACGAGGGCGGTCAGGTGGTGATCGAGATCATGGACGACGGTCGCGGGATCGACGTGGAGCGTGTGAAGGCGAAGGCGGTGCAGAACGGCGTCCTCGATGCCGAGCGTGCTGCGCGCCTGAGCGCTCGCGAGGCGATGCAGCTGATCTTCCTCCCGGGGTTCTCGACCGCCGAGCAGGTCACCAACGTCTCCGGCCGCGGCGTCGGGATGGACGTGGTGCGCTCCAACATCGAGCGGACCGGCGGCTCGATCGAACTGCAGTCCGACATGGGGCAGGGCACGACCATTCGCCTACGCATCCCGCTCACGCTCGCGATCATCCCGGCCCTCATCGTCTCGAGCGCCGGGGAGCGCTTCGCCATCCCGCAGATGAGCCTCGTGGAACTGGTCCGCCTCGAGCGCGGCACCAGCGCGCAGACGGTCGAGCTGCTCGCCGGGCGCCCCGTCTACCGGCTGCGCGGCCGCCTGTTGCCGCTCGTATCCCTCGCGACGCTGCTCGGTCTCGCGCCGGACGACCCGACGGCGCTCGCGTCGGAGGAGATCGCGAACATCGTCGTCCTCCAGAGCGACGGGCAGGAGTTCGGACTGGTCGTCGAGGCGATCAACGACACCGAGGAGATCGTGGTCAAGCCGCTCGGCAAGCGGCTCAAGCAGGTCGCCGTCTACGCCGGCGCGACGATCATGGGCGACGGGCGCGTGGCGCTCATCCTCGACGCGAGCGGCCTCGCGCACCACGCGGCGATTGCGGTGCCGAGCAAGGACCGTCGCGGCGTGCACGTGGACGAGGGCGAGACCGCCGCGCAGGCGCGACGTGACGAGATGCTCCTCTGCCGCGCGGCTGGGGACCGCCGCATCGCGATCCCGCTCGACCTCATCACGCGGCTGGAGGAGATCGACCCGTCGCGGCTCGAACGGGCCGGCGGCCGGCGCGTGTTGCAGTATCGCGGCCACCTGCTCCCCGTCGTCGAGGTGGCCGAGGGGATAGGCGGACGTCCGCGCGACCGGGCCAGCGACGAGACCGTCCGGATCATCGTGGTCGAGGTCGACGGGGTCGAGGTCGGACTCGTCGTCGACCGGATCGACGACATCGTGCAGGACGCGATCGAGGTCCGCTGCGGCGCGACCGCGACCGGCCTGCTCGGCTCCGCCGTCATCGGCGGGCAGGTGACCGACCTGCTCGATGTGCCCGCACTCGTGCGCGGGCAACGGCTCGCCGTCGCCCACGCCGCCTGACTCGGAGCCCTGCCATGCATGACACCATGCTGCTCTGCACCTTCCGCGTCGCGACGCTCGAGTTCGGCGTGGAGGTCATGAAGGTCCAGGAGGTCCTGCGCGCCCAGTCGATGACCGTCGTGCCGTTGGCGCCCGATGCGATCTCCGGTCTCGTGAACCTCCGCGGGCAGATCGTGACCGCGATCGACATGCGCCGCCGCCTCGGGCTCGCCGACCGTGATCCGGCCGAGGCGGCGATGAACGTCATCGTCCGCACCGACGATGGCGCCGTGAGCCTGCTCGTGGACGACATCGGGGACGTGATCGAGGCCGATCCCGAGGCGACGGAACCGGTCCCGGCGACCGTTGCGCCCGCATTGCGTGCGCTCATCTCCGGCGTACAGCGCACCGCCCACTCGTTGCTGCTCGTGCTCGACCCTGAAGCCGCCGCGGACCTCTCCGCGGTGCCCACCTGAGGAGGGACCATGTCCGATTCCGCCAAGGGTCCCTCGGACCCGTCCACCCGTCGTCGCCGACCCACCGATCGTCCCACCACCGCCAAGGACCGCCTGAGCATGCCTCCCACCGTCGGTAGCTATCCCTCGCGCCGCGCGCCACGCGCCGCCCGTCCGGCGGCGGCCGCGCGCGAGGCGCACGTCGCCTCGGGGTACCTCGAGGCGCTCCAGCGCGCGCAGGCGGTGATCTCTTACGACGCCGATGGGCGCGTCACCGCGGTGAGCGAGCCGTACCTTCGCCTCGTCGCGCATCGCGAGGAGGCCGTGATCGGCCAGCAGCACCGGCTGTTCGTGTCGGTCGAGCACGCGGCATCCGCCGCGTACGCCGCGCTCTGGTCGGCGCTCCGCGCGGGCGAGCCGCAGTCGGGCGAGTATCCGCGCGTCGCAGAGGACGGCCGCACGCTCTGGCTCCAGTCCACCTACACGCCCATCCGTGACGCGCACGGCGTTGTCTCCGCGGTCATCGAGGTCGCGGCGGACGTGACGGCCCGACGCCAGGCCGCGGCGCACGGCGAGCAGATGCGGCAGATGCTGGAACAGGCGCCGATCAATGTCATGTTCTCGGACCTCTCGCACACCATCACCTACATGAACGAGGCCTCGCGCCGCACGTTGCGGAGGATCGAGCACAGCCTTCCGGTGAAGGTCGATCGCATCGTCGGACAGTCGGTCGACATCTTCCACAAGAACCCGGGCCACCAGCGGCGCCTGCTGAGCGATCCGTCGCTGATGCCGCGCCGCGCCGTGATCACCGTCGGGGACGACAAGCTCGACCTGCTCGCCACCGCGATCAACGGTCCGGACGGCACGATGGTCGGCGTGATGGTGACCTGGGACCTCATCACCGAGCGACTGCGCATCGAGGCGCGGGAGAAGGAGCTGGCGGAGAGCCTCCGCCGCACCATGGCCGCGGTCTCCGGCAACGCGCAGGCGCTGGCCGCCGCCTCGGAGGAGCTCTCGGCGACCTCTCAGCAGATGAGCACCAGCTCGGACGAGACGAGCTCGCAGGCGGGCGTCGTCGCGGCGGCGGCCGAGGAGGTCACGATGAACGTCGCGACCGTCGCCACGAGCGCCGAGGAGATGAGTGCGACGGTACGCGAGGTCGCGCGCTCGGCCACCGATGCCGCGCGCGTCGCGGCGACGGCGGTGCGCGTCGCCGGCGAGACGAACGAGCGGATGGGCAAGCTCGGCGCGAGCTCGCACGAGATCGGCAAGGTGATCAAGGTCATCACGAGCATCGCGCAGCAGACCAACCTGCTCGCGCTGAACGCGACGATCGAGGCGGCACGTGCCGGCGAGGCCGGCCGCGGGTTCGCCGTGGTCGCCAACGAGGTGAAGGAACTGGCCAAGCAGACCGCTGCCGCGACGGAGGACATCAGCCACAAGATCGAGGCCATCCAGTCCGACACGCGGGGGTCGATCGCGGCGATCGAGGAGATCGGCCGGATCATCGGCGAGATCAGCGACATCCAGAACACGATCGCGAGCGCGGTGGAGGAGCAGGCGGCCACGACGAGCGAGATCGCGCGCAACGCGGCCGAGGCGGCGCGGGGCAGCGAGGAGATCTCGCGCAACATCACGAGCGTCTCGACGGCCGCGTCGGACACGGCGGAGGGTGCGTCGGGGACGCTGATGGCCTCGCAGGAGCTCGCGCGGCTCGCGTCGGAACTCTCGGCGGTGGTGCAGTCCGCCGAGGGCTGAAGGCCCGGTCGGGGAGCGGGAGCGGAGCGGAAGGTGCGGGGCCTGCTGTGATGACAGCAGGCCCCGCGTCGTTCCCTATGCGGAGACGGCGGTGGCGCGCGTCTTGGCGGTCTCGAGGAGGCGGGCCAGCGTCGCCCGCAACGCCAGCAGGTCGAGCGGCTTGGTGGCGTACTCGTCGCATCCGGCGGCCAGGCAGAGCGCGCGGTCCTCGGCCATCGCGTGCGCGGTGAGGGCGACGATGGGCATCGTCTCGCCGCGCGCGCGCAGCGTGCGGGCGAGGGTGTAGCCGTCCATGCGCGGCATTTGCATGTCGGTGATCAGCAGCGCGAAAGGGGCGCCCGTCGCGGCGGCGGCGGTGAGGGCGTCGAGCGCCTCCTGTCCGTCACCGGCGGTCGCGACCTCAAGGCCGGTGCCCTGCAGGTAGTGCAGGAGGAGCGTGCGGTTGACCGCGTTGTCCTCGGCCACGAGCACCCGTGCGGCGAGCGGCGCTGGCGTCCCCGGCGGCGCGTGGACCGCGGCGGTCGCCGCCGGCGTGCCGACCGTCGGGCGCGTGTCGGTCGCGTCGAACCACGCCTGCCCTCCCGTGACGTCGACGACCACCCGGATGCGGAAGGTCGAACCCGCCCCCTCGACCGTGCGCAGGATCGTCACGTCGCCGCCCATGAGCCGCGCGAGGCGACGCGAGATGGCGAGTCCGAGCCCGGTCCCGCCGTGGAGTCGCGTGACGCTCGAGTCCGCCTGTACGAACGGTTCGAACACCTTCTCCGCTTGCGCGGCGGTCATCCCGGGACCGCTGTCGGTCACATTGATCACCAGGCCGTGCGCCCCGTCGGCGGGCGAGGCCGCCGACTCCATCGCCACGCTCACGGACACGCCGCCGCTCCGCGTGAACTTGATGGCGTTGCCCGCGATGTTGAGCAGGATCTGCCGCAGGCGCGTGGCGTCCGTGCGCAGGCGCCCCGGGAGCTGCGTCCGCCACATGATCGAGAAGCCGATGCCTGCCGCCTCGGCGCGCGGCCGGAGCAGCCGTTCGCAGTCGCGGAGCAGGCCGGGCAGGTCGGTCTCGATCGATTCGACCTCGAGCCGGCCGGACTCGACGCGCGAAAGGTCGAGGATGTCGTTGATCAGCGCGAGGAGATGATGCCCCGCCACGTGGATGGTCTCGATGCCGGTGCGCTCGCGTTCCGGGCGCGAGACGCTCTTCATGGCATCTCGCAGGAGGTCCGCATAGCCGATGATCGCGGTGAGCGGCGTGCGGATCTCGTGACTCATGTTCGCGAGGAACTCGCTCTTGGCCCGGTTGGCGACGTCAGCCGCGTCGCGAAGACGGCGCGCCTCGGTGATGTCGAGGAACACACCGGCGCGCGCGTTCGACCCGTCCTCGCGGCGATAGGGTGCCGAGACCTCCTCGACCCAGCAGTAGGTCCCATCGGCGCGGCGGAGACGATATTGGTGCCGGAGCGGTGACCCGGTGCGGCGAGCGAGTTCGATCCGCTCGACCGCGGCGTCCCGGTCGTCGTCGTGGATCAGGCTCCGCCAGAAGCCCGACTCCTCCCACGCCGCGCGCGCGTGCCCGAGACGGTCAGCCCGCGCGGAGAGGTAGGTGAGCGCCCACGAGTGCGGGGCGGCCTCCCAGACGATGACGTCGGTGCTCTCGATGATCGTGCGCGTGCGGCGCTCGCTCGCCGCGAGGGTCTGCGCATCGCGGAGACTCGCCGTCTGCGCATCCCGGATCGCGGCGTTGGACTGCAACTGCTTGAGCCGGAAGACGTAGACGAGCCAAGCGGCGCCCATCACCAGCAGCAGGGACGGGATGAGCCCGAGCAGCGCCGCGCGCGTGTGCTTGGCCTGGTCGTCGATGTAGCGCTGGGCGGTGAGGTCCACGCCGACGATGCCGTACTGCCGCCCCGCGGAGTCGACGAGCGGCGCATACCCGCTCACAAAGCTGCCCCAGTCGTCCGCGTGCGGCTCGGCGCTCGCCGTCGCGGCGGCCGGTGTGCCGTGCGGCCCGCTCTCGAGTGCGGCGAGCATGGCGGGGTCGGCGTCCTCATAGGCTTGACCCACGTAGGACTGGTCGGCGACCCCGTCGCCGTCCGCGTCGCCGGTGTCGGCGGCGTCGAGGACGAAGCGGATCGCGTCGCCGTCGCGGACCACCGTGTAGATGAAGGCGACGTCGGTCGTCGCGTGCCGCGCGGCGCGCAGCCCCGCGACCGCGCGCCGGTAGGCGGGCGAGTTCGTCTGTGCCGAGTCGCGGAGCTGCGCGTGCAGGGCCGGGTCGATGAGCGGCGTGAGCGTGCTCGCGAGCCGTGCCAGCTCCACCTGCATCTGGTTCGCGGCGTTCTTCCGCGCCGACAGCCAGCCGGTGAGCATCGAGACGGCGAGGACGAGCAGCATCGCGCCGCCGGTCAGGAACGCCTGCTGTCGCGCGCGCCGCTTCGGCGCGCCATGCACGTCGGTGGTCACTCCAGCCACACCGCGACCTCCCGGTGATCGTCCCGAAGGTCGAAGATCCGCCGCGGCATGAGCGTCGCCTCGGTGCGCAGCTCCTCGACCATCGCGTCGATGGGGATCTCCTCGTCGCGGATACGGGCGAGGACCTCCTCGGGGATGAGGTCCAGCAGGCGCCGCGCGCCGCGGGCGGGGAGGGCGACCCGCATCCGCTCGTCGCCATCGCGGACGACGCGCACGACGAGGTGTTGCGCCGGCTCGCCGGCTTGGGTCGGCCGGTCGCCGAAGCCGAGGGCGCTGCGGACCCAGGTGTACGGGCAGGTCGCCACCGACGCTCCGCGGACGGAGGACCCCGCGCTGCGCGCCAGAGGGCGCGCAACGAAGGTCCCGATGTGTGGAGTATCGGCCGCCGACGGGCGCGCCTTGACCCCTGCGCACCGGAACTGGCGCGGCGCGGGCCCGACGGGGCATCTTCAGCGCGCGAGCGAGCACGGTCCCCCCCACCCAGTCGCGATGCACGACGAACAGCCCGGATCGGACCGGCGCCGGATCGAGGCGCTGGAGCAGGTGGTACGCACGCTGGTGACCGAGGTGCAGCGCCTGCGCGCCGACGTCGCTGGACTGCGCGGCGTGGAGGCGCCGGCCCCGCTCCCTTCGGAGCCGATCGCGACGCCGGCGCCCGCTCCCATGCCGATGTCGGAGGCTGCGCCGGCTCAACCGTCCGCGCCCACCCCGCCGCCCCGTCGTCCGACCTCGCGCGGCGTCGTCGATGGCGTGGTCAGCGGCGGCCTCGAGCAGGCGGTCGGCCGCTACGGGACGCTCCTCGTGGCCACGGTCGCGATCCTCCTTGGGCTCGGCGCGTTCATCCAGTGGGCGGTGGCGCGTGGCCTCCTCGGCCCCGAGATGCGCGTGGCCCTCGGCGCCGTCGCCGCCATCGTGCTCGCCGTGCTCGGCCTGCGGCTACGCACCCGCGGGAGTCGCACCTTCGGCAACGCGCTCCTCGCGATCGCCCTCGCGGTGGTGCATCTCGTCGCGTGGGGAGCGGGGCCGGTGCTCGGGCTCGTGCCGGCGCGCGCCGCTCTCGCGGTCGCCGCCATCGCCAGCGCCGCGCTCGCGGCGCTCGCGCTCCGTGAAGGGGAGGAGTTCCTCTTCCTCCTCGGGCTCGGCGGCGCGCTGCTCGCGCCGTTCGTCACGTCGGAAGGGAGCGGGCATCCGGGCGAGCTGCTGCTCTTCGGTGGCGTCGTGATCTCGGCCGCCCTCCTCGCGCTGCGGGATCCCGCCTGGGGCATCGCGCCCCGGCTCCTCTCGCCCTCCGGGCTCGCGTACATGAGCGCCGCGCTCGCGGGGCACCGCGCCGCGGACGGGGACGGGGCCCGCTTCTGGCCGGCGCTCTTCGCGCTCGTCCTCGCGATCGTCGGACTCGTGGTCGCCGCGCGCGGCGTGCGCCGCGTGGTCGTGCGTGCGCTCCTGTTCCTGGTGCTCGTCGGCATCCTGTTCGCTGAAGGAGCCGCCCCGGCGATGCCGCTCACCGGCGTTGCGTACGCGATGATGGGCACTCTGGTGCTGCACGCCCTCCGCCGCCGCAGCGCGGCGGTGGACGACGGCGCGGACAACGCCTACGAGGTGGTCGGGCTGCCGCTGCTCTTCCTCCTCGCCGCGCTGTACGGGAACGAGGCGTGGCATGAGCCCGTCGGTATCCCCATCGCCGGGGGGTGGATCGCCGTCACCACGGTGTTCCTCTTGCTCGATCCGGCGGCGCAACGCGCGCGCCACCTCGCGGTGATGCTCACGACGGCATTCCTCGCCACGGCGAACCTGTACCAGGACGACCGCGACGGACGAGTGCCGGCCTTCGCACTCGTCGCGTCGATGAGCATTCTCGCCTTCGTCCGCGTGCCGGGGCGCGCGCTCCAGTTGCCGCTCACGCTCGCATTGGGCGCGGCATCCGTCGTCGGCTACGTGCTGATCGATGTGCGGCGCGGCTACCAGCTCCCCCCGTTCGTGAACGAGCCGGCGCTGCTCGGCCTCACCGTCGTCGCGGCCTGGCTCTACTTCTCGGTCGCCGCGCCGCGCGCCTTCGCGGTGCTGGACGAGGGGAAGACGCCCTGGCAGGCGCGTGCGCCCATGGTGGCGATCAAGGCCGCCGGGCCGGTCGCGCTGTTCTTCTGGGGGCGCGCCGAACTCGCCGACGCCTGGTCGTACGACATCGCCACCTTCCTGCTCATCGCCTACTACGCCATCGTCGGAGTGGGGCTGATCCTCTTCGGGCGCCAGCGCGAGGTCGACGGACTCCGGCAGACGGGGCTCGCGCTCTCGCTCGTCGCGGCCGGGAAGGGGTTCATCAGCGCGAGCGATCTCGACAGCGTCGGGTTGCGCATTGGCAGCTACCTGCTCGTCGGCGCCTTCTTCCTTGGCGTCGCCTTCCTCTATCGTGCCAAGCCGGCCGAGGAGCCCGTTCCGGAATGACCAACCGTTCGAAGGTCCTGTGCTTCGTCGTCGCGCTCGCGGCGGTGCTGGTCGCGCCACTCGCGTCGCTCGGCGCGCAGGCGGCAGCATCGCAGGGCACATTGTACATCGTCGGGGGCGGCCCGCAGCCCGACGCCCTCGTGCAGGAGTTCGTGGACCTGGCCGGCGGGCGCGGCAAGGCGCGGATCATCGTCTTCGCGATGGCGAGCGAGGAGGGCCTCACCGGCGGGGAGGAGAAGGCGCAGGACCTCCGCGCGCTCGGCGCCGTCGCGCGGAATGTGTGGGTGGATCGCGCGCAGGCGATGACCGATTCGGTGGCGCGGCTCCTCGACGGCGCGACCGGCATCTGGTTCGGCGGCGGCGACCAGGTGCGGCTCGCCGACATCCTGCGTGGCACGCCCACGGAGCGCGCGATCCACGCACGCTACGCGGCGGGGGCGGTGATCGGCGGGACGTCGGCGGGCGCGGCGGTGATGTCGCGCGTGATGCTCACCGGCGACGAGCGGCGTCCCGGCGGCGCGCGCGCCGACTCGACGCTCGCGTGGGGCACGCTGGAGGGCGACAACGTCATCACCGCCGAGGGCTTCGCGCTCCTCACCACCGCGATCGTCGACCAGCACTTCCTTCGCCGCAAGCGCTACGGCCGGCTGCTCTCGCTCGTGATCGAGCGGGCACCGCACCTCGGTGCGGGGATCGACGAATCGACGGCGCTGGTGGTGGGGCCGGACGGGAGGTGGCGCGTGCGCGGTGCGAGCGCCGTGGTCATCTTCGACGCCCGGCGCGCGACGCGCGTGGGCGACGCCGTGCAGTTGCAGGCGAGTGACGTTCGGACGCACGTCCTCACCGACGGGGGAACGTTCGACCCCGGCACGGGCATCGCCGTACCGGGGTCGAAGCGCGCGCCCTGAACGTCAGGGACGGTCAGGGCGCGGTCAGGCGGCGGAGACTACTCCTCGAGGTCGAGGATCCGCTTGATCTCCGTGCGCAGGTCGCGCAGGTGGATCCGGGTCATGCCGTCGGCGGCCTTGGGGAGCGCCTGCGCCGCGAGGGCATCGATGTCCTGCAGCGCCGCGCGCAGGGCCGCGCGCACGTCGCTGTTGGCCGCGAGCGGGGCCGGGCCACCGAAGGCCGCCGCCGCGGCCGCTGCCGGGGCCGGCGGGTTGAGCCGCGCATCGGCCGTCGCGAGGAACGACCGCTGCAGGTTGCGGCGGAAGACGTTCACCCGCACCGACCCCTGTGACAGCTCGCCGAAGATGCCGGCGCGCATGTCGCCCATGAGGTCGGCGACGGTGTAGGCCTCACGCGGGTTGCCGGCGAGCGCCTCGAACTCGATGAGGCGGTTGAGCCGCGCCATGCCGAGGAGCGAGTTCACCACGCCGGCCTGCCGCGTGCGGAACCGCTCGACGACGCCAGCGTTCTCGATGCGGCGGAGGATCGCCGTGTCGAGGAACATGGGCGGGACCTGGAAGGCCGTCGCATTGAGGTAGCGGACCGCTTCCTGCTGGCGCGCGCGCTCGAGCGGGCGGAAGCGCGCGCCCGTGCCGTAGCGCTCCTGCGTGTAGGCACCGCCGACAATCGCGCCGACGTGGCTCATGTAGCGCCCCCATTGGTCGACGGCCGCGATGTACAGCTCCTCGAGCTCGTCGTAGTTCTCGCCCGGCTTCTCGGCGACGGGGATGAGGGAGCTCACGACGCGGGTGAGGTTGCGCATGCCGAGCGTCGTCGCCTTCACCGCATCGGCGTCACCGACCGCTTCGGTCAGGTTCTCCGGGTCGGCCTCAGCGTCGGGCGTGGTGAAGCGCAGCCACGGGAAGCGATCCTGCTCGCGGGCCCACTGGTCGAGCGTCGCCTTCTCGTCGTCCGCCGTGCGCGCGCCCGGGATGGGCGCGTAGCCCCAGCGGACGGCGAAGTCGTCGTACGGTCCGACCTGCGGGATGAGCAGGTGCGGCGGGATGCTGTCCTCGGGCTGCGCGACGTAGTTGAAGCGCGAGTAGTCCATGAGCGTCGCCACGTGGCCGTTCATCCGCTCGAGGAAGCTGCGGCTGCGGATGGAGTCGACCGGGTACTGCGCCGACGACTTCATGTTGTGCGGGAAGCCGATCGAGTGGCCGATCTCGTGCGTGACGACGTACTCGACGAGGCGCCCCATGAGCGAGTCGGGGAGCGGCAGCGTGCGGGCGCGCGCATCCAGTGGCGAGACCTGGATGAAGTACCACTCCTTCTGCAACTGCATGATGTTGTGGTACATGTTGACCTCGCCCTTCAGGATCTGTCCTGAACGCGGGTCGACGACCTGGCCACCGGTCGCATTGGCGACGGTGCTCGGGTTCCAGTAGATCGCCGAGTTGCGGGCGTCGTACATGGAGAAGTTCGGGTCCTGCTGCGGGGTGGGCGCCACGCGGCCGAAGATGGCGTTGGAGAAGCCCGCCTTCCGGAAGGCGTCCTGCCACTTGTTCACGCCGCTCACGATCCACGGCTTGAGCCAATCCGGCGTCGCCGGGTCGATCCAGTAGATGATGGGCTCGACCGGGTCGGAGACGGCCGCGGCCGGGTCCTTCTTCACGAGCTTGAAGCGATGGATGAAGCTGCGCGAGCGCGCCTCATGCTCGCGGCTCGACATGTCGTAGAACGAGCTCGAGATGTAGCCCACGCGCTCGTCCTCCCAGCGCGGCATCATCGGCTGGTCGGGGAGCTTGAGCATCGAGTAGTGCACGCGGACCGTCTGCGAGCGCGCGGTCCCGCCGCCACCCGGCGCGCCGGGGAAACCGCCCGCGCCTGCCGGCGGCGCGGCGCCGCTCTGCGTCACCTCGACGTCGATGTTCTCGGGGAACGCCCACGTCTGCTCCACCCAGCTCTTGTTGCGCTGGATGCCGGCGATGGGTCCGAGCTCGGGGATGTTGCTGAGGAACAGGTCGCTCACGTCGACGACGGCCGCGCTGTCCGGCCCGTACGCGGCGACGTTGTACGACGCGAGCACCGCGCCCTTCCGGAAGCCCTTCACCACGTTCCAGATCGCCGAGGTGGTGTCGGCCTGGAGGTCGAAGTCCTTGGCGCGGAGCACCACGCGGTTCCCGGCGCGCTCCCACTGCACGATGTTGCGCGAACCGCCGCCGAAGAAGCCGGCCGGGCTCTGGAGCGTGCTCTCGACGTTGCGCGAGATGAGCAGCATCTCCTTGTTGAGCGCGCTCGCGGGGATCTCGAAGAAGAGCTGCTCGCCCACGCGATGGACCTTGAGCAGGCCGTTCTGCGTCACCGCGCGCGGGGTGATCACCGTGGCGTAGGGACGCGGGGCGGGGGGCTGGCCCGCCGCACCGCCAGGCCCACCGGCGCCGCCGGGGCCACCACCCTGACCACCCGGCTGACCGCCGGTCGGCGGGCCGGGTGGCGTGCCCGGCGTGGTGGGGGCGGGCGCGGCGCCTGGGCGCGGCGCGGGAGCGCCGGCGGCCGGCGTCGCCGGCGGCGTGCAGGCCGCGAGCGCGGCCAACGTGGCGAGAAGGAGCGAACTGGACTTCATCTACACTCCGGTCGGAGGATTCGCGCGACCACCGGCCAGGACGGCCGCGGTCAGCTGTGACGTGACGTTCGCCAGCGTCTTGAACATATCGGGCAGCACATCCACTGCGATGAGGATCCCCACGCCCGCCGCGGGAAGCCCCAGGTCCACCAGTACCGGCGAGAGCAGGAACAGACTCGCCGACGGGATCCCCGGCACGCTGAAGCTCAGCAGCGTCGAGGTCACCACCAGCCCCAGCAGGGCCCCTTCACTCACCGGGATCCCGTAGAGCTTCCCCAGAAAGACCACGCCCACCACCCACGCCATGGGCACGTTGACGCGGAACACCGAGACCGCGAGCGGGAGCACGAACCCGCTCGCCGCCTCGCCCAGGCCGAGCTTCTCGCGCGCCGCCGAGATCATGAGCGGCAAGGCTGCGAGCGACGAGCGCGAACCGGCGGCCAGCGCCTGCGCCGGCGCCGCGGCCGCGATGAACCGCCGCAAGGACATGCGCCCCGCGAGCACCACCACCGGATACAGCAGCACCGTGAACAGGAGGAGCGTGCCCGAGAGCGTGACGATGTAGCGCGCGAGCGCGCCGATCGAACTGCTGCCCAACCGCGCGCCCAGCGCGAGGGTCAGGGCGAAGACGCCGATGGGGGCCACGAGCACCACCCAGCCCACCACCACGAGCAACGCGTCGGCGATG
The DNA here is from genome assembly GCA_016714015.1 of Gemmatimonadota bacterium. Lineage (NCBI taxonomy): Bacteria > Pseudomonadati > Gemmatimonadota > Gemmatimonadota bacterium. The sequence goes on from JADJNZ010000007.1 coordinate 265,305, forward strand.
CCGCGACAGGCCTCCACCACCGGGGCGCGTCGTTCCGGCGTCACCTGCTTGAGCGCGAAGCCCAGCGCCAGCGAGAACACCACCAATGGGAGGAGCGCGCCGTCCACCGCGGACTTCACCGGATTGGCAGGCACCATGTCGATGAGCCGCTGGGCGAGCGAGGGCATCGCGGGGGCGGCCGGCACCGCCGCCACCGAGCCCCGCACGCGTTCCGCCACCTCGGCCGGCATGGTGAAGCTCGCGAAGGCGAACTGCGACGTCACGAGCGCGAGCGCGCCGCCGGCCACGAGCAGCACGACGAACACGACGAGCGCCCGCCCGCCGGCGCGCCGCAGCTCGGCGCTTCCGCCGGTCCCCGCCACCGACGCGATCGTCAGCGCCGCGACGAGCGGGAGGACCGTCATCCGGATGGCATTCGTCCAGAGCGTGCCCACCACGTCGGCGGCGGGCAGGGCCTGCGCGGCCATCGCCGCGAGGCTGCCCGCCGCTGGATCCGCCAGCCCCATCCCGAGCGTGAGCCCCGTCGCGAGTGCCAGCAGGACCTGCAGCGACTGGCTCTTCAGCATCCGGGAGCGCCGCGACTCAGCGGAGCGAGTCGAGCTTTGCCTTGAGCCGCGTGTTCTGCGGGAAGGCTGCCACCACCGGCTCGAGCACGACACGCGCACTGTCCTTCTGGCCCAGTGCGATGAACGCGTCGGCGACGAGCGTCGCCTTGCGCGTCACGAAGCGGATGCTCTTCTCGTCGACGCCGATCCCGCGCGCCGTCGCGAGGGCCGCGGCGGGGTCCTTCACGTCGTTGAGCAGCGACTCGACCTGCAGGAACTTGATCGTCGTGTCGTTCGGGAAGCGCGTCGCCATCTCGCTTACGAGTCGCGCCGCCCCGGCCGGGTTGCCGGCCTTGCGGTCGTTCACGGACTGGTTGTAGAGCCCCGCGAGCAGCAGACGCTCCACATCGGCGGGGTCGCCGGTCCGGAGGCCGGGACCGCCGGCGTACTCATAGACCAGTTCGCCGCCGTGCTCGGCCGCCTCGTAGAGGACGGATGTGCCGTAGACGCCAACGACCGCCGAGGCGATGTAGGCGAACTTGGCGTAGCCGCCGGTCTTCGCGCCTGCCGCGAGGCCGAGGGCGAGCAGCTCCGCCGCGGCGACCACGAAGAACACGTTCCGCGCGTCGATGCCGTACTCCTCATGCTCCTGCACCGCCGAGCGCGCGCCGGGGATGCGTTCCACGGGGCCATGTGCGTCGATCCCCGACTTCACCGAGACCGCCGCCGAGATCGTGCCCAGGAGCAGGAGGACCGCCGCCGCGTGCTTGGTGAACGTCAGGCGGCCGGTGAGCGAGACCAGGCGGAAGGCGACGCCCATCAACAGCAGGGCGATGGCGAAGTGGACGACCTGCGGGTGGTTGGCAGCGAGGTTCGGCATTTCAGGGGGAGTGCGGGAAACGGCCTGGAACGGGTGGTGCACCCGTTACGGAAAGATGCCGCCGACCGCTGGCCACCGCGACCGGAGCCCCCCCTAGAATCCAATTGCAGGCTTTGAATGGCCACGACCGGAGAGGACATTTCGGGCAAGGACCCCCACTCCTCGCCATGCGCCCCTCCGGTTCGATCCCGCTCATCCGCCCCATGTCCCACCAGCGCCTCCGCCTCGTGCGCGAGCCGCGTGAGGACGCGCTCCCACCCTGTCCGGCCGTCGTCGATGGCGTGCCCGTGCGGTACATGGGTACGGAGCGTCGGCGCGTGGAGGGCGTGGTGACCGGCTTCGTCTACTACGCCGACCCGGCGCGCCGCGTGATCGAGGTCGACCGGCGCGACCTCGAGACCGTGCTCAATCTTCGGGCGTTCGTTCTCGCCGATTGATCCCGGTCGGGTCGCCCTCGGCGGCGTCCGCGCCGTCGAGCTTGAGCAGGACCGCGTAGCGCATCAGGTCCATCGCACTGTCCACGCCCAGCTTGTCGCGGATATTCCCGCGGTGGAAGGTCACGGTGTGCACGCTCAACCCGAGTTGGGCCGCGATCTCGGGGGTCGTGAGCCCCTCGGCGATGAGCTGGACGATCTCATGCTGGCGCGGCGTGAGCTGCGCCAGTGCGGCATGGGCGGCGAGGAGCGTCACGCGATTGGTCGTCGGCGGCACGCGCGTGGAGATGAAGGTCGCGCCGCGCACGACGACCTTGATGGCGCGCTCCAGTTCCTCGAGGCCGGCATCCTTGGGGACGAATGCCTGCGCCCCGGCCCGCAGCGCCGCGTCGGCCAAGGCGCGGTCGAGGTGCATGGTGACGACGATGATTCGCGTCAGTGGCGCCGCGATCCGCACGTCGGGGATGATCTCGAGCCCGTTCCGCTCGGGGAGGGAGAGGTCCAGGAGGAGGACGTCGGGCTGGTGATCGCGCACCGCGTCGAGGATCGTCTGCGCGGTGTGCGCGACGGCGACGACCTCGTGCCGCTTCTTGAGGGCGGCCCGGAGCGACTCGACCATGAGGTGATGGTCGTCGCCGAGGACGAGGCGGAGCCGGTTGGGCATCAGGCCCGCCCCATCGGCAGTCGGACGTCGATGGTGGTGCCGGCCCCGGGGCGCGACCGCACCGTCGCGCTGCCGCCCGCGATGAGCGCACGCTCGCGCATGCTCGCGAGTCCGATGCCCGGCGAGGGCGTCGCGAGCGGGTCGAAGCCGCGCCCGTCGTCACTGATGGAGAGGTCGAGGTCGCGCACACCGAACGCGAGCCGCACCCGCGCGCGACGCGCGGCCGCATGCCGCGCGGCATTGCGCAGCGCCTCCTGCACGATCCGGTACACGGCGCGCGCGGTCTCCTGCGACATCCGATCCGTGGGGCCGTCGGTCGTGACCTCGACGGCGAGGTCGCTGCCGCGCTCGATCTCGGCCACCAGCGATTGCAGCGCCGAGGGCAGGCCGACCTGGTCGACGATCGTCGGGTGCAGGCGGGAGGCGATGCGGCGTACGGCGACCGCGAGGTCGACCAGCTCGGCGTTGATGGCGCGCAGGTGATCCTCGAGCCGTCCTGCGGAGTGCGGTTCCGGCGAGGTCCAGATGGACTCGACCTCGGCGCGGACCAGCGCGACGCGCTGCAGGACGTCATCGTGGAGCTCCGAGGCGACCCACGCCCGCTCTTCCTCGTGCGCGCGCGCGACCAGCAGCGCCTGTTCCTGGCGCAGCCGTGCCCGTTGCCGCTGCGCGAGCACCATCGCCGCCACGAAGGCGACGATGATGATCGTCACCGTGGCGGAGCCGGCGAGGAAGAGGACGCCGACGATCCCGCTGAGACCGGGCAGAGGAACCCCCAGGAGATGAAGAGGAGCGCGAAGGTACTGATCCAGGCCTTCCAGATCGAGATCCGCATGAGGAGCGGCATGTCGTCGTGCAGCAGCCCGATCTGGCCGGTGATATGGTAGCCCACGTCGGTCGCGAAGTGGATCGCGATGCCGGTGAGGATCCACCCCCATTCCGAGCGCAGGATCGGTTCGTCGTCCTGCTGCGCCCGCGTCACGAGCGCATAGAGCGCCGAGGCGAGGACGAGGAGGCCGAGGACGGGCGCGGCGACCACCGAGTAGCCGCGCCGGTCCTCCACCTGCCAGAACGCGAGCGCCCAGACCACGATGTACAAGGGAATGAAGAGGCGCACCGTAGTCCGGGCGATGGGCCGGACCTGCCAGTGCGCGACCGCCATCAGGATCGCCGTCGCTTCGAGTGGCAGGAAGGCGACGCCGAAGAGGAGGTTGTTCGTGTTCTCCGCCAGGAGGGTCCACAGCCGCGCGCCGATGGTCTGGAAGAGCATGCTGAGGAGCCAGAGGACCACTGCCGCCTTTCCGGGCTCGCCGAGCTGGCGCCGCACGACCGCGATCGCGATCGGCAGCGCCATCGCCCAGACGGCGACCCAGAGGATCAGGGGCATCTTCATCCCGGCTCTACGGTGTCAGCCGTTGAGCGCGTTGCCGTCGCTGCACCAGGGCGGGCAGGGCATCATGTTGTCGATCAACATGCCGCCGGTCATGTCGTTCCCGTCGGCATCCACCCCGACGAGGACCAGCGAGGCATTCCCTGCCTTGTTGAGGCCCTGATAGATGCGGACTCCCACGCACCCCGGTTGCTGCAGGAGTTCGAGCACCGGCTTGGCGTTGAATGCGCCGCAGTCGCCAGCGGCGGACGGGCGCCCCTTCCGGTACGCGCCGGTCTGCGCGGCGGCGGCCTCGAGGGAGATCTTGTGGTCGTGTGCGGGGTCGAGCGGCTTGCCCATGGTCAGTCTCGGTTAGGGGGCGTGAGGGAGGGACGGTGAGTGGAGGGGGAGGCGCAAGTTGTGACGCGGTGCGCCCGGAGGAAAGCCTAGAATCGAATCGCAGGGGGGGGGCTCCCCCCCCGGGCCGTCGGCCGCTCGACGCGCCGGCCCCCTTGCGGTCGTCGCGTCCGCGCCCGACCGTATGGCCCGTCACGGACCCGACACAGGGAGGAACGGCGATGCCCCGCTACTGGATGGTCACGAATCGCAAGGTCGGCTCCACCGGACTCACCGGAGAGCGCGGCGACGGGCTCACATTCTGGACGGCGACCGACGGGCCGCTGGACCGGCTCTCGGCCTGGACCAAGGTCTCGCGCGAGCGCTTCCAGACACTCCTCACCGGCACCGCGAACAAGTTCGCCCTGCTGAAGGACGAGAACTTCAACGAGCAACAACAGCACGTCTCCCTCTTCGTCCACGGCTACAACAACGACTGGAAGGACGCCGCACGGCGGTACGCCTCCATCTGCAAGGCGCTCTACCACGGCGAGGGCGGATTGGGCGAGTGCGTGCTGTTCACGTGGCCGTCCGACGGGCAGACCACTTCGTACCTGCCGGACCGCAAGGACGCGCGCGCCTCGGCGGCCGACCTCGCCGAGCTGCTCGACGGGTTCTATGTGTGGCTCCTGGACCGCCAGGAGGCGGCGACCCGCGACCCCAAGCTCGCCTGCCGCGCGAAGGTGTCGGTGATCGCGCACAGCATGGGGAACTACGTGCTGCAGAAGGCGGCGCAGATGGCCTGGTCGCGGCGCAACCAGCCGCTGCTGGTGAGCCTGATCAACCAACTGGTGATGGTCGCCGCCGACGTGGACAACGACCTCTTCGCGTCGGGCGAGACGACCGATGGCAGCGACGGCGATGCTCTCGCGAACCTCACGTATCGCATCACCGCGCTCTATAGCGGGCTCGACCAGGTGCTGGGGGTCTCCGCGGGACTCAAGCACTTCGGCAAGCGCCGGCTCGGGCGATCGGGGATCCCCAACGGAACGCCGCGGCCGGACAACGTCTGGGATGTGGACTGCACGCCCTTCTTCGAGCAGGGGCCGAAGACGAAGAGCGGGATCCACTCGGCGTACTTCGAGCATCCCGGCACCCTGGCGCTCATGAAGCACGTGCTGGTGGGGACGGACCGCGGGGTGCTGTTCTCGCGGGGAGCGCTCACCCCCGGAACGTCTGCACGACCGTCATCGTGATCGGGCGGCAGCCCTGCTCGGCGGCGCGGAACCGGGCACGATTGAGGGCGGCGCGGATCGCGTCCACCAGCTCGCGGTCCGACGAATCGAGGATCTCCAGGCTCGACGGCACGACCTGGCCGTTCTCGTTCACGTCATACTTGATCGTCGCGAAACGCTGCGAGGCCGGAGGGGTGCTGGCGGAGCGCGGCGCGTTGAACTCGAGCGTGCCCGGTACCAGTTCGACCCGCCGCTGCGCCACGGCGAACCGGATGTGGCCGCTCGGCACCGAGTCCGGCAGGGCACCCAGGTGGACGGTCAGCACGAGCGAATCGCCCGCCACGGACGCCGGGAAGGGGGGCAGCTCCGGTGAGGCGGGCATGGGATCCGTCACCATGAGCCGCAGGCTGCGGTCGAACAGCTCGTCGCCGCTCGCGCGTGTCGGTTCGTCGGCGCGCGGCTTCCCGCGGCGCGGGATGACGATGCGGAACTCGGCGCGGGTCCCGGGCGCCGGTTCATAGTCGTCCGCCCACCGCGGCTCGGGCGGCAGCGCCCGGCGACGCACGCGACGCCACTGCGTGTAGGTCTCGCGACGCCGGCTGGGAACGGGCCAACGGTACGCCAGCGCGCGTGCGGCGGACCGCAGGTACGAGGAGTCGGCCGCGGTGAGCATCGGCGATGAGACGGCGAGGATCACGCCGTCGGTCCCGCAGCTCTGCGCGGCGCCCCTGTGAGGGGCTGCGAACAGGAGCACGACCGCGAGCGCGGCGCGCGGGAGGCGTGGGAGCCGGTGCAGTGGCATCAGCGCTTCCGCCGTCCCGAGAGGGGGAACTCCGCCTTGTGCAACGCGGCCTCGAGGTCGGCGGCCCGCTCCTCCACGTAGGCGCGGGCGTCCGCCGCGGCCTGGTTGTAGATCGACGGGGCGATGTCGGTCATCACATGATCGAGGAGCAACGACGCCTGGAGGTCGCTCAGCTCCTCATCGAAGTTGTCCGCCGCGTACGAGCGCAACGAGAGGACGGCCGCCTTCCGCGCATGGTCCGGCAGCGAGAGTGAGGAGTGCTTGTGCATGTGGGGGCGGTGCCGGGGAGCGCGCGAGGAGCGGGGAAGGACGATGCTCGATAAGATGTCGCCGTGCGGCGATCCGCTCAATGCGGCGTGGCGGCGGCAGCCGACGCTACATTCCCGGTCGATGCGCCTGACCTGCCTCATCCGCCTGATCGCGATCGCGTGCGCGCCGTTGTCCGCCGCCGCGGCCCAGACCCCCCCCGCGCTCCCCGACCTCTCGCGAGCACACGAGTTCCGGGAGGTCCACCTCGGCATGGAGGTGCGCTTGGTCCTCGTGCACGCCGATGAGATGGCGGCGCGCGCGATCGCTGGGCGCGCCTTCGCGCGGATCGAGGTACTCGACGGGATCATGAGCGACCATCGCGCGACCTCGGAGCTGAACCGGATCGCGCTCGCGCCCGAGGGGCAGTGGATCCCGGTCTCTCGCGAGCTGCACGAGGTCCTCGGGCACGCCGCGTTCGCGGCCACCGCCACCGACGGCGCGTTCGACCACACCGTCGGCCCGCTCACGCGCCTCTGGCGCGAGGCTGCGCGCACCGGACAGCCCATCACCGACTCCGCGCGCGCCATCGCGCGGCAGGCCGTGGACCACCGCAGCGTGGAGGTCGACTCCGCGGGCTTCGCCGTCCGGTTCCTGCGCCCCGGCATGCGGCTCGACCTGGGCGCCATCGCGAAGGGATGGATCCTCGACGACGTCGCGCGCCTGCTCGACACCGCGGGCGTGCGGTCGATGCTCCTCGAAGCGGGCGGCGAGGTGGTCACGCGCGGCGCGCCGCCGGGTGCGTCGGGTTGGGTGATCGCCGTGGAGACGTCGCGCGGCGACACGCTGCTCTCGCTCACCAACGGGGCCGTGAGCACCTCTGCCTCACGCGCCCAGCTCGCTCCGGTCACCGGCGGCGGGCACGAGGGTCATGTGTTCCGCACCACCACGGGTCGCGGCGCGACGGACTCGCCGCAGATCACCGTGATCGGCGACCGCGCCTGGATGACCGACGCCTTCGCCACCGCCTTCGCGCTCATGCCTCCCGAGAAGCGCAGAGGGCTCGCCGAGCGCCTGCAGCTGCGCATCGTCGAGCCCTGACCGGTCGGCCATCGACGTTCACCCTTCGACCTTCACCCTTCACCTCATCGCGGATCCACCGCCCGGTACGCCGCGACGACGGCCTGTTCGCCTTCCACTCCCGTGCGCGAGTTCCCGTGCTCCATGCCGAGCACCCCGGCGTACCCCTTCCGCTTCAGGTGCGCGAAGATGTTCGCGTAGTTGATCTCGCCGGTCGTCGGTTCCTTGCGGCCCGGGTTGTCGCCGATCTGCACGTACGCGACCTCAGACCACGCGGCATCCATGTTGGGGATGATGTTCCCCTCGGTGATCTGCTGGTGGTAGATGTCGAAGAGGATCTTGCACGACGGCGAGTCCACGGCCCGGCAGATCTGGAAGGCCTGGGGGATGCGCGTGAGGAAGAGATTGGGATGGTCGCGGCGATTCAGCGGCTCAAGCACCATCACGAGTCCCGCTTTCTCGCAGCGCTCGGCTCCCGCGCGCAGGATCTCCACCCCGTTGGCGGTCTGGTACTCCGGCTCGAGGCGCGGCGCCTCGGTGCCCATCACGACCGTCGCCCACTTCGCGTTGACGCGCTTGGCGACCTCGATGGACGCATCGACATCCTTGAGGAAGGACTCGCGAAACGAGGCCTCGCCCGCGGCGAAGGTGGTGGTCCATGCCGTCTCGGGATTGAGGACGAATACGCCCATCCGCATTCCGAGCCGCGACATCTCCCGGGCGATCCGCTCCTGCTCGGCCACCGGCCGCCCGCGCATCCCGTTGTCCTCGAGCGAGCGGAACCCCTGGTCATGCATCCACTTGAGTTGGTCGACGACATCCGCCCCCGCACTCCGCGCGAACATCCCGAAGTGCGGCGCGAAGTCGAGCGCAAATGGAGCGGATGAAGGCTGAAGGATGGAGGAAGAAGGTGAACCGCGTCCTGCTCGCGCATCGCTGTTCGACTTTCCTCCTTCATCCTTCAACCTCCATCCCATCCCGGCCGCGCCGAGCGCGCTGACGAACTCTCTCCGCTCCATCTCACCACCCCTCGCTGAAGGACCGCGTCAACGTCGTCTCGCCCGGCGTCGGCACCGCCGGCACCGCCAATGCCCCGAACGCGAACTCCTTGGGCAGGATCGAGAGGTTCGACGCCATCAGTTCGTCCCACGTGAGCGTCTGGCCCGTGTACGCCGCCTCGCGCCCGAGGATCGCCGTGAGGTTGCTGTCCACGATCTGCCGCCCTTCGTTGAGCGGCCGTCCGGCGCGGATGCTCGCGACGAGGTCCCGATGCTCCTCGACGTACGGGTTCATCCCCGGGATCACCGCCGCCTTGTAGGCGTTGCGCCCTTCGATGGTGTCGGCCGCGTTGGTGCGCCCGAGCGAGCCCTGGAAGTCCTCGCGCACGCGGCTCGTCGTGCCGTCCTGCTGCCGGCAGAACGAGGTGATGCGCCGGCCGTCGGCGTATTCGTACTCGATGGCGAAGTGGTCGAAGATGTGGCCGTACACCGCGTCGGTGCGCGTCTGGCGCCCGCCCATCGCGGTCGCCTTCACCGGGTGCGCGCCCATCACCCAGTTGGCGACGTCGAGGTTGTGCACATGCTGCTCGACGATGTGGTCGCCCGATGCCCACGTGTAGTAGAGCCAGTTGCGGAGATGGAACTCGGTATCGGTCCACTCCGGCTTGCGCGCATGGCTCCAGAGTCCGCCCTGGTTCCAGTAGACCTGCCCGGTGATGACCTCGCCGATCGCGCCATCGTGCACGCGCTTGATCACGTCGGCATAGCGCGGGTCGTGTCGACGCTGCGTGCCGGCGACGTAGCCGAGCCCCTTCTGCCGGGCGAGGTCTGCGGCCGCGTACGCCTGGATGGCGGTGGCGACGTCGACGCAGACGGGCTTCTCGGCGAAGATGTGCTTGCCCGCATTCACCGCCGCCGTGAGGTGCATCGCGCGAAAGGCCGGGGGCGAGGCGAGGATCACGAGGTCGCAGTCGGTGGCGAGGACCTTCTCGTAGGCGTCCCAGCCGGTGAAGACCTTGTCGTCGGTGACCTTGTAGGCCGCGGCGAACCTCGCGCTCTCCGTCGCGGTCTTGTCGAAGCCGCGGCGTGCGTCGGCCATGCGGTCGGGGAAGAGGTCGCCGAGTGCGGTGATGAGGACGTTCTCGCTGGCCTCGACGGCGTTGCGCGCCGCGCCGGTGCCGCGCCCGCCGCAACCGATGACACCGATGCGGATGGGGTCGGCGTTGCGTCGCCGGCCGATGGCGAAGGCCTTGGAGGGCAGGGCGGCGGTGGCGGCCGCCGCGGCGGCGATGGTGGCGAAGGTGCGGCGCGAGATGCTCATGGTGTGGAAAGGATCCTCACGAGTCGGAAGCCAGCGAAGGGGCCATCGGAGAGCCACCAGCGGCTCTTGGGGTCCTGCGGATCGGTCGAGTTCCAGGAGGGAAGTTGCCGCTCGCGGAGCGTGACCGACAGGGCGTCGCGCAGGGTCAGGAAGCTGCCGCCGCGGAGCACGCCGGTGCCGTCCTCGGTGGTGACCCACTCGCCGACGTTGCCGAGGAGGTCGTGGAGGCCGAGCCGGTCGGGTGCGCGTGTGGCGATGGGATGCGGTGCGCCCTCGGCGTTCGCGGCGATCCAGGCGTGCTCGGCGTACCCGGCGGGATCGACGCCGGCGAAGGCGAGGTCGGCGGCGCGCTGCCACTGCGCCTCCGTGGCGACGGCGTAGGTGTGCCCGGTGCGCTCGGAGAGCCAGGCGGCGAACCGCATGGCGCTGGCATGCGTGAGCGAGATGGCGGCGTAGCCCCGATGGCCGAACCCACGGTCCGGGGCACCGTACGGGCGCGACGGGCGCGTGCTGGCATCGACGCCGCTTCGGGACTCGCGCGGGACATCGAGGCGGAGATAGAAGACGTCGTAGAGCTCCCAGGGCACCTCGGTGCGCAGGAGTTCGAACGCCGGGACCTGCTTGCGCAAAGGGCCGTTGGCCCCTGGGATGGTGACGTCGCCCGCGGGAACGCGGACGAGTTCCCAGGCGAGGCGCGGAGAGGAGAGCGAGTCGCGGACGATCGCCTGCGCGCGCATCGGCGTGGCGGCGAGGGCGATGAGGACGGCAGACGTCAGGAAGGGGTGCATGGCACACCAAGCTACGCCGCACCGGAGGTCGGGTGAAGCGCGAGGCGCGGGATGGCTCGCCGTGGTCACGCCCCCTAGGTTCCCGCCATGCTCCGCCCGGTCCGCCTGTCCGTCCGCGTCGTCCGCCGATGACCATCGCCGCCCTGCGCGCCCACGCGCTCGCGCGCAGTCTCTTCGCGCCCACCACGCTCCCCAAGGCGATCGCGCGCCTGGGCTTCGTGCAGGCGGACCCCATCCGCGCGCCGGCCCGCGCGCAGGATCTCACGTTGCGGCATCGCGTGAAGGACTATGCGGCAGGCGACCTCGAGCGGCGCTACCCGCGCTTGCAGGTCGAGGAGGACTTCTTCGTCAACTACGGCTTCCTCCCGCGCGCGACGCAGGCCCTCATGCACCCGCGCGGCGCGCGCGCCTCCTGGTCGGCGGCGCGGCGGAGGCAGGCCGCGTCGGTGCTCGCGTTCGTGCGCGAGCGCGGCGTGGTGCATCCGCGGGAGGTGGATGCCGCGTTCGCGCACGGCAAGACGCAGAATTGGTTCGGCGGGCGGAGCAATGCGAGCACGCAGCTGCTCGACGCGATGCATTTCCACGGACTCCTGCGCATCGCGCGGCGCGAGAGCGGCGTGCGCACGTATGCCGTGCGGGAACCGACACCCGCGCCGCCCGATCCACGCGACGCGTTCGACGCGCTCTTCGACGTCGCCGTGGCCAAGTACGCTCCCGTGCCGGCCGCGACGCTCGGGTGGCTCGCGAGCGGGCTCGTGATGGGGGCGCCGCATTGGCGCGCGGATCGCACCGCAGCGCTGCGCCGTGCGCGAGCCCGACTCGGCTCGCGGCGTGTGGACGGCGTGGACTGGTACTGGCCGGCGGGCGAGCGGATCCGGCAGGTCGAGCAGCCGGACCGCGTGCGGCTGCTGGCCCCATTCGACCCGGTGGTGTGGGACCGGCGGCGGTTCGCGCTCTTCTGGGGCTGGGAGTACCGGTTCGAGGCGTACACGCCGGCGCCGAAGCGCGTGCGTGGCTACTACGCGCTGCCGTTGCTCTGGCGCGACGCCGTCATCGGCTGGGCCAACCTCTCGGTGCAGGACAGACGGCTCATCCACGAGACGGGGTACGTCTCGGGGCGCGCACCGCGCGACCCGGCGTTCCGTCGCGCGCTCGACGCCGAGCTCGAGGCGATGCGGCGATTCCTCGGCGTCGCCCGGTGACGCGGCTCGTCCTCGATGGCGGTCTCGCCACGCAGCTCGAGGCGCGCGGCCTCGACCTCTCCGACGCCCTGTGGTCGGCGCGCGCGTTGCGCGACGCACCCGAGGTGATCGAGGCTGTGCACCTCGACTACTTCGAGGCGGGAGCGGACGTCGCGATCACGGCCAGCTATCAGGCGAGCTTCGAAGGGTTCGCGGCGCGCGGGTGCACGCATGAGGAGACCGTCACGCTGCTGCACCGGTCGGTCGCGCTCGCCCGGAACGCGCGCGCGCGCTTCCACGCGCGGCACCCGGGCGAGACGCGGCCCCTGCGCGTCGCGGCGTCGGTCGGGCCGTTCGGGGCGACTCGCCACGATGGCTCGGAGTATCGCGGCGACTACGGCCTCGACGAGGATGCGCTGCATGCCTTCCACGGCCCGCGCATCGCGGCGCTGCTCGGCGCGGCCCCCGACCTCCTCGCGTGCGAGACCATCCCCTCGCTGCTGGAGGCGCGCGCGATCGTGCGCGCGCTGCACGCACATCCCGAGGCGCGTGCCTGGGTCTCGTTCAGCTGCCGCGACGACGCGCACACGTCGGCGGGCGACCCCATCGTCGTCTGCGCGCGCCTGCTCGACGCGGAGCCGCAGGTCGTGGCGATCGGGATCAACTGCGTGGACCCGGAGTTCGTCCCGGGGCTCGTGCGCGCGCTCGCGTCCGGCACCGCGAAGCCGATCGTGGTCTATCCGAACTCGGGCGAGGTGTGGAGCGCCAGTGGCCGCTGCTGGGAGGGAACGGCGACGCCGTTCGCCGCGCGAGTGGACGAGTGGCTCGCGGCCGGCGCCTCGTGGGTGGGCGGCTGCTGCCGCACCACGCCTGAGGACATCCGGCGGGTGCGCGAGGCGGTGCTGCGCCGCGAAGGTTAGGCGGGGGACGGCCCCGCGACGGCCATCCAGACGGTGACCGTCGTGCCGACGCCGACGGTGCTCTCGACGAACGCGTCACCGCCCTGCGCACGGGCGATCTCCTGCACCGTCGCGAGGCCAAGCCCGGTGCCTCCGCGCGCTTCCTTCGTGGTGACGAAGGGGTCGAAGATGCTCGGCAGCAGATCGGCGGGGATGCCGCTCCCCGTGTCCGCGACGCTGAGCCGGATGTAGCGGCCGGGGAGCAGTGTCCGCTGTTCGCTCGCTGCGTCGGTGACCTCGGCATCCGCGAGCGACACCGTCACGGTGCCCGGGGTCTTGTCCATGGCGTCGCGGGCGTTCACGAGGAGGTTCATCACCACCTGTTCGAACTGCGAGGCATCCATACGGAGGCGCGCCGTGGCCTCCACCGCCCAGCGGAGGCGGTGTGGCGCGGCGATGAGCCGGTCGCAGATGGGGGCCATGCCGCGCACCACATCGGCCGGGGCGAAGTGCTGCTCGGTAGTGGGGCGCTGGCGCGCGTAGTCGAGCAGTTGGCGCGTGAGCGCCATTCCTTGACGACCGGCGGTCTCGATGGCGGCGATCTCCTCCTGCAGACGCGCGTCGCGCGGCGCGATGCGACTCGCCTCGCTGGAGGCGCCGACCACGACCGTGAGCACGTTGTTGAAGTCGTGCGCGACGCCGCTCGCCAGGCGGCCGAGGCTCTGGAGGCGCTGCGAACGCGCGTCGCGCAACTCGGCGGCGTGGAGGGCCGCGGCCTGCCGCATGGTGGCCGCGCGCTCGTTCTCCAGCGCGACGAAGAGGAGGATCGTGCCGAACGCGACCAGCCCCACGAGGTTGCTCGTGACGACGAAGAAGTTGAGGGCACCCGCGGCGGTGTCGGCCCAGGGCACGAGCCGCACGACGAGATCGACGCCGATGACGACCGCCCGAAGCGCGAGGGCGAAGCGGAGGGCGCTCGCGGTGAACGGCGCCTCGCGCACGGCACCGGCGGGGCCGGGGCGTCCGAGGGGCCAGAGGGCGTAGAGGTACGGGACCGCCGCCACACTCCGCGACACGATGTACGTGAGCGTGGTGGCCGCCTCGGGCCAGGTCGCCCGCGCCGCCTCGAAGAGCACGGTGGTCGCGACCGCTGCAGCGGCCCAGCGTCCCAGGTGCTCCGAATCGCGCACGCCGGTGACCGCGGCGCCTTCCACCGTCGCGCGCAGCCGGCGGAGCAGGGGGGCGGACGCGAAGGAGGGGAGATGCAGCGCCAGCGTCCCCAGGTACTGGATGAGCGCGTGCTCCGTGAACCAGGCGCGCCAGTAGAAGTACGCGACGAGGTTGAGCGCGATCACGAGCTGCCACCACCAGACGGTGGCGATGGTCCGCATGACGGGGCGCCGCAGGCGGAACGCGAGGAGACTCATCGCGAGCGTGAACGTCGCGGCGCAGGCGGCGTGCAGGATCCATCGCACCTGTGCCGCCTGATCGTACAGCGAGACCGCGATGGGTTGGTGCACGGGCGTCGAGGCAGGGAGTCGGGCCGCGCGTACGGACCGATCGGGCCGTGGCGGCGTGGATAAACTCGCGCACCTGAAGCGCGGGCGCCACCTCGACTTCGATCGGATGCACACGCCCGCTCGGGCTACGGCACCCGCCCCACCCAGAGCAGGTCATCCTCGTCCGCGCGCGCGAGATAGATCGCCTCGGCGCCGAAGCCCGCGAGCAAGGTGCGCTGGGGCAACTGCACCCGGTCCACCCGGATCCCGCGCCGGTCGAACACGTCGTACACCTCGGGTGCGCCTCGCGCCGTGTGTCGTCGCACCCAGACGCGGTCCTGCCGGTCGATGATGATGCCCTCCGGCGCGAACGCCGGCTTGGCCGCGGCGAACCGTGCCTCGGGCACGGAGAGCTGCCCAGTGATCGGCGTCCCGTCGGGGCGATTGATGCGCACGTTCCCCGGCAGCGTGGCCCCGCGTCGGTCGGCGGCGACCGCCTCCCGGTCGGCCGCGGTGATCGGCAGCGCCTCGAAGGCGTACACCGGCCCCTGCACGACGCGCCCGTTCCGTTCCCGCCACTCCACGCGGTACGGCTCGGCGCGCACGATCGCCACGGCGCCGTCGCGCGCGACCGCGAAGCCGTCGGCGGGGGAGAAGGCGACGCGCAGGATCATGCGGAATCCCTGGGACTCGTCGACGGCCGTGAACGGATTGCGGAGCTTCACGAGGGAGTCGAGGCGCTCGCCCCTGCGGCGCGTGACCCAGCTCTCCGTTGCTTCCCCGTCGCGCGCGACGCGCCCCAACGCCTCGCGGGCGTACTCGGCGCCATCGCCGTCGAGCACGTGCGGGTCGGCGGAGTTCGAGCTGAAGCTCATGCCGCCCCCGACCGATTCGAACGGGACCGTCCCGAGCGGCGCGCCGGCGCGGGAGAAGCGCAGGTAGCGGCGCTGGATCTGGTCGAGCAAGCGGATCTCGCCGTCGCGCATCGCATACAGACCGCCCGGCTGTCCGTACTCGAGGGGGCCGCGTCCCTTGCTCGCGGCGGGCTTGTTGGTGCCGCGCGCGAGGTCCACGAGGTGCACCGCGAGTTCGCGGCCGTCGCTGACGAGGAGGCGGCCGTCGGGCAGCTCGAAGAGCCCGGTGATGCGGGAGAAGGCGTCGGGGGCTTCCCGCGTCGCGGCGGGGAGTTGTCGGGGGGCGGGCTCCTGGGCGACGAGGAACCCGGGGACGACCCCGAGGAGAAGTGCGCGGATGGGACGTGGCATGGTGACGAATAGGGCACTCGCGGCGCCCGGCGGGATTCCTTCGCGGGACGGAGCGTACGGCCGTAGGGGCGAGTCGAGTTGCGGTGCGGGTGTGTCGCGCGGAGCATTCTTCACATGCCGATGCGTCGACTCCTGCTCGCCAGCTGTGTCGTGAATCTCGCCCTGGCCGGCGCCGCGCAGGCACAGCGCCCACTCAACCTCGACTTCGAGATCCCGAGTGCGAGTCTCGAGGACGAGGCGTGGGGCTGGTCGCGAGGCTGGTCGGCCTTCGCGGCAGGGCCGACCGCGCGCTTCTCGCTCGACACGGCGACCAGTGCGCGGGGCAGGCGAAGCCTGCGCATCGTCGCGGCGGACACCGCCGAGGATGCCCCGGCGCGTGGCCTCATGTTGCAACTGCCGGGCGCCTTCACGCGCGGCAAGCGGGTCACGCTCACGGGGGCGATCCGAGGCCGTTCGGTGCGCGGTCGCGCGTTCGTGACACTCGAGGCGTGGGGCGACCGCGTCGTTCCGGCGGCCGACACCGGCCGCCTGACGAGTGCCACCCCTGATGGTCCGTGGCAGCGATTCGCGCTCGCGATCGATGTCCCGCGGGACCCGAGCATCCACTCGCTCGTGATCATGCCAGCCGTCCAAGGAAGCGGCACCGCCTGGTTCGATGACCTCGCGCTCACGGTCGACGGCGTCGTGGTCGACCACCTCGACACGGGCATACCACCAACGGCCGACCAGTCGCGATGGCTCGCCGCGCGCAGCGTCCCGCTCGTCCGCACCGGTCCCGAGGAGGCCGCGACCGAGGCCGCCGATCTCGCCCTGCTCGACCGCATCATCGGCGACGCGCGGGTCGTCGGACTCGGCGAGTCGACGCATGGCACGAGCGAGTTCTTCACCGTGAAGCACCGGGTCATCCAGCACCTGGTGCGCCGGCGGGGCTTCACCGTCTTCGCGCTCGAGGCCGATCAGCGTGCCGTCGCGCGGATCGACGCCTGGGTCAATGGTGGTCCCGGCTCGGCGCGGGACGCCCTGCGCTCGGTCTTCGCCGTCTGGAACACCGAGGAGATGCTGGCGCTCCTCGAGTGGATGCGAACGCATAACGCCACGGCGCTGCACAAGGTACGGGTCGTCGGCTACGACATGCAGGATCACCGGGAGCCGATGGACTCGCTGCTCGGCTTCCTCGCCACCGCCGACCCGGCCCACGGTGCTACGGTGGCCGCGCGCACCGCGGAGTACCGCGCGGCCGCGTCCTTCGCGACGCCGAACGTGCCCGACACGACCCGGGCGCGCTGGCACGCCACGGCCGACTCGATCGTCGGCGAGGTGCGCGCGCGTCGCGTCGCGTGGCTGGCGCGTGCGCGCACCGCGCGTGACTCCGCGCGCACCGAGGCGGCGGTGCACGATGCCGACCTGTTCCGGCAGGCCGCCCTCCTGAACGTCACGCTCGCGTCGCCCCTCCGCGACTCCCTCATGGCGGCCAACCTCGCCTGGGTCGTGCGCGGGCCGCATCGCGGCGCGCGCACCATCGTCTGGGCGCACGACCTCCACGTCAGTCGGGGCGGGGATCCGCGACGCAGCATGAACGCGGGGGCGCAGATGGGCGCCTATCTGGCGCATTCGTACGGGCTGGACTATCGCGCCTTCAGTCTGCTCACGCGCGAGGGCGAATACACGGCGACGCGCAGCCTCTCGGATCATGCGCTCATCGCGGCCCGCGGGTATCCCGCACCGTCCGGCAGCGTCGAGGCGATGCTCGGTGCCTTGCCACGTCCGGACGGGCGCCCTGGCCTCATCGTCGACGTGCGGGTGCGCGAGGATGACCCGGAGGGAGCCTGGCTCTGGGCGCCGCACATTGTGCGGAGCATCGGTTACGCCGCGTACGACTTCGGATTCGAGATGGCGATCGTGGTCCCGCTCGAGTTCGATGGCATCATCTTCGTCGACCGGAGCACGTCGTCGCGGCCGTTGCGACGGTCACCGTGATGGAGGCGTGGCAGCCGCGGTGAGCCCCACGGCGTAGCCGGCATCACCCCAGGCGATGATCAGCTGGCCGTCCCGGACCGAGATGCTGAGCCGCTCCACTTCGCGCTCGAGCCCGTGCCGCACCATCGCGATGCGGGTGAGGTCGCGCGCCGGAGCGTACTGGGTCCCGAAGACATCGACGAGGCGGCTCACGATCAACTGCGCTCCCTCCTCGGTCGGCAGCATCCAGAGCGTGTAGCGACCGGCCGGAACGACGCTCGCGCCGAGGCGGAGGTCGGCCGAGGTCTCGAAGTGCGTGGCCATGTCCGTGCCGAGCCTCCAGACGGTCCCCCACGGCACGACGCCGCCCCAGATGCGGCGCCCCCGCGTGGACGGGCTACCGTGGATGATGCGGATCGCGGCCCCGTTCGCCTGCGCGAGGATCGTGTCGCGAGGCGAGAGTGCACCGAAGGTGGTGCCGTTGCGACCGTCCTCGCGCCAACGCTGCGCGATGGCCGTGGCATCGATGTCGGCTGCGCGCTCGACGCGGACCTGGTAGGTCGTGCCACGCCAGTCCGAGCGGATGAGGCGGCCGAGCGCGTCGAGCTTGACGCCGAAACGCCCCTGCCCGAAGTAGTCGATCTCCACGGAGTCCGCCGACGCGAACAGGATGCGCGTCCGACTCGGCGCCTGCTGGAACGCCGCCGGACTCAGGCGCACCAAGCTCCGCGCTGAATCGCTGGTGGCGCGACGCGCCTCGGCGACCGCGAGTTCGAGCACCTGGAATGACGATCCCAGCGGGATGGTCCCGAACGGGAACCCGCCATGCGGCGCGGCGATGCGGTGCGTGACGGCGGCGCCGCGGGCGACCGCGTGGCGGACGATACTGTCGGCCGTGAACTCCATCACCGATGCGAAGGGATCGGGCGCGCCGGACGGCGCGTTCACGTCCGCCTGCTCATAGCGGCGCAGTGCGCTGTCGTCGCCGAGGAGGATCCGATATCGCAACTCGCGCACCGCGGGGGCGCGCGTGATGAGCACGCCGGTGATCTCGTTGCCGACGCGTCGCGCCTCCTCGACCTGCACGGTGTCCCGCCCCAGGGTGACCACCCAGCCGTGGCGCACCGTCGCGGTGTCGCCGGACTGGTGCACGCGGCGCAGCAGCCCGATGACCTTCTCCGCGCGCACGCGGGCGCCGTCGCCCGCCGCCCAGCGCGCGTCGTGGGTGGGCGCGATGCCGGCGACCTCGCTCGTGCCGTCCGGCCGGAGGCGCACGCAGTCGGGCGCGCGGACGCGCAGTCCGACCGCGGGGAGGTCGAGGTACTCAGCTCCCGAGGTGAAGCCGCAGCCCGAGCCGTAGGTGCGTGCGCCGACCACCCAGGCCTCGGCGCCGTCGACGAGCTCCGCGACGAATTGCTCGGTCGCGGAGGCCGAGGCGCCGTCGGTCACCAGCACGAGCGGACCCGTCCAGCCGCCGTTCACCGACCCGGAATGCGCGAGCGAGTTGATCTCGTGCGTGAGCGCCCCCGGTGGAGCGAATCCCGGGGCGAGCATCGGCACCGGGCCGGCGGTCCAGAGGCCGGTGATCAGCCCGTCGCAGACGAGCGACCCGACGCCGAGCTGCCAGACCCGCGACCGATCGCACGGCGTTCGCGCCAACTCGATCGCTGCGGCGAGGCGATCGCGCGAGACGGCGAGCGTGTCGCGCCACCGGCCGGGCACGGCCAGCGGCAGGGCGCTGTCGACACGGGCGAGTGAGCGCTCGAGCCGAGCGCGGTGGCGGTCGTTGCGGATGAAGGCGACCCGCTGCGCGGGCAGCGGGCGCGGAGTGATGGCCCGTGCGGCCTTGCTCGCCCACTCGGTGCCGCCGCCGTTGCCCGTGACGTCGATGATCAAGGCGGACGGTCGTTCGCGCGCGAGCGTCCGCACGGCTTCAGCGAGGGCCGCGGCGAGCGTGTCGCCGATCGCGCGGCGGAGCGCGCTCGCGCAGGCGTCGTCGCACTGCGCTCCCGTGAAGCGGGCATGCACCTCCGGCCACGCGGACTCGCATGCCCATCCATGCGGTTCGTGACCGAAGGAGTGGATGCGTAGCACCGCGATCCGGTCGCCCTCGCGTTCGATGACGCCCGCCGTGAAGGGGAGTCGAGGCAGCGAGATCGCGCGCCAGTCATTCAGCCGTGCGAACGCGGTGCGCGACCGTTCCGCGCGATATCCGAACGCACGGCAAAGGGAGAGCGCCGGCGCATCGCGCGGCGGCCACTCGACGCCGGAACCGTCAGCCGGACCCCTCCGAATGGCGCGCGCCGAGAAGTGCCCGTCTTGGAACGCAGTCACGAACGCCACGAGCGCGGCGCGCGCTTCGCGCGTGCTCGTCGCCTTCCGGAGGAGCGTGTCGGTGCGCGCGTGCAGCGCGACGGGGTCCACGCCGTGCCGCACCTTCCAGTCGAAGTTGGCGTACTTCGTGGCTGTGTACTCCTCGAGTCGCGCCAGATCGCGGAGCCACTCGTCCCGTTCCCCCGGTAGCCCATGCGTGGACCGCTGGGCGGAGGCGACGCAGGCGAGCAGCGCGAACATCGTCGCGAGGGCGCGAATCGTCATCTCGGCATCCTAGGAGAGCGCCGCCGCGCGGTGCCACTCCCGCGGGATGAATCGTTCCGCCGCGAGGATGGACCGTCGGGGTGAGCCAACCGCACTGTCGGACGATCATGGGCGACGCAGCTCCGTGAGCCACGCACCGGACGTCGAGATGCTCCGATCCGGCACGACGCCCGTCGTATTGTGCCCACCCGCTGGCAGTCGCCCAGACGTCGCGATGAGTGGCATCGACAGCGTCTGTCCCATCGCCGGGCACGCGACCCGTGCAAGGATCGTCGACTGGTAGTCGATGCTCCCGCCGGTCGGCGCACCGACGATCGGCGCGCGTCCCATGCGCCGGGCCCAGAGCACGACCTGCTCGGCCGCCGAGACCGTCGCGCCGTCCGTGAGGACGAACACGTGCTGGTCCTCACGCGGGCGCCTCCGCGGCCGCGGCGGAAGTCGCTCGCGCGCGGTCGGGTCGAACGGGATGAGCTCCCCCGGATGGGCGCGCAGTCGATCGACGAGCCCTTTCGGCGTCCAGCCCATGCGCTCCCACGCGGCGATCATCGTGGGCGAACTGCGCACGAGCGCTTCTGCCGGCCTCGTCGCGTCGGCCTGGTCGGTCGGGAGACGGTCGCTCCAGAGGAAAGGGAGCAACGGCGCCACCTGTCCCGAGCTCCCACCCTCGTTGCCGCGCAGGTCGACCACGAGGCGCTGTCGGGTGCGAAGACGATCCCATGCGGCATCGATGGCCGCGGCGAGTACGCCGCCGTAGGCCGGATCGAACGTCACGACGGAGATCACCGCCGTGGAGTCGTCCGGGAAATCGATCACTGGCCGCCGTGGGTCGAGCGTGTCGATGAACGCGAGCGCCTCGGAGGGATCGACGCGGCCCCAGAGCATCGGTGCCATCCGGAGGAGCGCGCCGCGCGAGAGCTCCACCGGCGACGTCCGCGGCAGGAACGTGTCGTCCCACACCGTGGCGACCCACTTGCCGTCGTCGTCGCGGACGAACTCGGCGCGTACCTGTCCTGGCACCCAGGGCCCGCTGTCGACCGCGACCACCACGCCCGTCGCACGATCGCGCGCATCGCCCTTTGCGATCACGGCGATGCGGTACCCCGGCCCGCGCCAGATGCCTTCGACGGGCGCGAGGACGATGCCGCGCGCGCGTCGGGCGATCAGTGAATCGCGCACGGCGCGCTCGTTCCACGGGTCGCTCGCCGAGATCGGGTGCCGCGGTCGGGCATCGCGCCGAGCCGTCAGTCCCGCGGAGTCGGCCGCGGGCCGATCGAGGATCAGGAGGTGTCCGTCATGGAAGAAGCGGACGAGTCGTCGCAGGAGCGCCGAACAGGTGCCGGCGTGAGCACCGGCGGCCAACGGTCGCAGTGAATCGACGTGCGCGCGCCACGCGATGGCGCGGTCGCCGCGGACCTCGAGCGGGAAGGCGACATAGTCCGCTTCGATCCGTTCGACGGTCCCCAAGAGGATGGCGGCACAGTCACAGGGTGGGGCAGGGCGGGAGGTCTGCGCGAGGAGGGGCACCGCGACGACGGCGGCGAGGAGTCCGGAGGCGATCGCGGCGGCGACTGCGCGTCGGCGAATGGTCGAACGAGAGCATGAGATGGGCATGCTGACTTCACACCCGTCGCCCCTCGTCCGCTTACCGGCGTGTCCGCGTAAGCGTCTCCGGCCCCGCCGGTGTGATAGGATTCATGATGCCCTCCGTCGCCCCCTCGAACGACGCCGAGTCGTTCGAACGCCTCTACCGCGCCCACCGGGAGCAGGTCTTCGCGACCTGTTTCCGGCTCTGCGGCGACCGCGTGAAGGCAGGCGAATGGATGCAGGACGTGTTCGTGCGGATCTGGGAACAATGGGGGGCGCTTGACGACCCGCAGGATGCGGGCGGCTGGGTGCACCGGGTGACGCTCCACACGGTCTTCAACGTGAAGCGCTCGGACCGGCGCCGGTTGGCGCGCGTCGCGCTCGCGGACGATCTCGCCTCGGCGCTCCCTGAACCGTCGTCGGGGGGCGTCTCACCGTTCGCGACGCCGGCACCGATGCGTCGCATCGCGCTCGACCGGGCGATGGAGACGCTGACGGGGCGCGCGCGCGAGGTCTTCGTGCTGCACGACGTCGAGGGGCACTCGACGGACGATGTCGCCCATCTGCTCGGCATGGCACAGAGCACGGTCCGCGTGCAGCTGGCGCGCGCTCGCGCGCGGCTGCGGGAGGCGCTCTCGGCATGAGTCACGATCACGACGCCCTCGAGGACCGCGAGTTGCGGGAGGCCGCGGCGCTCGAGCGGCGACGGACCTACGGGGCGCCCGAGCTCTGGCCGCAGATCGCGGCGCGCACCGTCCATCGGGAGGCGGTGCGTCGGGAGGTGCTGCGGTCATTGCGCCGGCCGCTCATGCTCTGGCTGCTCGTCGCATTCGGGCTCGGCGTCGTCGCCACGGAGGCGGTGCGGGCGCTCACTGCGCGCACAGCGTCGGCGTCGGCGGTGATCCCGCGCGGGGATCTCCGTTCGCTGGAGGAGCTCCGGCGGGTTCGGTGACCCGGATCATCTCTGACGTCGGATTCTGCCGCCAGGTCGCGCCGCCGTCCGTGGAGTGCGCGAAGAGCCACAGCATCCCGCTGTCGGTCGGCGTGAGCGTCACGCGCCAGAACTGCGGGTTCCGCAGGACGAGTGCCCCGCTCGCGTCGAAGTCGCCGTCGTAGATGTCCACGGCACCGGAGCCGGCGTCGAGGAGGCTCATCCGGTAGCGCTGCGCCGTCGAGTCGAATCCGACGGTCACGCGGAACGGGACTCGGAAGGTCTCCTCGAGCTCGAGGTACTTGCCGCCGAGGATCGGCCGCCAGCGCCAGATGGACATGGCGGTATCCCCGGGGGTGCCGGAGGAGACGCGATAGCTCCCTTCGAAGACGCGGAGTCGTTCTCGTGCTGCTGCCGGGCTACGCGGAACACCGGCCCCTTGGGCGGCAACCACCGGCACGAGTGCGAATGACAAGACGACCAGGGAGAACCCGAGAGTGCGCATCGACGTGGCTCCGAGAGAGGATCAGGGCAGGAGACGGCGCGTCGCGACGTATCGCGTTGACTCGACCCACGTCCGGCCTCCATCGATCGAATCCTTCACCTCGAGATGGAAGAGTCCTCCCGCCGCCGGCGCGAATCGGAGTCGCGTATGGACGCGAGCGCCGTTCGCGTTCTTGTAGAACGTGTTCGTGCGGACGTTGTCGACCGTCAACGCCCCGTCCTCGCCGAACCCACCTTCGAAGATGTCGAGCAGCCCGGAGACATCATCAAGTGCCGAGACCCGGTAGCGCTGTTGCGCCACATCGTAGGCGAGCGTGAGCACGAATCGATACCCCGGTGCGGTCATTCGCCCCTCGAGCGCCGCGCCCCCGAGGACCGGTCCGAACTCCGATTCGATGTCGATCGCGCGCGCCGTCGACGGCGCGCCCGAGTCCGCCGGGAACTGGGTGCCGCTCCACCGCCCGAGGAGGAAGCGCAGAGGGCGCACCCCGGCGCGGACACGCTCGTGGATGGGCGGCACTCGGATGGGGACCGAGTCCGCGCGGAGCTCGGCGACGATCCCCATGGCGTTCATCTGGGCGATGGCGGCCGGACCCATCCCATACGCATACCGCATCCTGATGTGCCCCGCGTACGTCCGAGTGAGCCGACGCATCGCTTCGTCCGACAAGCCGCCGCTCGGCGTGCGTGACGCCGAGTCCGCGAGCTCCGCGGCAGCCGACAGTCGCAAGAACCGCAGCTGTTCGAGATTCTCCTCGACGACGGTCCGGAGCGGCATCGGCGCGAAGTGTCCGGAGTAGGCGAGCTGCACGTTCGGGAAGTCGGTGCGTAGCGCACCGAGCGCGAGCATGGCGAGGCGCGAGTGCTGCTCGCCGATGTAGTATGCCCCGCCGGCCACGGTGAGGTCGCCCGTGAAGAGGGCATTGAGCTCGTGCAGGTGGATCACGCTGTTGTTCTCCGCCTCCGCGGGCCCGTAGTCGCGGATCGTGAACGTGAGCCCCGCGAGCGAGAGCGTGGTGCCGGACGGCACGATCCGGTCGGGGTGGTGCAGCGTCCGTTCGTACTCGGCGCCGAGTGCGGTGAGCCATCCACCCGGACCGAGCGCCCCGTCGTGTACCCCCCGCATCGCGTCGCGGGTCTGCTGGGTCGCGATGATGACTGCGTCAGGGTAGGCCGCCTTGAGCTGGGCGATCCCGCCGAAATGGTCCGCATGCGGATGCGTGATGAAGACCGCCGTGAGCGGCTTGCCCGTCGAGCGCATCGCCGCGATCAGCTTCTCGACGTCGCTCCGCAGGCACATCGCGTCGATGAGGACCAGTCCATCCTTCGACTCCACCCACCAGGCGTTCGTGTAGTACGAACGCGCATCGCCTGTGGCGACGTGGATCCATGCCGGCGGTGCCGCCGCCGGCTGCGCGGCGAGCGGCCGCGTGGCGAGCAGCAGGAGGGACGACGTGAGCAGTATGCGGCGGGCGATGGGGGGGCGCATCAGGTGGACTCCGGTCGGAGGACGGCGGACCTTACGACATCCAGAGGCAGCGGAGGGCGGCGAGGTGCTGACTCGCCGCTCCGGTGGGACGGCATCCCCGGGCGTGAGGCCCACTACTCGCGGCGAAGCGCGATCGCCGGGTCGATCGCCGAGGCCCGCCGTGCCGGGAGGACCGTCGCGACGAGGGCGACGGTGAGCAGGAGCACGGCGACGGACGCGCACGTCATCGCCAGATTCCCCCCGGCGCCGAGGAGCAGGTGCCGGAGGAGCGACGCCCCAACGGTCGCCGCGAGGATGCCCGCGATCGTGCCGATTGCGACGAGCGTGACGCCCTCGCGCACCAGGGAGCCCACGACCTGCCTCGGTGAGGCGCCGATGGCCATCCGGATCCCGATCTCGCGCGTCCGCTGCGACACGGCGTGGGCCATCACGCCGTACAGCCCGATGGCCGCGAGCAGGAGGCCGATGCCACCGAACGCACCGAAGGCCATCGCCGACATCCGGGCGGGCAGCAGCACGTAGCCGAGATGCTCATCCATGCTGTGAGGCCCCGCGAGCGGCAGGTTCGGGTCGAGCGCGGCGACCTCGCGGCGGATCAGTCCCCTCACCTCGTCCGGCAGGCCACGCGTGCGGACGACGAGGTTCATCGCGGCGCGCCACTGCTGCGCCTGGGGTAGCCAAAGGTAGGCGGTCGGATCCTCACCGAGGCTGCGGTACTTCCCCGTGGGGACGATCCCGATGATGGTGCGCTCGCGGTCGTCGAATCGGACCACCTTGCCCAGCCCGTCCTCTCCGGGCCAGAACCGATCCACGAAGCGTTGGTTCACGATGATCACCGCGGCCGCCGACGAATCGTCGCGGGCACCGAAGTCTCGCCCTCGCACGGGCGTGCCCATCGTCTCGAAGTAGCCGGGAGTGGTCCCGGAGAAGAAGATCGACATCGATTCCTCCGGTCTCCGCGCGCGACCCGGGATCTCCACGTCGTCCTCGCTGCTTCCGATGCCGAGCGGCGGATCGGCGACGAAGGCAGCCGACACGACCATCGGGGAGGCCTGCAGGCGCCCCAGCAGAGCGCCCTGGAACTGCTCGGTCGCCGCACGCGAGTAGCCCTGGAGCGAGGGGTCGACACCCGCGAGCAGCAGACCGTCACTGACGAAGCCCTTCTCGACCGCGGTCGCGCGCTCGAGGTTCGCGAGGAAGAGTCCGGCGCCGGTGAGGAGGATCATCGAGAGGGCTGCTTGCAGGACGACGAGGGCGCGTCGCGCCCGCGAGCGGACGCCTCCCGCTGCCGCCTCCCCCTTGAGCGCCGAGACGACGGAAGGACGCGTGGACTGAAGGGCGGGCCAGAGGCCGAAGATCAGCGCGGTGACCACGGTGATCAGCGCGGTGATGGCGAGGACCGGCGCGCTCAACCGGAGGTCGGGCCGGACGGCCACGCTGATGGGCAGCGAGATCCGGTTGACGAGTCCGATCGCCATCGAAGCCAGGAACAGGCCCGCGCCCGCCGCCGCGGCCGCATAGACGAGGCTCTCGACGAGCAGCTGTCGAACGAGCGCCCCTCTGCCCGCGCCGAGCGCGAGGCGTGTGGCCATCTCGCATGCCCGGTCGTTCGCGCGCGCAAGGAAGAGACTCGCGACATTGCTGCACGCGAGGAGCAGGAGCAGGCCGACGACGACGGCGATGACGCCGAAGATGCCGATCTGCGCGGTACGGATGCCCGGCGTGATGCCCGCCGCCTCCGCCGCGATCGCCTGGATCCCGCGATCGCGATACTCGTCGGGACGCTCCGCGAGTTGCTCGGCCGCGAGTGCGTCGAGGCGGGCGACGGCCTGCGCGAGGGAGGCGCCGGGCCGTCGACGCGCCACCACGTCGAGGAAGTTCACCTCCCACTCCGTGGGCGATCCGGCGAGGGTCGGCCAGACGTACGGCAGCTGCGTGAGCGGGATCCAGAAGGCAGGTTCGAGGATCGGCAGGAGCCCCCGGAACCCCGGAGGCGCGATGCCGACGATCGTCACGCGCTGGCCATTGACCGGCACCGCCCGGCCGATGACCGAGGGATCGGCGCCGAACGCCTCGCGCCAGAACCCGTCGCTCAGGACGATCACCGGGTGCGCCCGCCACCCCTCGTCCTCGTCCGGAAGGAAGTAGCGCCCCTGCGCGGGCGGTACGCCGAGCAGCGAGAAATAGTTCGCCGAGACGACCTGCCCCAGCACCGTGCGCGGAGCATCCCTGGTCGTGATGCTCATCGTGCGCCAGGCCGTGGCGGCGACGTCGACGAAGACGTCCCCTGTGCGCTCCCGCACGGCGAGGTAGTGCCGCACGGAGTTGGAGCCCCAATCCTGTCCGGGGGCCGACCGATAGATCCGCACGAGGTCGTTCGCGTCGCCGATCCCCGGAGGCGGGCGCAAGAGCGTCGCCTCGAGCGCGGAGTAGACGGTGGTGTTCAGTCCGATCGCCAGCCCGAGCGTGAGCACGACGATGACGGTGAACGCGGGCTGCTTCACGAAGAGGCGACCGGCGACCCTCAGGTCGCGGGCGAGGAGGAAGGCCATGGAACTGTGACGGGTGTAAGGGACGAGCGACTGCGGCGTCGGGCGATGCTCCCATCGATACGCCGTGTGGTGACCGCGGTGACGGTCCTCGTCCCATCGAGCCGGGGATTCATCCCCTCGCGTCCCGCGGGGTGAAGCCGCGCGCCGCGCGCGGCGTACGAAGCGGCATGACCAGACTCCCTCATCCCGCCCTAGCGAGTGCCGTCCTCCTCGCGCTCTTCCTTCCGTTCACGCTCGAGGCGCAGCAGGACTCCCTGGCCGAGTTGCGCGGCGCGGCGACCATGATCGACGCGACCATGCGGACGCACCTGTTCGATCCGCGCGTGCTCGCCACGCCCGAGGCCGTGCGGCTGTCGGCGCGGGTGGACTCCCTGGCGCGTGCCGCGACGTCGCGCCGCGAGTTCGTGTCGGGATTCAACCGGCTCTGGAGCGGCGGACCCTTCTCGCACGTCCGCCTGCAGCGCGCCCCGATGCCGGCGCGGATGATGCTGGACATCATCGACACCATGCGGGTGGGTGATGGCGCGACCTCCCTTCGTTGGGACGGGACGATCGCGATCATGACCGTGAACACGATGATGGGCGCCGACACCCGGGAGCGGATCAGCGTGCTCTATCGTGAGATCGTGGAGCGCAACGCGACCGGGCTCGTCATCGACCTCCGGCAGAATGAAGGCGGGGCCTTCGCCGTGGTGCCGCTGGTCGGCCACCTCATCGACCGGCCCGTCGAGGGGGGGACCTTCCTCGGCCGGCGGTGGTTCGCGGCCAATGATCGTGTGCCGACAGCCGCGGAGATCGCGGCGCTCACGCCGTGGACCGGATGGTCGGTGAAGCGATTCTGGGGGGATGTGGAGGCGTCCGGGATCCTCCGGATCCGGTTCGAACCGATGGCGCCGCACTACGCCGGGCCGGTCGTCGTCCTCACGAGCGGCAAGACGGCGAGTGCTGCGGAGATGGCGACGGATGCGATGCTGCAGGGCGGACGCGCCGTCACGATGGGTGAGCGCACCGCCGGCCAGATGCTCTCGCAGCGGATGTTCGATCTCGTGCCGGGGATCCACCTGCTCGTGCCGATCGCGGACTACCACTCGGCGCGGATGGGGCGGATCGAGGGTGCCGGGATCGCACCGAATGTCGTCATGCCCGCGGCGGGTGCGCTCGACTCGGCCGTGCAGCGACTCCGTGGCGGGAGCGCGCGGACCGGCGCGCCGTGATCGATCTTGACGGCAGGCGCATGCACGTCGCCAGGACGGCCGAGCACGGGGTCGTCGACGCCGAGACGCTCCTCATGTTCCGGCAACGCGGTGTCCGCGTGTGGGCCACGTACGCGGGCGGGCGGATCACCCGCGGTCGGCTCGTCGGGAGGTGGATCGGGGACGTGCTCGTCTTCCGGTACGTGCAGGTCGAGTGCGACGCCGGCGTGCACGCGGGGCAGTCGATCGCGACGGCAGCCCTCGGGCCGACCGGGAGGATCCGCGTCTTCGAGCGCTTCGAGTGGGCGACGCGCGCTGGGTCCGGCACGAACGTGTTCGAGGAACTGCCGGGCTGAACGCGACGCGCCAACGCGCCGTCGCGGACGGCCGCGCTCAGCCTCCCATCGCCGCGCGCACGTCCGCCACGTACTTCTCGCTCACCGCGACCTTCGCCCCGGAGTGCAATCGCAACGCATACGTGCCGTCGCCCGTGACGGTGAGCGACTTGCACTCCGCGCGACGCACGATGGCGCTGCGGTGGACGCGGAGGAAGACGGCGGGGTCGAGGCGCTGTTCGAGCGCGGAGAGCGTCACGCGGTGCAGGACCATGCGATCGGCGAGGTGGAGCTCGACGTAGTTCCCGGCGGCCGCGATCCACCGGACGTCCGCCACCGCGACCGAATCGACGCGCCCCACCGAGCGGACGCTGAGCCGCGTGAGGTAGGTCGGACGCACCTGCGACGGGTCGGTGTCGACGTCGGCGAGGTACCCGCGGAGCGCGTTCCCGTAGGCCGCGCGCTCACGCAGCTGCAACAGCTGCTCGGCGCGCTCGATGGCCTGGCCGAACCGCGCGTCGTCGAAGGGCTTCAGCAGGTAGTCGAGCGCGTGCAGTTCGAACGCCGCGATGGCGAACGACTCGTACGCGGTGACGAAGATGACGACCGGCGGCACCGGACGCGACGCCACCGCACGCGCGAGGACGAGGCCGTTCTCCCGCGGCATCTGGATGTCGAGGAACAGCACGTCGACCGCCGCGGAGGCGAGCACCGCGGTGGCGGCGGCGACGCTCTCGCACTCGCCGACGACATGCCAGTGCGCGAAGCCCCGCAGCGCGTGCCGGAGATTCTCGCGGGAAAGCGGTTCGTCATCGACGATGAGCGCCCGCACGCGGTCAGTCATTCGCCGCCCTCGGGATGGTGATGGTGACCTCGAAGCGTCCGTCGACCGACTTGGCCTCGAACCGTGCCCGCCCGCGATACGCGAGCGCGAGCCGGTCGCGGGTCGCGCGAAGCCCCAGTCCGAGTCCGGGATTGGGCGGCGCGTCCGGATGGGTCGAGTTGCTCACGTGAACGACGATCATCGGACCGTCCGACGCGAAGGTCAGGCGGATGTCGCTCGGCCCCTCGTGCCGCTCGAGGTCGTGTCGGATGGCGTTCTCGACGAGCGGCTGCAGGAGCAGGGGCGGGCAGTCGGCGCCGGTGACGGCGTCGTCGTCGCCGGTGATGGCGAGCCGCAGCCGATCGCCGTATCGCAGCTGCTGCAGCGCGAGGTACTCCCGCACGAAGCGCAGTTCGTCGGCGACGGTGACCCACTCGGCGTTGCTCGCCGTGAGTGCATAGCGCAGGAGGCCGCTCAGCTGTCCCAGCGCCGTCACCGCGAGCGTGCGGCTCTCGCCGCGCACGAGGCTGCTGATGGCATTGAGGGCGTTGAAGACGAAGTGCGGCTCGAGCTGCGCGCGCAGGGCGCGCAGGCGCTGCTGTTCGAGGTCGAGCTTGAGTGCGAGCAGCTCCGCGTCCGTGCGCTGCTGACGGAAGCGTGCCGCGAGGCTCTCCCGGACCGCCACCAGGGCGTAGACCGCGGTGAAGGTCGCCACGAGCAGCGAGAAGTCGATGAACCAGAGGAGCGCGGGCCAACGCATCGCGGCGTCGATGAGGCGCGTCCCGTCATCCGGGAGACTGATGAGGATCTGGTACGCCGTCTCGGGGATGAGGAAGAGCCCGACCGACTGCAGGAAGCGGCGGGCCATGTGTCGCGGGTCCGTGAGCCGCTGGGGCTCCCGGTCGAGGACGAGGTAGAGGACCGTCGTCAGGACGACCCACGGGAGATAGGCGAGCGCCATGCTCCCGAGGAGCTCGCCGAACATGGGCGGGCGGCCGCGGCGGACCGAGTCGGTGTAGCCCGCCACGGAGTGCAGCACGAAGACGAGCGTCCACACCGCGACGCTCCCGACGACCGCGCGCGCTATGTCGCGCAGGCGTGCGCCGGCCTCGGGACGTGCGGCAGTGGCGTCAGGGGGAACGGAAGGGCGTGGCATCTCCACGGAGAACAGTACGGGAATCCGTCTCGCCCGACCACGGCCGTTCGTCACCGGCGTGCGGGGATTCGTCCCGAACGCGAGTCCGTCGAGGGAATACGCGTGCGAGAACGCGTGCGAGCGCCGTGTTGTGAACCACCGATGCGACGCCGCGAACGCGCTTGTCGCCGCGCCGCACCATCGCGACCATGCGAGCCATGAGCGGCGAGTGCCGCGGCAATCCTTCCATCGGAGGTCAAGTTGGGACGAATCAGACGGATGTTCCTGGTCCTGGTGGGCGCGCTCGCGCTCCACGGCGGGACCGCGCGCGCGCAGGCCGGCGCGTCGCGCGAGGTGAGCGGGACCGTGACCCAGACCGGCGGGGCGCCGGTGGTCGATGCGACGGTGACGGTGCTCGGGCAGGCGATCGGGGCCCGCACGAACGAACGCGGCGAGTACCGGCTCCGCGTGCCGCAGGGCGAGGTGACCCTGCTCGCCCGCGCGATCGGGTTCAAGCGCGCGACGCTCAAGCTCGCGGCCGACGCCGCGACCCTCGCGTTCGTCCTCGAGCGCGACGTCTTGCAGCTGGAAGGAGTGACGGTCACGGGACAGGCGACGACGATCGATCGGCGCAACGCGACGACCGCGGTCGCCGCGGTGAACGCGGAGGAGCTCAATCGCACCCCCGCGCGCTCGATCGAGAACCAGCTCTCGGGCAAGGTCCTGGGCGCGCGTATCTTCGAGAACAACGGCGCACCCGGTGGCGGTGCGCAGGTGCAGATCCGTGGCGCGACCTCGGTGCTCGGTCAGGGGGACCCGCTCTACGTCATCGATGGCGTGATCGTGTCCAACACCACCATCAGCAACGGCCTCAACTCCATCTCCCGAGCCAGCGGGACCACGATCTCGAGCACGCAGGACAACGCGGTCAACCGCCTCGCCGACATCAACCCCTCCGACATCGAGTCGGTCGAGGTCCTGAAGTCGGCCGCGGCGTCGGCCATCTACGGGTCGCGGGCGACCAACGGCGTGGTGGTGATCACGACCAAGCGGGGGCGCGCCGGTGCGCCCAGCTGGAACCTCACGCAGCGGGTGGGCACCGCGGCGCTCTCGCGGAAGATCGGCTTCCGGCACTGGTCCGACATCGATGAGCTCGTGCCCGCCGCCGACCCGACCCTCTGGGTGGGCAACGCGGCGGCGGTCACCGTCGCGCAGCAGGTCTGCGCGCCGAGCTGCACCAACTACGACTACGAACAGCAGCTCTTCGGACGGACCGACCCGACCTTCGAGACCATCCTCTCCACGCGCGGAGGCGCCGGCAGCACGAAGTACTTCGCGTCGGTGAGCGACAAGCAGGAGGCGGGCATCATGCTCCGCACGGGGGCGCGGCGCACGGCCGGGCGCATCAACATCGACCAGACGGTCGGCGAGCGCCTCACCATCTCCGCCGGGCTCGGCGTGACCCGCAACTTCAACCAGCGCGGCATCACGAACAACAACAACGCGGGCATCTCGCCGACCTACGACCTCGGCTACATCCCGCACGTGCTCGACATGCGCCGGCGTCCGGATGGCTCGTGGCCGGTGAACCCGTTCTATGCCGGTGGGACCTCGGTCTCCAACCCGTTCGCGAACGCGGAGCACATCACCAACAACGAGGAAGTGTGGCGGCAGACCGGGAACGTCCGGTTCGCGTACCAGGCGTTCTCGAGCGCGCAGCACAACGTGAACATCTCGTACCAGGCCGGACTCGACCGCTTCCACCAGGACGGGCTCGCGTTCTCGCCGCCGTACCTGCAGTTCGAGCCGAACGACAACTTCGCGGGCACCTCGGCCGTCGCGACGTCGCAGGTGTTCCAGATGAACCAGGGGCTCAACGTCGTGCACACGTGGACGCCGGCACTCCCCTGGGTGAACAGCCTCACGACGTCGATCGGCGGCACCTCCGAGCAGCAGTCGCAGCGCACCTACCGGACGCTCGGCCGTGGTCTGCTGCCGACCGTCGAACTCTCGTCCGGCGCTGCCGTGACGTCCGTCGAGGATGGACGGACGGCGTTCCGCGACCAGTCGATCTACCTGAACGAGCAGGCGCTCTTCTTCGGTGAGGCGCTCTCGGTCGCGGTGGGCTTCCGCGCCGATCGTTCGTCGGCCAACGGGGACCAGGAACAGTTCTACTTCTTCCCCAAGTACTCGGCGGCGTACCGCTTCGACCGGCCGAGCTGGGCATCCTCGTACACGGACGAGATCAAGCTGCGCGCCTCGTGGGGACAGTCCGGCAACCGGCCCCGGTGGGCCGATCGCGACGTGCTCTTCGCCAACGGCGGCATCATCGACGGCCGCGGCTCGTTGGTCTCCGCGGCGACGCTCGGCAACCCGGCGATCACGCCGGAGACGATGAGCGAGACCGACCTCGGTCTCGACGCCACGTTCCTCGGCCAGCGGCTGACGGTCGAGGTGACGCGCTACTCGCGCATCATCTCCGACCTGTTGCTGAGCATGCCGTTGCCGCCCTCCTCCGGGCTGACCCAGCAGATCGTGAACGGCGGGCAGCTGTCAGTGAAGGGATGGGAGCTCGGACTGGGCGGCATCCCGGTCCAACGGGGGCGGTTCACCTGGACGTCACGCATCAATATGACGAACAACCGGCAGGTGGTCGACAATCTCCTCGTCGACGGCCAGACGGTCCCCGACTTCGCCGTGCCGGGTTCGTTCGGCTCCACGTTCGGCCGCAACCGCATCGCGGCGGGACTGCGCTCGACGCTCGTCTGGGCCAACGCCCCGCTGCGTCCGAGCACCACCACCCCGGGCGCGTTTGTGACCGCGGACACTATCGTCGGCGACGCGAACCCCTATCACCAGACCCAGTTCTCGAACGACTTCGCGTTCGGCCCTTGGTCGGTGTCGACGCTGCTCGATTGGCGAAACGGCGGAATGGTGTCGAACATGACGCTCTACGCGTGGGACGAGGGCGGCAACTCGCGCGACTTCGAGCAGGTGACGGCCAATGGCGAGCTGCTCGGCAATGTGCGCTACGGGGCCTTCTCGGCCGGCGACAGCCGTCCGTACATCCAGTCCGGCACCTTCCTCAAGCTGCGCGAGGTGACCGTGTCGTACCAGGCGCCGGCGACCTTCGTGAGCAAGTGGCTCAAGGGCGCGAAGGACCTGCGCCTGTCGCTCAGCGGACGCAACCTCTGGGTCAAGTCCGATTATTGGTCGTACGATCCCGAGTTCAACAACTTCGGCAACTCGGCCTTCAACCGGTTCATCGACCTCGCGCCGTACCCGACGAGCCGCCAGTTCTATCTCTCTGTCGACGTGGGGTACTGAGATGCGAGACCATATGATCCGAACCCGTGCGGCCGCGTGGCTGGCCGCCGGGCTCCTGACCGCCGGCGCATGCACGGCAGACCCGCTGGCCCTGACGAACCCGAACTCCCCGACGGTCGCCGGCGCGTCCGGTGACGCCGCGGCGCTGCAACTGCAGGCATCCGGTGTGCTCCGCCAGCTCCGCGGCGGGTACGGGGCGTACATCACGACCACCGCGCGACTGGGGCGCGAAGGCTACATCTACACGCCCAACGAGGGTCGCAACACCTCCCATTATCTGATCGGCCTCGCCGGTGAGGAGCGGCTCGATCCCTCGGGGTTCGCGACCGGGGTCTGGGCCGCGCCGTACGGTAACCTGCGCGACCTCTTCAACCTCCGGAACGTGCTCACGTCGCACGCGACGCTCACGGCCGAGCAGAAGAGCGCGGGCCTCGGGTTCGCCCGCACCATCGAGGCGCTCGAGCTGTTCTACGTCATCTCCACGCGCGACTCGCTCGGTGCGGTGGTGCAGGTGAACCAGAACGCCTCCGACCTCGCGCCGTTCGTCTCGCGCGACTCGGTGTATCGCTACATCCTCGGTACGCTCGACGCCGGGAACGCGGAACTGGCGGCTGGCGGCGCCGCATTCCCCTTCACGCTCCACGCGGGCTTCGCGGGCTTCAACACGCCGGCGACGTTCCGCCTGTTCAACCGCGCGATCGCCGCGCGCGCCGCCGTCCACTTCGCCACGCGTGGCGGTGGAGCCACGGCGTGGGCCGCGGCGCAGGCCGCCCTCGGCGCGTCGTTCCTGGATCGGAACGCGGCGTCGGGCGCGGCGATGCAGACCGGCGTCTTCCACGTCCACTCGACCGCGACCGGTGATGCGGCGAACGGGCTGGGCCAGAACGCGGACTTCCTCACGCACCCGAGCTATGCCACCGACATCGCCCCGGGTGACCTGCGGGCGGCCAAGTGGTCGGTGCTCGCGGTGGCACGCAATGCACCGCAGGGATTGGGGATCCCGACCAGTCTCGCCATGGCGCGTTACGCGTCGAACACCACGCCCATACCCGTGATCCGCAACGAGGAGCTCGTGCTGCTCGACGCGGAGGTGCGCTGGAACACGGGGGACAAGGCGGGTGCGATCGCTGACCTCGACCGGGTGCGGAGTGTCTCGGGTGGAGCGGCGATCGGGCCGACGGCCGCGACGGAGGCCTCGAGTGATGCCGCGTTCGTGGACGCCCTTCTCCTCGAGAGACGCTTCTCGCTCCTGGCGGAGGGGCATCGGTGGATCGACCACCGCCGGTTGGGACGACTCACGGCGTTGCCGCGGGACCTTGCGACCGGCGTGAACGCGCACTTCGTCGCCCGGGTGATGCCGGTGCCGCAGGCGGAGTGTCTGGTACGCGCGCGAGCGAACGATCCGGCGCTCGACGGACCGGGCTGCTAGCGCGGGACTCGCGCGCCACGTCGGGCGCGAGGGCGGGACACCGGTGCGGGACCCCAAGGCAGGAGGCCGGTGAGCAGGGCAGGTGCTTCAAGAACGGTACGGGTGGGGGGAAGCGGCACCGGCGATCCCCGTCGGGTCGCTTCCCCTGTCCGTGCGCACGACGTTCCGATCGTCGGAACGCCCCTGAACCGGAGTGCATGAAGGTGACGCGGAACTCACGTATGCTGCGGACCGTGCTGCTCCTGCTCAGCGCATCAGTTGCGCGTGCACAGGGCACAGGGGCGGACCCTGCAGTCGCGGCGCAGTACGACTTCCTCGTCGGCGACTGGGACGTGACGGTCACGATGCCGCGCGCGGGCGGACCGGCGCTGGTGTACGGCGCGACCTGGCGGATCCGCTGGGTCGCGGACGGGCGAGTCCTGATGCAGGAGTGGGGCGACCCGTATGGCAGCGGCGTCGAGTTGCGATCCTTCAATGCCACCACCCGGCGATGGGACGGCCGGAACCTGTACGCGCCTGACCCGGGCAGCTGGTACGAGAACGAAGCGGAACTGCGGGATGGCGTCATGGTGGTGACGACGCCCCGGCAGGCGGCGGATGGCACGACCAACCTCAGTCGCGAGATCTACCGGCCCATCGCGACCGATCGGTTCGAGGTGAGGACCGAGGTCTCCCTCGACGCAGGGGCGAGCTGGCGTCCCGGCCGCTACAGCTTGGTCGCGAGGCGGCGAGGACGGTGATGCTCAGTCGAGATCGGCGTCATTCGTGCGGCTCCGGTGCGCCGGTCGCGGGAAGGGGTAAGCGCGCGATCAGGATCTCCTGCAGGGCGACGCCGGGCTTGGGCCGCCCGTCGCCGTCGAACGAACGCGACTGCGTGTTCACGAGGTAGAGCAGCGACCGCCCGTCGAGCGCCGCGGTGGTCATCCCGCCGAACCTCGGGTGATACCGTTCGAGGGTCTCGGCGCGCGTCACCCGTGCGCGAGTCTCGTCGAGTTGCAGCCGTACCACGCGCCCCGGATGCAACCCGTTCTGGATGCCGACGAGTCCGTCGTCGAACCAGTATAGTCCGTCGAAGCTCCCCAGCACGGTCCCTTCGGGGGCGTCGAGCCGATGCAGTGATCGCGACCGGACCTCGATCCGGACGATGTCGAGCGCGCCGGCCACGAAGAGCCAGCGTCCGTCCGCCGAGAGGGTGATGCCATTGGCCCCGTCCACCGTTCCCCGGGGAAGGAACTGCTCGAGGCTCCCGCCCGGCACCACGCGCCAGATGGACCCGTCAGTAGTGTTCGTCGCGAAGGCGGTCCCGTCCGACGCGACGGTCACGTCATTGAACGCGCCGCGTGCGCCGCGATGCGTGGCGAGCGTCCGGCCGGTCGCGATGTCGAACTGCACGAGCGACGCCCCTTCCACGTTCGCGTCTGCAAAGGCGCGCGGCTCATCCACCGCGGCCCAAAGGTGTCGCCGCTCGGCGTCGACGCGCACGCCGACCACCACGCGCGGCGCCTCCGGGCGGGAGACCCAGGCAAAGTCGGTCGCGCGCCCGGTGCTGTCGAGGCGCACGATCTTTCCCTTGAAGCTTCCCACGAACGCGCTGCGACTCACCGGATCGAAGGCGATGCCCTCGGGATGAAGGTCGCGCTCGCCGATGGTCCACGCGATGGAACTGCGCACGAGCGGAGGGTTCGCGTCACGGATGCGCGCGATGATCCGACGGAAGGCCGCATCGTCGTGGTAAGGGAAGAAGGCGCGATGGAAGCTCGGGTCGAGTCCGCCTGGTGCGCGACTCACCGAGTCGAGCAGCCGAAGCGCGCGGATGCGGTCCCCCGCCGACGCGCGCTCCACGGCGCGCTCGTAGAGCGATACGGGGTCCTGTGCCTCGGCAATCGATGCGCCCGTGAGGATCCTGAGCGCGCCCAACAGGACCAGCGACCGACCCGTCATCGATGGCGCCTCGTATCGGGGGGACCCACTCCCTAGTCAGCCCGCATGACGGACATCGGAGCCGTGCGACTCGCCTGCCACGCCGGTGCCGCCGCCGCGGCCAGTCCCGCGAGTCCCATCGCGATCGTCGCGAACCCCCAGACCGCAGGGTCGCGGGGTTCCACTCCGTATAGTAGCGCCGCCATCAGCCGCGTCACGCCCCATGCGAGCGCGAGCCCGATCCCCAGGCTGAGCGCGACGATGGTGCCGGCGCGCTGGAGGATCTGTTGCCGGATGCGCCCCGGCGACGCGCCGAGCGCGGAGCGGATCGCGAACTCGCGACGCTGCTGCTCCACCGCGTAGCTCAGCATCCCGAACAGCCCGGCGAGGGCGAGCACGAGGGCCACGGTGGCGAGTGTGCCGAAGAGCGCGAAGATGAACCGCGGCCAGCCGATCGCGTCGTACATGACCTGCCGCATCGGCAGTACGCGTGAGACCGCCACGCCGGGGTACACGGCGCGCAACGAGCGCTCGACCTCCGCGGCGATGCTCGTGGGGTCGGCGCGATCGGTGCGGATCAGCAACGAGTAGCCGACCGCCGCCGGATGTCGTTGGGCGAAGGTCCAGTACGCTTCCGGCATCGGCTCGTCCACGGGGCCGAAGTTGCGGATGTCGCTCACCACACCCACGATCTCGATGGGCCGGTCGCCGAAGGTGAACCGCTGGCCTATCGGATCGCGATCCTTGAAGTCGCGCGCGACGAGCGCAGCGTTCACCACCACGCGCTGGAGCGTGTCGGCGCTCCACTCGCGCTCGTCGAGGAGCCGCCCGGCGATGAGCCGTTGTCCGGTCGCAGCGAAGAACCCTGGCGTCGTGTTGCGCGTCTCGACCAGGGGGCGATCGTTGGGCGGCAGCTCGGGCTGGCCCTCGTAGCGCACCCACGCGTTCCAGCCCCACTCGTGGTACGGCAGCTGCGAGATCGCGCCCACCGCGGTCACCCCCGGCACCGCTCGCACGGCCTCCAGTGCAGGGGTGAGGAACCCGACGGCCGCGCGACCTGGCTCGAAGTCGGTGGGGGCCACGCGCACCCGCATGGTGAGCACACCGGACGGGTCGAACCCAGCCTCCTGGTTCGCGACCCGGATGAATCCCTTCATCACGAGTCCCGCCGAGATGAGCAGCAGCATCGCGAGCGCGCCCTCGACCACCACGAGCGTGGCGAGCGTGCGATGCTGGTGGCGTCCGTCGCTGCCGCGGCCGCCGCGGAGGGCGTCGGCCGGCATCGCGCGCGCGGCGCGCCAGGCGGGCGCGAGCGTGCCCGCGGCGGCCGCGAACAGCGCCATGACGAGCGCGGTCAGCATGACGCGCCAGTCGATGGTCGCGTACTTCAGCTGCACGATGCGTGCGGAGCCGAGCACCGCCATCCCGCGGACCGCCAGATGCGCGATGCCCAGTCCGGCGACGCAACCGAGCATCGCGATGATCGCTCCTTCGACGAACACCGGGCGCATCACGTCCCAGCGCGTGGCGCCGAGGGCGGCCCGCACGGCGAGCTCGGGCTGTCGCTTGAGGCCGCGCGCGAGCAGCAGGCTCGACACGTTGATCACCGCGATCACGAGCACGGCGAGGGTCGCGACGATGAGCAGTCCGAGCGGCCGCACGAACGTCGCGCCGGCGTCGCTCACGAGGGATTGGACGTGGATGCCGTGGCCCTTGAGCGAGGGATTCTCGTCGAGCACCGGAGCGAAGCGCTGGGTGAGCGCCGCCTCCAGCTGCGCGGCGCTCTGTCCGGGCTTGAGCCGGCCGAACACGCGCAGGAAGTTGCTCGTGCGCTGGCGCCGCTCGTTCTCGTCGAAGCGCGCCGGGATGTAGAGGTCCCCCTCGTACGTCGTCCCGCCGTTGGTGATCCGGAAGCGGGGTGGCAGGACGCCGACGATCTCGTGCGCCTCACCGTCCAGCCGCAGCGTCGTGCCGACCACGGTCGGGCTGGCGCCGAGATGGCTCTGCCAGTACTCGTGGCTCGCCACCACCACCGCCGGCTGCGACGGATCGTCGTCACTCGGGAGCAGCAGGCGGCCGTGCAGCGCCCTCGTGCGCAACACCGGGAAGAACGGGCCCGTCGCGCGGATCACGAAGGCCGGTTCGAAGCGGTCCCCGAGTGCGATGAGGCGCGACGTGGACGCGAACGCGGCGATTCCCTCGGCACTCGGCTCGCCAGCGAGGTCGAGATAGTTGGGCGCCGAGAACGGGAGCACGTCGCTCATCGGCAGGGATCGGAAGATCGAGACGAGGCGGTCCGCCTCCTCGACGTCGACGGGGCGCAGCATCACGCGGTCGACGACGCTGACGATGGCGGCGGTGCTGCCGATCCCGACGGCGAGGCAGAAGACGGAGCCGGCGAGGACCGTCGGGGTGCGGCGAAGCGCGCGCCAGGCCTGGCGTACCTCGCGCCAGAGCCCGGCGAGCGGGTGCGCCTTGCCATCGGTGCGATCGACTCCGTCCGAGCGCCGGGTTTCGGGTGCGGCCTGCAAGGAAGGGGACCGCAGCGCACGAAGCAGCTCGCTGGCCGACGCGGGACGGCGCGCGGGGTCCTTCTCGAGGCACTTGAGGATGAGCGCATCGAGCGCCGGCGGGACGTCGGCGCGGCGGGTGCGGAGTGCGGCCGGCACCTCCGCGACGTGCGCGCGCGCGAGCGCCGAGGGCGTGTTCCCCGCGAAGGGCGGCGACCCTGAGATCATCTCGTAGGCGACGACGCCGAGCGCGTAGAGGTCCACACGATGGTCCGCCGTCGCATCACCGGCGAACTGCTCGGGCGACATGTACCTCGGCGTGCCGAGCGAGAATCCCTCGAGCGTGAGGTCGGTCGGAGTGCGGAGCGGGATCGCACCCGCACCCCCGGCACGCGAGACCGCCTTGGCGATGCCGAAGTCGGCGACGACGGCGGCCGAGCCGGTGAGGAGGATGTTCCCTGGCTTGATGTCGCGGTGGATCACGCCTGCGGCGTGCGCGGCCTCGAGGGCCTGTGTGACGTCCTCGAGGATGGCGAGGGCCTCGCGCACCGAGAGCGGGCCACGCGCGAGGCGCGCGGCGAGCGACTCGCCGCGCACGAGCGGCATGACGAAGTAGGGTGTGTCCTCGACGGTGTCCGCGCTGAAGAGCGGGACGATGTTGGGATGCTGCAGCGTGGCGAGGAGCGCGATCTCGCGGGCGAAGCGGTCGCGGGCCTCGGGCGTCGCGAGGCGGCGGGCGACGCGCTTGATGACGACGCGCCGGTCGAGCTTCCGCTCGCGCCCGACGAGGAGGTCGGCCATCCCGCCGCCGCCGAGCGGCTCGAGATCGGCGAAGCGCTCGTCGAGCGCCTCGGCGAACGCGCGCAGGTCGGGGTCGGAGATGGGCGGCAGCATGCGCGTAGGACAGGCACGCTATCCGCATGGTTCGCATCCGGGTGCGGTCTGGGGGACGAATCGCGCCGGCGGCGTGCCGAGCCGTTCGTTGCTCATGGCCGTCAGCGGCGGGCGAACTCCCCGCAGGATGATGGGACGAATGGAGTGACGAACCGATGTGACCGTGGAGATGCTCGCGGGGTTCTACGGGCACGAAGGTCGGTAGCGTGATCACTTCCACGAGAAGAGGCCCGGATGCGAAGCCCACGTCGTCATGCTCACCGCTCGCGCACCATCGCGAGCTTGCTCCTATTGCTCGCCGTGGCGGCGGCCTGCGATCCGTCGGTCGGACCCGACGAGCGGAACCCGTTGCGCGGGGTGCGACAGGTGTCCGCCGCGGACTCGACGGGGGCTGGCGTGCCGCAACCGTTGTCGCCGATCGGCTCCGGATCGGTCGTGGGGACCGTGATCGGGCCCTCGACCCCAGGCGCCGGGAACGACAGCTTGCTGAGCGCACCGCGCATCGCCGGCGTGGTGATCCGCATCCATCCGGTGCTGGGCGACGAGGACGCCGCGGCGCCGACGCTCGGGCCGGTCGTCGCGACCCTCACGACCGATGCGAATGGGCGGTTCGCGACGCCGGTGATCGGGAGCACGAGCCTTGGGCATGTGTTCACCTTCACGCCGCCGTCCGGGTCGTCCTCCGCGGCGGTGTGGACGCGCACGCAGTTCTGGTCCAACAGCGCGGCCACGCCGTGGTGGGTGATGCTTCCGCGCGTGCCGTGAGGTTGACGGCAGGTCACCGATAGACGGTGGGCGTCGCGGGATGGCGCGCGAGCGCCATCGCCGCGGCGCGCTGCAGCACCCGGACCGTGGTGGTGTCGCTGGAGGCGCCGGGGATCCGCGGCGGGAGCGATTCCGGCGCGGTGCCGATGAGACGCGAGAGGATCACGAGCGCCGCGACGTAGGTGCCGCGCCGGGTGGGGTGCAGGCCGTCGTTCGAATACACCCCGATGTCCGCATCGAGGCCGAGCGCGTCGGTGAAGGCGTCGCCGGCAGGCGCGAAGATCCCCTGCACGGCGACGGCGGCGTTGAAGTACGAGGTGACCGCCGCGTCGGCGTCGAAGCGGCGCGACGTGATGGGCCAGACCTGGTAGAGCACGGGCTCCGCACCGGCGGCGCGGATGAGCGGCGCGAACTGCGTGGTCCACGAGCGCAGATGCTGCTGGCTCTCGGGCAACGCCGACGTCCCCTGCTGGAGGACGACGAACTCCCAGTCGGAACGTTCGAGCGTGCGCAGCACCGTCCCGACGTAGTAGTGGTCCTCGAGGGCGAAGTCGGCTTCGGCGATGACAGCGGTCCGCAGCGCCGTGTCGCCAGACGTGCGCGCCAGCGACTGGACCATCGCGGGCAGGTCGTTCGCGTAGGTGAGCGAGTTGCCGACGAAGAGGACACGGCGGTTCCCGGCAACGACGGGCACGTGCGTGGACGGCGCGACCGAGGGAAGGCAGGCGGCGAAGAGGGCGAGCGGGAACAGGGCGGCGGCCGCGAAGCGCAGGGCAAGGCGGGGACCGACGGTGAGGGGCGGGTGCGGCATCCGACGCTCGGGTGGAGAGGGGAGGTTGGCTTCCTATAGAAGAGAGCGGTACGCGAGCGCGCGTGTGGCCGTGGCGGGACCGGACGTGCCCTCGCTGGGACGAAGCGAGACGGAGCGGACGCGTCGCATCGAATCGTGAGAGCCCTGGAACGGAACGTTAGGGGGTCTTCCGCCATGCGCGGGCTCAAGTGATTGACTCCCAACAGGTTAGGGATCGCACGCCGCTGGCGGTGTTCTTGCTTTCACTCACGCTGTCACCGCACCATCCCCACGTTCCGTCACCTTTTGGAGTGAAACACGATGCACCGCCGTTCCTCGATCCTCGCCCTCCTCGCCATCGGCACTTTGCTCACCGCCTGCGCTGATGCCGGCTCGCCGTTGGAGCCGCAGCTGCGATCGTCCGTCGCGACGGCCGCGGCGAAGGGCGCCGACGGCCCGACCACCACCGCGGGCGCGTACGACGGCTTCTGGGTGGAGAGCCCGACTTCGAGGTTCCAGCTGCCGAACGGCACCTTCCAGGAGGTCTGGGTGGAGTTCACGCTCAGCACGAAGAACGGGAGCTACACCGGCACCGCGAACCGCTATGTGAGCTACTACGACGCCGCGGGCAACCCGATCGCGCTGCGCACCAACCTCGGCACGCCGGGGCGGGTGAGCGCGACCGAGACGGCGGCCGGGATCAACGTCGGCATCACGCGCCTCGGCGAGTCGAAGTTGAGCATCGGCTACCAGTTCGGCGCGAGCGCGGACAAGACGGTGCTGACGAATCTTCGCTTGGCGGGGACGGCGACCGCGATCGGGTTCGTGAAGAGCGTGAACTGACGGCACGCCGTCGACCCTTGCGGCGTGGGCACTCGCTGAGGAGTATGCGGGATGCTCACGCTGCTGGTCGCACTCGCCGTCGCGCTCCCGCCCTCGTGCGGCTCGGTCGATCGCGACCGGGATGCCGCGCCGCAGCACTACATCTTCTTCCGCCGTGACCACGAGCGCATCGCGGAGCTCGGCTTCCTTTCGAATCCATCCATCGCCGGCGCCCAGCTCACGTACACCTGGCGCGAGTTGGAGCCGGCACCCGGGCAGTACGAGTTCGCCGCGATCCATGAGCTGCTTTCGTTCCTGCGCGCCCGCGGCAAGCGGCTCTTCCTCCAGGTGCAGGACGTCTCGTTCGGGGAGCGGGTACTGGTCCCCGACTACCTGCTGACGGACTCGGCGTACCACGGCGGCATCGCGCGGAAGTACGAGGCGGACGCCGACGGCCGAGTGCGATTCGACGGCATCGTCGCGCGCCGGTGGGATCCCGCGGTGCGCGACCGCATGGCGCGCCTCCTCGCGGCGCTCGCGCGCGAGTTCGATGGCGCGATCGAGGGCGTGGTCCTCGCGGAGACGTCCCTGAGCTTCGACGACGTGCGGCAGGCGCCGGCGGACTTCACGCCCGAGGGATATGCGGCAAGTGTCCGCGCGCTCATGGGCGCCGCGCGCGCGGCGTTCCAGCGCTCGTGCGTGGTGATCTATGCCAACTTCATGCCCGGCGAGAGTCTCCCCTCCGAGGACCACGGACTCCTGCGCGGCGTGCACGCGCACGCGGCGTCGATCGGCATGGCGGTCGGCGGGCCGGACGTCCTGCCGTATCGCCCATTCCAGCGGAGTCATAGTCTCGCGCTGATCGAGCAGCGACCGCCGGGCGTGGTCGCCGCGATGGCGGTGCAGGACGGCAACCTCGCCGACCGGGACCAGCGCACCGGGCAGCGCATCCTGGTGCCCGAGCTGTACGCGTTCGCCGTGACGCGGCTGCGGCTCGACTATATCTTCTGGGGCACGGAGGAGCCCTACTACACCCAGGACGTGCTCCCCTTCTTGCGCGGGCTGCGGCAAGACCGTTGATCGCCATCCTCACGCATCGCCTCGAGGTCAGCATGCTCCGGCGGCTCCCGTTCCTCGCGCTCCTGATCGTGGCGGGCACGTCGCCGCTCGCCGCGCAGTCGACCCCCGAGGCGGCGTCGCAGCGGTACGCCAGCGCCATGAAGCGCAGCGACTGGGCCGCGGCCGCCCGCCTCATGCATCCGGACGCGCTGACCCAGCTGCGCGGCATCTTCGCGCCGATCGTGAGTGGACCGGCAGCGGCCGAGGTCGGACCGGCGCTCTTCGGCGTGCGATCGGCCGCCGAGTTCGCGAGCATGAGCGACACGGTGATGTTCGCGACCCTGTTGGGCAATCTG
The DNA here is from genome assembly GCA_016714015.1 of Gemmatimonadota bacterium. NCBI lineage: Bacteria > Pseudomonadati > Gemmatimonadota > Gemmatimonadota bacterium. The sequence continues at coordinate 309,819 of JADJNZ010000007.1, forward strand.
ATGGCGCAGTCCCCGACGATGGTGACGGCGCTCCAGTCGGCGACGATCACGTCGATCGGGCACGTGCAGGGCGGCGCCGACACCGCGTTCGTCGTCAATCGGACCGAGATGTCGCTCGAGGGCGTCGGCCTGGCGCAGTTCGAGGTGCTGCCGTTCGCCAGATACCAGGGCGAGTGGCGCGCGCTGCTCAAGGCGGACTTCACCAACATGGGCGCGATGATGCGGAAGGCGATGGGGTCACCGTGAGCGCGTGATCTTCCGAGGCATGAGCGTGGCGGCCGACTGGCCGGAGCGCCTCCGTCTGGCACAGCAGGTGACCCAGTGCACCCCGAACGGCGAGGCGCGCGCGCGCGTGCGGTTCGGTGACGAACTGGAGGATTGGGGGGCCGACCGCGGGCCGTGTCACGATTGCGCGGCGGTCAAGGGAGAGTTCCATGTGCCCGGGTGCGACGTGGAGCGTTGCCCGGAGTGCGGCGGGCAGATCCACGCGTGCGAGTGCGACTGGCCAGACCTGGACGAGGGAGTGTAGCGCATGGAGCACGCATGCAGGTGACCGTCGAGTTCCCCTTCGACGCGGCGGAGCACCGCCGCGCCTCGTTCGCCGTGATGCGCACACTGCCGTCGCGCTGGATCGGTCCGGTGCTGGCGCTGATCCCGCTGGCGTTCGGACTCTGGCCCGTCCTCGCCGCACGGCGCGAGGTGTCGACGCTGAGCATGGTCGCGAGTGCGCTGCCGTGGATGCTCGTCGCCGTCACGTTCGCGTTCCTCACGCCCATCGCCGTGTGGGCGACGGCGCGACGCATCGCGCGCCACGACCCGAGTGCGCGCGGCGTCCAGATGCGCCACCTCGACGCGACCGGGTTCCGCTCGACGGGCAACGGCGTCGGGGTCGAGGTGCCGTGGCATGCGATCCAGCGCTGCGTCGAGACGGAGGGGTTCTTCCTCTTCTTCTACACGAAGCAGCTCGCGTACTACCTCGGGAAATCGCGCCTGAGCGCGGAGCAGTGCGACGTCGTCCGGTCGCTAATCGCGACGCATGCGGCGTCGGCGGGCGTCCGCCCGTGATGGCAAGGAAGGCCGACTGGTCCTACGTCGCCATCGCCGTCCTCACCTTGCTCGTCGTCGTGCTGGGGTTCGGCCGGACCTACGCGCTTCCGATGGTGAACGGGACCTTCGGAGGACCACGCGTCCTCCATCTGCACGGCGCCTTCGCCCTCGCGTGGGTCCTGCTCTTCGTCGCGCAGCCGCTGCTCGTGCGCACCGGCCGTCGCGACGTCCACCGGCGCCTCGGCCGACTCGGGGTGCCGATCGCGATCGGCGTCGTATTGACGATGCTGCCGGCGGGGGCCTATCAGGTCACGCGCGACCTCGCGGCCGGGGTCGGCCCGTCGAGCGTCTCGGCGATCGTGGGCGTCGTGACGTCGGGGGTCCTGTTCCTGACGCTCGTGTCCCTCGGCATCGGTGCGCGCGCGGACCGCGATGCGCATGCGCGCTGGTTGCTGCTCGCGACCCTCGTGGTCGCGTGGCCGGCGTGGTTCCGCCTGCGGCACTGGTTCCCCGGGGTGCCGCGCCCCGAGATCTGGTTCGCGCTGGTGCTGCCGTACCTGTGGGTCGGCGTCGCCATGCTCCGCGATCGCCTGTCGCGCGGCTCCGTGCATCCGGTACTGTCGATCGCCGGGTCGGCGGTGGTGCTCGAGCAGTCGCTCGAGGCCGTCGTGTACGACACGCCGCCGTGGCGAGCGATGGCGGATGTGCTGTATGGATGGCTGCACGCATGAGGAACCACCTGCGCACCCTCGGCTGGTTGCTCATCGGCATGGGCGTCGTGTTCGGCGGCGTGACGACGCTCTCGCTGCTCGGGGCGTTCCCGCTCACCATCGAGGTGTTCCACCGGTCGATCACGAGTACGCGAGAGCGATGGATCCTCGTCGCGTGCTGGGGCGTGGCCGTGCTCGTGGGCGGCCTGCTCGTCATGCTGACGCGGTCGGCCGGACAGCGTGACAGAACGACATCGTAGCGCGATCTCCCAGGCCGTGTAGCATGCCGGGACCGCCCACCGCATATTTCAACGCAAGGAACGGCAGGCACGCACGGTTCGGAGACTCCGGTGACGCTCGTTGGGGCAGACAGTGATGACACGCCTTCTGTTCCCGAGGCCGTAGCGCCGCACGCGCAGGCGGGTGCCCTCGACACCCTGCGCCCGATGGCCGCGGTCGCCGCGGCGATCATGCTGGGCTTCCTCGTCTACAACCTGGTCGACTTCGCGCCAGGGATCCGCGAGACGATGGCGGTGCACGACATCGTCTCCGCCGCCCTGTGCGGCGTCGTCTGGTGGCTGATCCGCTCCGGGCGACTCCGCGAGGAGCAGGCGCACGCCGTCGCGACGGGGATGATCCTGCTCATCGCCAGCAACATCCTGCTCGCGATGTGGCTCCTGCGCGCGCCCTACCACGCCGTCTACATCTGCGTGCTGCTGGTCGGTGCCGGTGCCGGGATGAGCTCCATCGGCTGGGCGGTCGTCTCGACCGCGCTGCTCTGGGCCTTCACGCTGCCCGTGCTCCTTGCCGTCGCCGAGTGGGCGATCGTCCTGCGATATCTCGCGATGATGGGGGCCACCTCGGCCGTGACCATCTCGCTCGTCGCCATCCGCGTGCGGAACCTGCGCGTGGTCGCGCGCCTCACCGCACTCGACCGCCAGCAGCGGCGCGCGCTCAACGAGGCGCTGGCCGATCTCGACGCGAAGGTGCTGCAGCGCACCGAGGAGTTGCGGTCCGCCAATGCGGCCCTGCAGACCCAGATCGATGAGCGGGCGCGAGCCGAACAGGAGGCCCGGTTGCTCGGCGAGCAGCTCCTGCACGCGCAACGGCTCGAGTCCCTCGGCCGGCTCGCCGGCGGCGTGGCGCACGATTTCAACAACCTGCTCACCGTCATCGACGGGAACCTCAGCCTGGTGCTGGAGGACCTCCCGCCCGGCGCGAGCCGCGAGCCGGTGGAGGATGCGCTCAGCGCGAGCGAGCGCGCGGGTCACCTCACCCGGCAGCTGCTCGCCTTCGGCCGCAAGCAGGTGATGGAACGGACGGTGTTCGATGTCGGGCAGCGCATCGAGGACATCGCCCGCATGCTGCAGCGGGTGCTCGGCGAGCGGGTGGCGCTGCACGTGCGGACGGATGAGCGCGACCTGTGGGTGAGCGCGGATCCGAACCAGATCGAGCAGATCCTCATGAACCTCACCGTCAACGCGCGGGACGCGATGCCGGACGGGGGCGAGTGCTTCATCGACGTGACGCGCGCGGTGGTGGGGAACGCCCCATTCATCCGCATCCGCGTGCGCGATACGGGCATGGGGATGGACGCGGCGACCAAGGAACGGCTCTTCGAGCCCTTCTTCACGACGAAGGGGGCGGGCGCCGGCACCGGGCTCGGTCTCTCGACGGCGTACGGTGTGGTGCAACAGCACGGCGGCTCGATCACCGTCGAGTCGTCGCCGGGGGCCGGCGCGACGTTCGAGGTGCTGTTGCCGGCGGCGGAGGATGCCTCGATCGCGACCGCCAATGCCGCGAGCGCCGGGGCGAGCACCTCGGGAACGGAGACCGTTCTGCTGGTCGAGGACGAGGAGGGCGTGCGCCGCGTCGCGGAGCGATTCCTCCGTCGCCAAGGGTACGACGTGCACGTCGCGTCGAGCGGCTTCGAAGCGCTCGAGATCGCCGCGCGGCTGGGGAGGCCGATCGACCTGCTCTTCACCGACGTCATGATGCCCGCGATGAGCGGTCGGGAGCTGGCCGAGCGGCTACGCCTCGCGCAACCCGACCTGAAGGTGCTGTTCGTGAGTGGCTACACCGGCGACTACCTGCAGACGCAGACCGGCGAGCTCCCCGCAGGAACGCACCTCCTCTACAAGCCCTACGAGCTCGGGCGCACGGCGCGGCTGATCCGGGGGATCCTCGAGGGGAAGGCGATCCTCGAGCGGTAGTGCGGTGCGGTGACGGTGGGGGGCAGGCTACGCGTCGCGCGCCGCCGGCGCGATGCTCCCGCTCACCTTCGCCGCCAACCGTTCGGCGAGGTTCCGCGCCGACGCGCCGAGCTGCTCGTTCCCGCGACGCACGAGCGCGCGACCGCCCTTCCAGATGAGCGTGAGGCCGAAGACCATCGCCGCCGGTATCGCGACATCCTCCGGGAGGCCGAGGCCCTCGTGGAGCAGCACGCCGAAGAGGGGCGCGACCACGAAGCTCGAGGTGACGAGCCAGAAGCCGGCGCGTGCGAACGCCGACCGGCGCGCGTCGCGGACGACGCGAATGGTGGTGCGGTCGTGCTCGGGCACGACGGTCACCTCGAGGCGCGTGCCGAGGCGGCCGGTCATCCACGCGAGCTCGCGCGTGTGCGCGAGGGTGTGGCCCATGGTGCCGGTCGCATCGCGAAGGAGATTGATGAGGCGCTCGAGATCGCGCGCGGGGAGTTCGCCCGCGACCTCGATCTCGTGCGCCTGCTGGAGCGGGACGCCGAGCCACCAGGAGCGCTCGGCGACGGGCGGGGGCGCGACGGCCGGCTTCCTCACCGGCGCGACGGCCTTGGGGCCGACGCCGATCTCACCGAGCGCGTGATCGACGTAGCGCGTGGCGATGCCTGCCTCGCCAGCGGCACCGCGCACCTCGTCGAGCTGGAAGCCCTTCGTGCGCTCGGCGTCGCGCGCCGCGTCGCGTTCGACGGGCGCGATCTCCGGACGCGGCTGGATGCCGGTGGCTGCCTGCAGTTCGGCGGCGCGACGCCAGACCTTGTGCGCCTCGGTGTCAGAGAGGAGGGGCGCGGCCACGGCCGGCTGGTCGAGTTGCGCGATGGCGGACTCGAGCGCGGCGAGCAGGTCGGCGGCGGAGGCGTAGCGGTGCGCGGGAACCTTGGAGAGACAGCGATCGACGATGGCAGCGAGCGCGGGGGGGACGTCGGGCTGGAGCGAGGCGATCGGCGCGGCGGTGCGCGTGACGTGCTGGATGAGCACCGCGGACGCGACCTCGGCGTCGAACGGGAAGCGCCCGACGAGCGCGAGGTGCCCGACGACGCCGAGCGAGTAGATGTCGCTGCGCGCGTCGACGGGATCGCCGGAGACCTGCTCGGGGCTCACGTAGTGCACGGTGCCGAGCACCTGTCCGGTGACGGTGAGCGGCGACGCTTCGGCCAGGCGCGCGATGCCGAAGTCGGTGACGAGCGCGCGATCGGTGTCGCGCTCGATGAGGATGTTCTCGGCCTTGATGTCGCGGTGGATGATGCCGCGCTGGTGCGCGTGCGCGAGTGCGGCGGCGACGTCGCGGAGATGGCGGGCCGCGGTGCGCGCGTCGAGCCGGCCGCGGGCGGCGACCCGGGCGGCGAGGGACTCGCCCTCGACGTAGGTCATCACGAAGAAGACGTGCCCGTCGACCTCGTCGGCGCCGTGGATGGGGACGATGTTGGGATGCGCCATCGCGCCGGCGGTGCGCGTCTCGCGGAGGAAACGCTCGCGCAGGGAGGCGTCGCGCGCGAGGTCGGGCGGCAGGGTCTTGATGGCGACGAGGCGATCGAGCCGCCGGTCGCGGGCGAGATAGACGACGCCCATGCCGCCGCGTCCGATCTGTCGGCGGACGGCGTAGCGATCGAGCAGGGCTTCGGCGAAGGCCTGCGACGCTTCATCGAGCGTGCGCGGGTCCGGGGTGGGGAGCTCGAGGACGGTCATGGTCGGGAGGGAAGCGGGGATGCCTAAGGTTACGGGTCCGGCGGGAGGGGTGAAAGAGCGGCGGGCTCGGTTGACGGAGGGGAGGCCGCGCTGCACGTAGTGCTCCCGAGCGGCCCGTTCTACCACGGTACGAAGGCGGACCTCCGGTCCGGCGACCTCATCCGGCCCGGTCACCGCTCCAACTACGGCGATGCCGCGCGAACGAGCCCGTGGGTCTACATGACCGCGATGCGATCCGCGCTCGGTGCCGAGCTCGCGCGCGGCGACGGGCCGGGGAGGCTCTACATCGTCGAACCCACCGGGCCGATCTTCGACGACCCGGACCTCACGGACAAGAAGTTCCCGGGGAACCCGACACGCTCGTACCGCTCACGGCACCCGCTGCGCGTCCTCGGCGAGGTCACGGACTGGGTGCCGAGCCCGCCGGAGATGATCCGGGCGATCCAGGAGGGGCAGACGCGGTTGTACGAGATGCAGGCGGCGCGGATCGCGCGGATCCCCGACGCGGAAGCGCTCGCGCGGCTCGAGCGCTGGGTGGCCGTGATCGAGTCCTGCGTGACCGAGATCGGGCTCAGCGTCGAGACGCGGATCGTGGTCACGCCAGCGGCGGCCGACGACACGCTCCGGTTCCGCGTGGAGGCGGACGGTCCGGAGCGGTCGTGGCAGCGGGCGCTACGTCTGGTGCGAGGGGTGCTCAGTGATGATGAGCACGGGGAGATCTGGGACTTCGGCGCGGCTACCGGCGCCGGCTAGGGATCCGTCGGCGCGAACCGCACCGTCCGGAAGACCGCCAACTGCTGCTTCACCTGCTCGTCTCCCGCCGCCTCGCCGCTGATGAAGAACTGCGGCGCCTGCGTGAACGAGACGACGGTCTGCAGGCGGCCGACGCCGGTCTGGCGCATCACGTTCGCCTGCCGCCCGCCGATCTCCTCGATCACGGTCTCGCTCCGCACGGCGCTGCTGTTCGGGTTGGAGCGACCGCTGAGGCTCGACGGGCCGGACGCCGAACGGGTCATCACCGGCGGGGCCGTGTGCTGCCAGCGGAGGCTGCCGCCACTGTAGCTCGCGCGCGTGCCGCGCACGCGCCAGGCGGCCGGGACGCAGAAGGTGACGTTCTCGGAGGTCACCTGCTTCCAGTCGCCGCTGTTCTCGGGGACCGGGACGGTGCAGGGGACGTCGGCGGCGGCCAGCTGGGCGATCAGGATGAGCATCTTCATGCCAGGTGTGCTCCACAGAGGGATGAAGGGGACGGTCCGGACGCCCAAATCATACGGGATCACGCGGGCGGAGGCGACTGCCAGAGGACGTGCGTGATCTGCCAGCGACCCTCGGCCTTCGCCATCAACAGGTAGTCGATCCCCCACCAGGCGACGACCTTCGCCGAAGCCGTCTGGTCGAGGACCTCGAAGACGATGACCTCCTTCGGTGCCCCGGCGGGCGGCGCGCCGCGGCCCGTCTCGCGGACGCTGCGCGTGAAGGCCATGAAGTCCCGCGGCCACTGCATCTGCGATCCGCGGTACGCGCCGGCGGCCGTGCGGGAGAAGCCGTACTTCAGGACGACGGGATGGATGCTGCGCAGGTGCTTGGTGCTATCGCCCTCGTAGAAGCCCTCGAGGTAGTCGAGCGCGGCGCGCCGCACGCCCGCGGTGTCGGGGGACGACTGCGCGTCGGCGCGCGCGACGAGCACGGTCGCGAGGAGGACCGCGGCGGCGATGGGGCGGAGGCGGAGGCGCACGGGTGGAGCTCCTGGGGATGAGGGCGAAGGATCCGGCACGGAGGACATGACGGAGCGGCGGCGCCGACGGTTTCCGCGCTGGCGGAACGCCGGTCCTGACACGAACTTCTCCGCGTGACGACCCCTGACCTTCGCGCTTCCTCCCTCGCCGGGGCGAGCGCCTGAGCAAGCGGCCGGTACGCACCCTCACGCGCGACGGCTTCATCGCGCGAGTCGCCGCGCGCATGAGCCGCGCCGAGTATCCGCGGACGGTGATGCTGGGACTGGTGAGTGTCGCGTCGAGCGTGGGCTTCCTGCTCACCGCGGGCATGCGCCACGTCGGCATCACGGCCCCCGGTGTGCGCTACCCGCTGGCCGCACTCGGTGGATACATCGCCTTCTTCGTCCTCATCCGGATGTGGTTGGCCTGGCGGCGGGGCGAGGACGGCTGGGACATCCAGCCGGACGGCACCGCGCCCTACGACCTATTGTCGAGCGGCGTCGAGCCGATGCCGATGCCGATGCCGACGTTCGGCGGCGGCGGGGGATTCGGTGGCGGCGGGTCGAGCGCCAGCTTCGGTGCCCCCGGCGATGCGAGCGCGCTCGTGGGGCATGCGGCCGAGGTGAAGGCGAGCGTGGCCGAGACGGCATTGGGTGCGGTGGGCGAGGCGGACGAAGGGGTCGTCCTGCTCGTCCCGTTGGTCATCGCCGGCGCGGTCCTTGTCGGGCTTGGCGCGTCGGTGTCGGTGCTGTACGAGGCACCGGCCCTCTTCGCCGAGGTGCTGCTGGACGGCGCGATCGCGACGGCGGTGTATCGCCGGCTCCGACTACGCAGTACGGAGCACTGGTCGTCCGGCGTGATGCGGCGGACGTGGAAGCCGATGCTCGCCATCTTCGTCGCGCTGCTCGGGCTCGGCATCGCGATCCCGTTCCTGGTCCCCGGAGCCGACTCGATCGGCGACCTCCTGCGCTGGAGTGCGAATGCCCCGAAGTGATCCGCGGCGGCGTCCGACCGTGATGCGCGCGTTCCACGCGGCGCCCGCCGCGTGCCTCGTGCTTCTCGGCTGCCTGTCTCCCGCTCGATTGCCACGCGAGCCGGAGGAGTTGCTGCCGACCGCCAGCACCGACTGGGTCCTGCTCACGGAGACGCCGACCACGGCGGTGCGGATGGACACGACGCGCATCGTCGACTACCAGGCGTACAAAGGCGTGTGGTTCCTGCTGCAGCGTCGCACGGAGCTCCGGGATGCCGGGGGACGGGACCTGCGCGGCTCGGCGTTCTTCGAGGAGCTCGATTGCGTCCACTTCCTGTCGCGTCGATGGGAGATCCACGCCCTCGGTCCGCGCGGGGAGGTGATCGACACGCTCCTCGCGTCGGGAGCCGGGTGGATGCCGTTCCGCGTGCACCCGGTGGGCGAGGCGGCGATGGTGCAGGCGTGGATGCGGATCCGCCACGCCCCGTTCGGGGTGAGCGCATCCGCTGCGGACGCGCAGTATCGGCGCGCGGCGGGCGACAGTGACACCGGCACCTGAATCCCCATCACCAGCGAGCACCTCCATGTCCTCCCGCCCCATCATCAAGGTCGACGCGGCCGTCCGCATCGTCACCTTCCTGCTCCTCCTGCTCGCGACCACCGGCGCGCAGATCTTCGTCATGCCGACCTTCGAGGCGATCTATGCGCGCGACGGTCTGACCTTTCCGGTGATCGGCCGGCTCGCGATCGACACGCTGCTGTTCTTCGGCCACCCGCTGGTGCTGCTCGCGATCGCGGCGGGGCTCGCGGTCGTGATCCGAAAGCGCTGGGGGGATTCGCAGCAGCGGCTCGCCGGCGTGGCGGTGGCGACGCTCGTGCTCGCGCTGGTGCTCATCGGGCAGGCCTCGCTCCTCATCGACCTCGCGCTCAAGCGCGTGACGGTCGGTGGAGGCTGACGCACACCGGACGGCGGAACACCTCCGCGCGGGCCCTCGTCAGGGCCGTCCGATCTCCACGTCACGGATGCGGATCCCCTCCGCCTCCCGCGCGAAGATCAGGCTGACCGCCTCGCCGTCGCGTGTGCTGTCCGCGGGGATCACGACGTAGATCCATCCCACATCCCCGGGCTGTCGCACCGCCCACCCGGCCATCGTGTCGGTCATCTGCACGAAGAGTGAGTCGACGGGCGACATGCTCCTCGGGACGCTGAATTCGAAGGCGCGGCCGAGCGAATCGATGCTCACCCGTGCGCGGTAGTCGGCGGTGGTCATCGCGTGCGCCGCGGCGTAGTCGCGGGCCATCAGGTGCCGTGCGAAACGGAGCGCGTCGGCCGAGAGACGGTCGCGGTCGGGGGCGGGGAGCTCCTGTCGGCAGCCGATCGCGAGGAGCAGGATCGCCGCGAGACGCAGGGCGCGCTCACCCATGCCGCATCCACCGCACCATCTCGCGCAGCGACGGCTCCTTGCCGTACATGAGCATCGCCGCGCCGAAGATCCGACCCGCCAGCAGCCGGCACCCCCACGCGGCCCCGGCGAGGAGCGCGAGCGCGAGCGGGACCTCCCACCACGCCACGGTGGTCAGCACGAGACGCAGCGGCAGCACCGCCATCGACGTGAGCGGGAAGACGCCGAGGACCTGGGCGATGATGCTGTCGGCCTTGGACAGGAGCGCGAACGCGGCGCCCATCGGGATCAACGGCACGAAGAGCAGGAGCGTGCGCGTCGAGCTGTTGGGGTCGTCGATCGTCGCCGCGACAGCGGCCATGAAGGCGAACCAGAACAGCACGCCGAGCAGCGTGATGACCAGCACGAGACCGAGCGTGCCGATGTCCGACGCGATGGGCGGCAGCGCGAAGGCACTGCGGCCCAGCAGCCACGGCACGCCCCGGTAGAGGAAGGCGAGGCCGCCGACGGTGAGACTGGTGCCCGCGAGGGCCGCGGCGGTGAGTCCGATGATCTTCCCGTCGATCCAGACCTGCGGTGACACCATCGCGAGCATCTGCTCCGTCACCCGATGCTGCTTCTCCCCCGTGATGCCCGCGAAGAGGGTGCCGAAGCCGGTCATGACGAGGATCAGGCCGACCGAGAGGACGACGATCGCCGCGATCCTCGTGGAGCGGGCGACGGGGGCCGCGCCGAGCGCGATGAGCGAGGTCTCCACGGCGAAGGGCGCGCCGAGCGCGGCGATGGCCTCGGGCGTGAGCACGCGGGCGAGGATGGCCTGTCGATGCGACGCGGTGAGGGCCTCGACCGCGCGATCCGTCCATCCCGCGCGCCGGCGCAGCACGATCGCGAGCGCGTCGCCGGCACCCACGAGCAGCGCCGCGTCGATGGTCTCGTCGGCGACGGCCGCGCGCGCCGCGGCGGCGTCGAGCGCGCTGGTGGTGTCCCACGAGACGGCCTCGACCGTCGGCAGCGGGAAGGCGAGCGCCTCGCGCCCGACGACCGTGACGGTGACGGGACGGTCCCCGGCGCGCTTGATCATCCGCCCGACGAACGCGCCGCCGACACCGAGGAGCACCATGAGCGCGAGACCGACGAACTGCTGTCGCCACTTCACGAAGCGCGAGAACTCCCAGCGCGCCACCTCGAGCGTCTGCTGCCAGCGCGTCATGCGACCTCCGCCGTCACGCCCGCTTCGGCGTTCGCGGCGCGCACGCGCTCCACATAGAGGTCGTGCAGCGAACCGCCCGCGACGAGGGCGCTCGTCGTGCCGTGGAGCAGCTCCCGGCCGCGATGCATGACGAACACCCGGTCGGCGAGCCGCTCGACGAGGGCCATCTGGTGCGCGCTGAAGAGCACGGCGGTACCGGCATCGCGCAGGCCGCGCACGAGGTCGAGGAAGAGCTCCTGGTTGAGCGGGTCGAGTCCGCTGAACGGCTCGTCGAGGATCGCGAAGCGTGGCCGGTGGAGCACCGCGGCGGCGAACTGCACCTTCTGCTGGTTGCCCTTCGACAGGGCGGCGAGCTTCTCGCCGGCGCGATCCTTGAGATCGAGGCGCTCCAGCCACTCGGTCGCGAGCCGCCGCGCCTCCGCCGCGGGGATGCCGCGCAGGCGCGCGAAGTAGCTCAGCGTGCGACCGATCGGCACGTCCTGATACAGCCCCCGGTCCTCCGGGAGATAGCCGAGCGCGCCCGGCGCGGGCGCCTGCTCGACGCCCTCCCAGAGGATTTGGCCGCGATCCGGCCGCGTGATACCGACGAGCATGCGGAGCAGCGTCGTCTTGCCGGCGCCGTTGGGGCCGAGGAGCGCGACCATCTCGCCGGGAACGACGTCGAGCGAGAGGCCCGCGACGGCGCGGACGGTGGCGTAGGTCTTCTCGACCGATCGGATGCTCAGGAAGGCGGTCGCGGGAGTCATCGCGTGCGGGAAGGGAGATCCGATCGTGATCGACCGAGTATATGCGGCGTGCATGGGGCGCGCGAGGTCCGTCCGCCGGCACGTTGCGAGGATCCTCGAGCGCGTGGAAATTGGACCTCCCGGGCTGGACGCCCTGCCGCGACGCCGGTTCCCCGAACGCAGGAGCACCCTCCGATGTCCAAGGTGACCCCCTTCCTGATGTTCAACGACCAGCTCGAGGCCGCGATCGCGTTCTACACCGCGACCTTCCCGAACTCGAAGGTGACGACGTCCGCGCGCACCGGCGCCGAGGGCGTCGTCACGTCCGCCGAGTTCGTCGTCGGGGGCCAGCGCTTCATGGGCTACAACGGCGGCTCGTACTTCACGTTCTCGCAGGGCTTCTCGCTCTTCCTGGATTGCGAGGATCAGGCTGAGGTGGACCGGTACTGGGACGCGTTCGTGAACGCCGGCGCGACGCCGCTCCAGTGCGGCTGGATCACCGACCCGTTCGGCGTGACCTGGCAGATCGTGCCGAGGCGCTTCACGCAGCTCATCAGCGGCGGCGACCCGAAGAAGGTGCAGGCGGTGATGGATGCGATGATGGAGATGGTGAAGCTCGATGTGGCGGGGCTCGAGCGGGCGTACGACGCGGCGTCGTAGGCGCCCGCCGGGAATGGCGCGCATCGAGTTCAGTCTCTTCATCGCCGCCCCCGTCGGCCGCTGCTTCGACCTCTCGCGGAGCGTGGAACTGCATGTCGCCTCCACGGCGGGGACCGGCGAGCGCGTCGTCGCGGGCCGGACGTCCGGCTGCCTGGAGCTCGGCGAGTCCGTCACCTGGCGCGCGCGGCACTTCGGGGTCTGGCAGGAGCTGACGAGCCGGATCGTCGCCATGGAGCGCCCCGACCACTTCCGCGACAGCCAGGTACGCGGGGCGTTCGCGCGCTTCGATCACGACCATCACTTCACGCATGACCGCGACGGCACGATCATGCGCGAGGTCTTCGACTATCGCGCTCCGCTGGGGCCGCTCGGGGTCCTTGCCGAGCGACTCTTCCTCACGCGCTATATGCGGCGCTTCCTCTTGGCGCGGGCGCGCGTCGTCAAGGCCGTCGCGGAGTCGGAGGAGTGGCGGCGGTACGTCGGTCCCGCCGGGGTAGCGCTCGCGACGGGGCTCGTCGATATCTTCACGGCATGAGCACCGTCCTCTGGGCCAATCTCCTCGTCAACGGCACCGTGCGGTCCGAAGAGGAGGATCGACGCGCGCTGTTCGTCCACACCGACAAGCTCGATGCCCTGTGCACGACCCTTGGCATCGCGTCCTTTGCCGGCCTCTGCGACTCGACGGACGCGCGGTTCAACCTCGACGAGTTCGAGTTGCCGGAGGGGATGGCGTCGACCAACGACCACATGGCGCTGCACGGCGTGTGGATGGCGCTCCCCGACGCGATCCGGGAGGTGGTCCAGGAACTCACCGAGGTCCTCGCGTTCGCGCGCGGGCACGGCGATGGCGCGGCCAAGTTCAACTTCTCGATCGTGGGGTAGGAGAGCGCGACCCGATGCATCCCCTGGGTACACACACACGGAGCGACCGCGTGATCCCGTCCCTGCGAAGTCCCCGCATGCTGGCCGGCGCACTCGCGCTCGGCACCCTCGCGGCCTGCGCCTCCGCGCCGTCGCTCGACAGTTCCGTGGCGCCGTTGCCGCGCGCGTCGTTGGCGGCGCCGGACTGGGCCGCCGATTCGATCGATGTGCTGCAGTGCGCGCAGCGCGTGGCGGCGCGCGGTGGGTTCTTCGTGGAGGACACGACGGGGACCGTCCTCGTGCGACGGCCCGGCACCACACCGGACCAGTTGGTCGGCGCGGCGGTCCCCGTGCGCCGGCCTACGGCCGTGCCGACGCAGGCGCCGGTCTCGCTCTCCGCTCGGTCGATCGGGGCGCGTCAGGTGCGCATCCTGCTCGCGCCGCGGGAACGCTCGGGCTGGGTGCGCGCGAACGCCCGTGCGCCGGGGGGTCGAGCGGCCAGCACGCGCGAGCTCGTGCAGCTCATCAACTCGCAGTGCACCGTGCGTCGCCCATGACCTTCTCGCTCGTCCCGTTCGACCAGCACGGCGTCCCGCTCGTCGCGATCACCGATCTGCCGGCGGCGATCGTCGCGAACTGCGAGGGCACGGCGGACCTCTATCGTCGCGTCGGTTTCGTGCCGCCGTGGATCGGCTACGTTGCCGTCGCCGACGGGCGCGCGGTCGGCGGCGGAGCGTTCGTCGGACCGCCGACCGACGGTGTGGTGGAGATCGCGTACTACACGCTGGATGGTGAGGAGGGGAAGGGATTCGCCTCGCGGACCGCCGCGGCGCTCGTGGCGATCGCGCGCGCGGAGACACCGGCGGTCGGGCTGAAGGCGTTCACCCTACAGGAGGAGAACGCCTCGACGAGGATCCTGCGGCGGCTCGGGTTCGCGGTCGAGGGCGTGGCGCAGGACCCGGATGCGGGTGAGGTGTGGGAGTGGCGGGCGATGGAACGGCACGAGGGCTTGTAGTCGGCGCCGGGGCGGCCGATACTAGCCCATATGCGATCCTCCATCGGCGCGATCGCGCTCCTCGGCCTCCTGTCGAGCGTCGCCCCGGCGCAGCCGGCGCAGCCGGCGGAGCCGGCGGGGCGACCGGCGGCGCGGTACGTGGTCCGTCAGCTCGATCGAGACGACGGACTGCCCGATCCGAACGTCGCCGCCCTCGCCCGGACTCGCGATGGATTCCTCTGGATCGGGACTCGCACGGGGCTCGTGTCCTACGACGGCGTCCAGTTCGTGCCGCTCGCCGCCGAGGACGCGGCACAGCTGCCCGACACGTGGATCAACGGGCTCAGCTTGGACCCGCAGGATCGGCTCTGGATCGCCACGGCCGGGGGCCTGGCCGTGCGTGAGGACGGGCGCGTGCGCCGCGTTGCCGCGTCGGAGATCCCGCCGAGTGACGTGTGGCGCGCCATCACGGACCGCCGCGGGTCGGTCTGGGTCGCCACGAGCACGGGGGTATTTCGCGGCGACGGCACCGCGTTCCGGAAGTTCCCCGGGCTTGACGGGTATGCCTACACGCTGCTGGAGGACGCGCGCGGTCGCATCTGGGTAGTGGGACGAGACCTCCTGACGGTCATCGACGGCGATCGCGTGATCGACGTGCGCGCGACACTCGGGCTCTCGGGGCGCGTGTTCGATATCGCGGCGGACGGGCCGGCGCACCTGTGGATCGGGATGGAGGACGGCGCGCGCCACCTGTCGCTCGGGGCAGGCGACGACGTCCGGGTGGACCGGTTCGTCGATACGCGGCGCGGTGCCGCGACGCGTGAGGTCTGGGTGGTCGCGCTCGGAGAGGACGGGGCGCTCCTGCTCGGGACGTCGTCCGGTGGCGTCCTGACCGCGACCGCCGACGGGCTCGAACCGCTCGAGTCACAGGATCACGAGACCTGGGCGCTGTTGCGCGATGGATTCGGCGTGATCTGGGCCGGCACGGATCAGGGGCTGCGTCGCTTCGAGCCGAGCTCGTTCACGCTCCTGAGCGCGGGGCTGTCGGGCGGCGACGTGTGGACCGTGCGTCGCGACGGCGCGGGGACGATCTGGGCCGGGCTCGGCGACGGCGGGGTGGCGCGCTGGACCGGGACGCGATTCGTGCCGGTGCTGCGCGGTGACCCGAGCTCCTCCCTGTCGCCGGCGACCTGGCCGGAAGGGGATCACCTGCTCGCGGTGCAGCCCAGTGGACCGCTCCTCCGTCTCGCGCGGGAGGGGCCGCCGGTGGCCGTGCCGTGGCGGCCTCCGCCGATCGGGGACGTGCTGGGCTTGCTCGCCGACCGCCGCGGTCGCCTCTGGATCTCGGCCGACAGCGGCCTGTATGTGCGAGCACCCGACGGTACCGTGCGCGCCGCGGACACGACCGTCGGATTGCCGCGTGGCGCGCGGCCGCGCGCGATGGCCGAGGGGCCGGACGGGGCGCTCTGGTTCGGTCGCCCCTGGCTGACCGCGGTCGGCGAGCGCGGCATCCGGCGGATCACGGCGCGTGACGGTCTCGCCGACTCGATCGTGCGCGTCATCGTGCCGCAACGCGATGTCACGTGGATCGGTACGCAGTCCTCCGGGGTCTTCGCGGTGCTGCCCGATCGCGTCGTACCGCTGGGGCACCTGCACCGCGCGCTCGCGAACGAGGTGCTCGCCATCGTCGAGGACGCCTTCTCGGATCTCTGGGTGGTCAGTCGATTCGAGGTCGCGCGCGTCGAACGGGCCGCGCTGCTCGACGCGGCGCGCGGGCGGCGCACGGAGGTGATGATCCGTACGTACGACGTGGCGGACGGATTGCCGCGGACGCCGTTCCGGGGGGATTTCCAGAGCCACGTCGTCGCGGACGATCGAGGGCGATTGCTGGTGCCGAACGGCAGCGGTGTCGTGGTCATCGATCCCGCGCGATTGCGGCGTGAGGCCGATGCTCCGCCGGTGCAGATCACGTCGCTCTCCGTGAACGGGCGCGCGACCCGTCCAGCCGCCGGACTCGAGCTGTCTCCCGGCGTCGCGCGCCTGGAGTTCGCGCTGGCGGCGCCGCTGTCGATCCGGCCGCGGCGCGTGCGACTCCAAGCGCGGCTCGTCGGTGCGGACAGCGTCTGGCGCGAACTCGGGTCCCACCGGGACATCTCGTTCGGGCCGTTGCACGGCGGCGACTATGTCTTCGAGGCGCGGGCGGCGACGGCCGAGGGCGACTGGCCGGCGCCGTCGGTGACCCTCCCGCTGCGCGTGTCGCGATCGCTGGTCGAGCAACCATGGTTCGTTCCGCTGTTGCTCGCGTTGACGGCGGGGATCGTGTTCGCGATCGGATTGGGGCGCCGCCGCCTGCTCGCGCGCGAGATGGAGAAGCGCCGGACGCTCGAGGTCGCCCTCGGTCGCGCCCAGAAGCTCGAGGGCCTCGGACGGCTCGCCGGCGGCGTGGCCCACGAGATCAACAACAGCATGGCGGTCGTCCTCGGGTTCACCGAACTCGCCTTGACGGACCTGCGCGACCGGCCGGCGGTGCGCGAGGACCTGCTGGAGGCACAGCGCGCCGGCGTGCGCGTCGTCTCGGTCACGCGTCGACTGCTGACGTTCGCCCGGCAATCCAATGCCGAGCGCCGCATCCTCGATCTCGGTGCCACCGTCGCGGCCATGCGCCGCTCGCTCGAGGAGCTCGCCGGGTCCAGGAGCACCGTGCGGCTCGAGGTCGACGTGGATCGCACGCCGATTAGCGCGGACGCCGCGCAGGTCGAGCAACTCGTCCTCAACCTCGTGGCCAACGCGCGGGATGCGATGCCGGTGGGGGGGACGATCACGATCGGTGTGCGCCCGAGCGGCGCGGCGCGTCCGCCGCAGGACGCGCTCGTGACGTCCGCGCCGCCGCCGCAGGTGGCGGGTTGGGCGGTGCTCAGCGTCCGCGATGTCGGCGTCGGCATGCTCCGCGAAGTCCGTGAGCGCCTGTTCGAGCCGTTCTTCACGACCAAGGCGGTGGACAAGGGCACCGGACTCGGCCTCGCGGTGTGCCACGGGATCGTCGTGGCGCACGGCGGTGCCATCGATGTCGAGACTGCGCCGGGCGAAGGCTCCTGCTTCTCGATCTGGTGGCCGATGGTCCGCCGCGAGGCGCCCACGCCCGATGCCGGCGCAGCGCCGTCGCCCGATCAGCCCGGCGTGCGTGCGCGCATCCTGCTCGTCGATGACGACGAGAGCGTCCGGATCGCGACGCGACGGCTGCTGCAGTCCTTCGGACACGAGGTGCTCGAGGCGCCCGACGGCGCGACCGCCTTGGCGCGCCTGAACGGCGATGCGCGGGACGTCGACCTCGTCGTGACGGATGTCGTGATGGCGAGCATGACCGGGCCCGAACTCGTGGCGGCGATGCGGGACCGGCACGACGGACGACCGGTGCTCTTCATCACCGGATTCGTGGACGAAGGCGACCTGCGCGGACCGCCGCCCTCGGACCTGGGGCCGGTCCTGCCGAAGCCCTTCACCGCGCAAGAGCTGCAGGGCGCGGTCCGTGCGATCCTGCGGCCCGAGGAGCGTTCGGTGGCCTGAGTGGACTCTCTTGCCTCCACCGCCGAGCCGAGCGTACGCTAGGTGCACGACGAGGCGACCTCCTTCCCATCGACAGCCGGGGGGAGTTGACACGCCCGCCCCATCGACCCACACTTCCATCGTCTCTCGATGGGAGTCCGGTCCATGTCGCCGTCCGTCTCCGCCCGTGATGCGCTCCTGCCGGGCACGCTCGACCTCCTCGTCCTCAAGTCCCTCACGTCAGGACGCAAGCACGGCTACGGCATCGCCGAGCACCTGAGCCGCGTCTCGGCGGAGGTGCTGCAGGTGGGCGAGAGTTCGCTCTACCCGGCGCTCCAGCGGCTGCTGCTCGAAGGCTGGGTGAAGGCGGAGTGGGGGATCTCGGAGAACAACCGCCGCGCGCGCTACTACACGCTCACCGCCGCGGGGCGACGCCAGCTCGCGGTCGAGGAGAAGGGCTTCGACCGGATGGTGCTCGCCATCCGGCAGGTCCTCGCGCACGGGTGATGCGCATGCGTGAGACGCTCGGCCGCCTCTGGCGACGGCTCCGCGTGCTGCTCCGCTGGCGGCAGCACCAGGAGGAGCTGCGCGAGGAGATCGCGCAGCATCGCGCCCTGCGCGCGGCGGCCTTCGAGGCCGAAGGGCTCGCGCCCGCCGAGGCGCGAGCGGCGGCGCATCGCGCGCTGGGGGACGCGACCGTCATGCGCGAGGAGGCGCACCGCGTCTGGGTCGCGGGTGTGGTCGAGGACCTCCGACAGGACGTCGCCTACGCGCTGCGCGCGATGGCGCGCGAGCCGGTCTTCACCGGCGTCGCCGTACTCGGACTCGCCGGTGGACTCGGCTTCGGTGCCGCGGCCTTCTCGGGCTTCAGCGCGCTCGCGCTGCGCGGCTGGCCTGTGCACGAGCCCGAGCGCGTCGTGGCGATCTGGGCGACGTCCACCACCGTCCCCGGCAACCGGCGCGGCTCGGGGTTCTCGCTCGACCAGCTCGAACTCTTCCGTACGCGGGCGACGACGCTCGACGGCGTCTTCACGTACGAGCGGATCCGACCCGACGGGACCGGCGCGATCACTGCGGTCCCGGTGAGCGGGACCTACTTCGAGACGCTCGGCGTCCCGATGGCGCTCGGTCGCGGCATCGCGCCGGACGAGGACCGGCTCGGTGTGCCGACGGCGGTGATCGTCATCTCGCACGACTGGTGGACGCGGATGCTCGACTCGAGCCGCACGGTTCTCGGGAGCGTGGTGCGCGTGCGCGGCGTGCCGTTCACCGTGATCGGCGTGACCGCGCGCGGCTTCAGCGGGACCGACCTGAGTCCCGTGGATGGCTGGGTGCCGATGGCCGCGTGGCGGCTCGTGCGCCCGGACGATGGGATCGTCACCACGGCGCTCGCGCAGAGCGACGTGTGTTGCGTGCACGCGGTGGGACGGCTCGCCGATGGCGTCACGCACGAGGACGCCGCGCGCGAGCTGACCGCGCTGCTCGCGCAGTCGATGCGACCGGGCCTCGACACGCTCGTCCGCACGGCGCAGGTGAACCCCTTCACCGTGATGGGCTCCGCCGGACCCGACGTGAGCAGCGAGATCGCGCCGATCTTCGCGATGATCTTCGGCGGGGTCGCGGTGGTGCTGTTGCTGGCGTGCGCGAACGTCGCCAACCTGTTGCTCGCGCGGGCGGCGTCGCGCGAGCGCGAGCTGCAGATCCGCCTCGCGATCGGGGCGTCGCGCGGCCGCGTGGTGCGGCAACTCATGACGGAGAGCCTCGTGCTCGCGCACTTGGCCGCGCTGCCGGCGCTCCTCATCGCGCGCTGGCTCCCCGCGTGGGTGATGTCGGTCTTCACCGTGGGGCAGGGCGTGAACCTCCAGTTCACGCCCGACTGGCGGACGCTCGCGGTGACGCTGGCGCTCGCGGTAGGGAGCTGTCTCGTGTTCGGTCTCGCGCCGGCCCTGCAGGCGACGCGTCCGCTCATCGCGCAGCGGCATCGTGTGCCGTTGCGCTCGGTCTTCCTCTCGGCGCAGGTCACGTTCTGTCTGGTGCTGCTCGTCGCGGCGGGCCTCTTCGTGCGCGGCGCCGAGGCGGCGCGCGGAGGTGAGCTCGGGTACGACCCGACGGGGTTCATGGAGATCATGATCGCGACGCCGGCGAACGAGGACGAGGCGCAGCGCAGCGCGCGATTCGAGCGCGACCTGCCGGAACTCCTCGCGCAGCAAGGTGTCCGCGCGAGCTTCACTGATTTCTCGCCGTTCCAGGGCGGGGCCACGCGCGTGCGCGTCGGCGCGGCCGATCCGCTCATCGTGCTCACGGCCGGTGTCTCCGCGGGATACTTCGGCGCGCTCGGGCACACGCTGCTCGCCGGCCGCTTCTTCAATGAAGGGGCCACCGGCGCGACCGAGATCGTGGTGAACGCGCGGTTCGCCGAGCGGCTGGGGGGCCTGGCCAGCGCGGTGGGCGCGTCGGTGGTGGTGGACAGCGTGCCGCGCACCGTGGTGGGCGTGATCCGCGATGCGCGCGATGCGGGGAACCTGCGCGACGTGCGCTCGACGATCTACCGGCCGCTTCAGTGGACCGCCGCGCCGCGGCTGTTCCTGCGCGCGAGCGACGCCGAGGTGCAGCGCGTGGTCGCGGCGATCCGCGCGAGCGACCCGACGCTCGGCGTCTCGGCGCGATCGTACGACTGGTATCTGGCCAACAGCGTCGCGGGCGCCACGGGCGCCGCGGCGATGGCGGGTGCGCTCGGTCTCCTCGCGCTGCTGCTCGCCTCGGTGGGGATCTTCGGCGTCTTCTCGTTCTGGGTGCGTCAGCGCACGCGCGAGATCGGGGTGCGGGTGGCCTTCGGCGCGACGAAGGGGCGGATCCTGCGGATGGTGCTCGGCGCGACGGGGCGGGCGGTGGGGTGGGGGATCGTGCTGGGGCTCGTGGCCGCGGCGGGGGTGGCGACAGTGCTGCGGAATCAGTTGTATGGACTGAGTCCGTTCGACCCGGTGGCGTTCGCGGTGGCGCTGCTGGTGCTGCTCGCGTCGGCGGCGATCGCGACGGTGGTGCCGGCGTGGCGGGCGACGCGGGTGGAGCCCATGGAGGCGTTGCGGGCGGAATGAGGGGTGTATCTTTCCTCCCGATGGATACGGTGATCGACCTCCAAACGCGCGCACTCCGCGCGATGAGCGCGGACCAGAAGGTCCGCGTCTCTCAGGCGCTGTGGGAAGATGCATGGGAGGTGCTCGCGGCGGGTGTGCGCGGTCGCCATCCGGCGTGGACACCCGCGCAGGTCTTGGCGCGCGTGCAGGAGTTGCTGCGTGACGCACGCGCCTAGCCTCATCGGGCTCTTCGTCGTGCCGCTCGAGCGAGCGGGCATCGAGTACATGGTCACCGGCGGGCTCGCCGCCATCGTCTACGGGCATCCCCGGCTGACGCTCGACGTCGACCTCGTGATCCGGATGCCGTCGACCTCCGCGAGCACCTTCACCGCGCTCTGGCCAGCGGACGAATTCTATGTGCCTCCCGTCGAGGTGGTCGCCGAGGAGAGTGCACGTCCGGGGGCGGGACACTGCAACGTTATCCACTCCACGACGATGTTGCGCGCCGATGTCTACTTCGCCGGCGATGACGAACTCGCGGCATGGGCACTGGGGCGGCGCGTGATCCGCGAGGTGCAAGGCGCGGCGGTGCGGTTCGCGCCGATCGAGTATGTGATCCTCAGCAAACTCCGGTACTTCCGCGATGGCGGATCCGACCGGCACCTTCGCGACATCGCTCGGATGATCGAGGTGAGCGGGCCGGACATGGATCGCCCGGCGCTCGAAGGGTGGGTGGACCGGCTCGGCCTTTCGCGCGAGTGGGCGATGGCCGGCGCGGTGGATGGTGTGAGGTAAGCGAGACCAACTGGAGGGACTCACATGGTGCGCGTGTCGTCGGTCCTCATGCTCCTCCCGCTCCTCCCGCTCCTCCCGCTCCTCCCGCTCCTCCCGCTCCTCTGCGCGCCGGCGTGCGCGCGCACGAGCGCCACGGCCGCCGCGGGCGGCCTCACGGCCGGCCGCGTCATCAGCGTGGGGGACGGCATCACGCTCCCCGCAGGCCCGGTGCTGACGGCGCTGCCACCCGGACAGCGCTACCGGTTCGTCCCGCCCGACTCGCTCGCGTCAGGGCTTGCCGCCGATGACGTGGCGTCGATGGACGAGCCGACGCTCGTGGAATGGCGGACTGCGCTCGCGCGGGTCCTGTCGAGCGGCGGATGGGTGGCGTCCGCGGACTCGGCCGCGTACGACGTGACCATCTTCTCCGTCTCGCGGCTCGGCATGCGGCGCGCGTCGCGCGTGCAGCTCGCCGCCAACGTGACGAGCTGCGGCGACGTGCCGACGACGCAGCTGCAGCTCTGCACCGACGATCCGCTGCAGGCCGCGGAGGAGTGGAGCACGTCGCACGCGACCTACCATTGATCCGGCGGCGGTCGGACGGGGCGGTGCGGGTGTGGCGGCACGGCGGGATCGCGGGGCCGGGGCGGCGGTCGCGGGTGGGGGAGGAGGTGGGGGCGATGTTGCGGATGGCGCCGCATCATTCCGATCCGCACGCTGGAACGGAACGTGACGACCCCGGAGCGCGCTCCCGCCGCTAACTCCCGTCACGTCAACGGCTTGCCACCGCGTGGCCGCGCGGCACCGGCCTTGCCCTTCCATAGGAACGCCGGCGGACGACCCCCGACCCCGGCGCGTCCTCCTCCCGGCCCCGATCCGCCATGCACGGACGGCTGCGAACGCCAGCGGAACCGATCGCCGTCGTGCCGACGCTGCCGCGGCGCGACCGTGTCGTGGTGCTGAGCATGATGGCCGCGCTCGGCGGGGTGATGCTCCTGCTCGCGTCGATCGGGTGGTACGTCTGGCGCGGGTCGTTCAGCGCGGAGGAGCGGCTCGTGGGGGGGCTCGCCGCGACGCTCGGGGAGCGGACGGAGGCGATGATCCTCGACACGCGCCGGCTGCTCGCGGACCTCGACCGGCTCGCGGGGCCGCGCTGCGCGAGCGGACATCTGCGCGCGCTGCAGGACTCGGCGCTGCGTCGTCCGCATATCCGCGCGATCGGGTCCTGGCAGGGGGCGGAACGGGCGTGCGCGGTCGGTTTCGTGCCCATGCGCGCGCTGCCGCCGACGCGCGCGGACCGCACGTATGCCTCGGGGATGCAGGCGTGGTGGCCGAGCCGGCGGACGACGGTGGGAGGCGTGGCGCTGTTCGTGATGCGCCTGGGGGACCACGACGTCGCGATCGACCCGCGGCGCCTGCTCGACGTGGGGCCGCTCGAGGGCCGGCAGGTCGCGCTGTGGGTGGAGCGACTCCCGTTCACGGCGGAGCCGCCGGGCACGACGCTGCCGCCGCCGGACTCGCTCGCGATCGGCCTCACGCTCGACCGGCGACATGGGCGGGCCATCTCGCGCTTCTCGCGGCAGGGCGAACTCTCGATCGAGATCGTGGCGATCGAGCCGATCAGCACCTTCTGGGGCCGCTACGCGACGACGCTGGTGGTCGGGACGGCGATCGGGCTGGCGCTGGTGGCGGTGTGGCTCGTGGCGCTGCTGCGCTACACGCGGCATCGGCTGAGTCTGGCGTCCTTGCTGCGGCGTGCGCTGGCGGCCGATCGGCTGCATGTCGTCTACCAGCCGGTGATCGACCTGCGCACCGGACGCTGCGTGGGAGCGGAGGCGCTGGCGCGCTGGACGCTCGAGGGCGGCGGCGCGGTGAGTCCGGACGCGTTCGTGCCGGTGGCGGAGGGGAGCGGGCAGTCCGTGGAGTTGGCGCTCACGGTGCTGCGGGCCGCGGTGCGCGACCTCGCGCTCCTGCTGCGGGCGTCGCCGCACCTGAGCGTGCAGATCAACCTGAGTGCGGCGGAACTGGTGTCCGAGCGGTTCGTGACCGAGCTCGACGCGCTGCTCGCCGCGCGGCGACTGCGGCCGAGTGCGATCACGTTCGAGCTGACGGAACGGGCGCTGATCGCGACGCCGGAGGCGCGGGCGACGATCGCGCGGCTCCGGGCGCGCGGTCATCGCGTGGCGATCGACGACTTCGGGACGGGCTACTCGAGCCTGTCGTATCTCGCGGATCTTCCGCTGGACCAGATCAAGATCGACAAGGCGTTCATCCACTCGATCGGTCGCGAGGCGGCGATGAGCCAGGTGGTGACGCACATCATCGAGATGGCGCAGGAGCTGGGACTCGAGACGCTGGCGGAGGGGGTGGAGACGGAGGGGCAGCGGGCGTGGCTCGCGGCGCACGGCGTGGAGCAGGGGCAGGGGTGGGTGTTCAGCCGGCCGTTGAGTGCGGAAGCGTTCGTGGGGTTCGCGCGGGGGCAGCGAGCGGCGTGAGGCGGAGCCCGCGGGGGAGATGACCGGCCGGTGGCGAAGCCCAACGCATCCGCCGCTCCACGCCGTGCCTTGCCGGGCGCATGATCGAGCGACATTCTCCTTCATGGTCAACGTCGCCTCCACCGCGTGTCGGCGGCACCGCCGTTGGCTCGCGCTCGCGATGATGGCCCTCGT
The DNA here is from genome assembly GCA_016714015.1 of Gemmatimonadota bacterium. Lineage (NCBI taxonomy): Bacteria > Pseudomonadati > Gemmatimonadota > Gemmatimonadota bacterium. The sequence goes on from JADJNZ010000007.1 coordinate 334,118, forward strand.
CGGCCTTGGGCAGGCCTGTGCGGGCGATGCGGTCGGACCGCTCGACATCGACCTGACGCAGTCCTCGATCAGCGTCGAGCCGGGGCCCTACATCGCCGGCGATTCCTACTCGGCGAGGATCCTCCTGCGGCGACCGACGGGGGAGCCCTTCACCGGTTCCGTGCGGCTGGTCGCATGGCTCGTCGGGGGCTCGAGCGTCGTGGACTTCTACCGCGTGGACGGCTCGTCCGGTCTCCTCCTCTTCGAGCCGAAGTTCGTCGGCGACGGATCCCGCGTGCGCGTGCGCGTCGCGGGCGTCGGAGAGATGACCTCCACGCAGGAGATCGCCGTCGTCGCGGGGCGTGCGCACACCTTCTGCACGTTTACGCGTGGCGCGACGCAGCATGTCACCCTCGGTGCGACCACGACCTTCACGGTCATCGCCGCGGATCGCTGGTGCAATCGGACGCGGACCGGCGGCGACGTGATCACGCTCAGTCTCAGCCCGACGACCTATGCGGGCGGGACGCTCGGTCACGGCACGTTCGGGGCCACCGTCGACCGCGGTGACGGCACGTACACGGTGACGTTCACCGGCACGCAGGTCGGCAGCATGTACATCGAGACCACGCTCAATGGCGAGCGGACCAGAGGGACGACGCCGGGGATCACCGTTGATCCGCCCTGAATGACGGGAGGGGCGGGGAATGCGGCTGAGGTGACGAAGGAGCGAGGAGCGAGGGGAAGGAGCGAGGAAGCCGAGGGGAAGGGGGAGGTGTGAGGGAGAGGGAAGAGGGGGAGGGCTTCTGCATTGCTCCTCCCCGCCGGGCTCGCTGCGCGCCAGATTCCTTGCGAGCCCACTCCTGCGAGCGCCCAGATGCCCAAGCTGATCTTCGTCAACCTCCCCGTGCGCGACCTGCCGCGCTCCATGGCCTTCTACGGGGCCCTCGGCTTCACCGTCAACCCGCACTTCTCCGACGAGACCGCCGCCTGCATGGTGTGGAGCGAGACGATCCACGCGATGCTGCTCACGCACGCGAAGTGGCGCACCTTCACCAGCCGCCCCATTCCCTCGTCCGACTCGAGCGAGGTGCTCCTCGCGCTCAGCTGCGAGACCAAGGCGGAGGTCGACGCGATGAACGTTGCCGCGGCGGCGCATGGCGGCACCGCCGACATCAACCCGCTGCAGGACCTCGGCTTCATGTACAACCGCAACCTCGCCGATCCAGACGGGCATGTGTGGGAAGCGTTCTGGATGGATCCGGCGGCGGTGCCGAGCGAGGGATGACGTCGGGCCGAGCGACCCGGCAGCTGCTCCGCCATTTCCTCGCGGCGCTCGCCTATCGGACGCAGAAGGCGCTGCGCGGGGCGCCGCCGGCGTTCGGCGCGTTCCGCGCGGCGCCGACGTCGCGTTCGGCACTCGAGCTGCTCTGGCACATGACCGGACTGATCGGCTACGCGCGGACCTTCTTCCACGGCGGCGACCATGCGCCGCCGGCGCTGCCGTCGCTCCAGGACGAGATCGAGCGCTTCCATGCGCAGCTCGCGCTGCTGGCGCAGGACCTGGACGATCCCGCGCTCGCGTGCACGCTCAGCGACGAACAGCTCCTGCAAGGTCCGCTGGCGGACGCGATGACGCACGTCGGACAGCTCGCGATGCTCCGTCGTCTCGCGGGCGATCCGGTCCCGTCGGAGAACTTCATCCACGCGCAGGTGACGCCATCGAACCTCACGCCGTCGCAGCCGGCGCCCGCGCATCCCGATGCCTGGTGGCGCCCGGAGCAGGGGCACCTGCCGCCCGGTCCCATCTCCAGCGACGGGTGAGGGCGGCTTCATGACCGGCGATCTCCTGCTCCGCATCCGCATCGACGCGCCGCCCTCCGGCGTCGCGTGGGCGCTCCAGCTCGGGCGCGCCGAGTTGTCGCCGCCGGCCCGCCGTGCCCCGCAGCTCGAGTTCGAGGTGACGGTGCGCGTGGTCGATGGCACGAACGGCGAGCTCGACTTCCGTGGCGCGGCGGTGCAGGGGCCGCGCGGCGGGCGGTTCATCTATCTCACCTCCGGCACGCGCGCGGGGCAGCCGAGCTCGCCGTGGGACCGTCGCGCGAAGGTGTCGATCGAGGGACTGCGGCCGCTGCTCGCGAAGCGGGGCGGCGAGACGCAGGGCGTCGTCGGCGTCGCGAGCTTCGCCGGCACGGCGCGCGACGGTGGTCCGTCGTGCGCGAGCGTGCCGCTGCTCGGCGGTGGCTGGACCCTGGAAGGCGCGCGATGACGGCCCCGCGACGTCCTGCCCGCTGACGAGTGCAAGACGATCGCGGCTTCCTGCAGGAGCTGCTCGGCGATGGCCGGTCGGCGCTCGCGCTGACCGCGATCGCCCTCCTCCTCTCGGGCGTCTTCGCGATCTTCCTCGCCGCGCGCCGCGAGTTCCTGCCGCACGACATCGCCTTCCTGCACACCAGCGCCGCGGAGCTTTGCGCCGTCGCCGACTGCCGGATCGTGCACTTCATGTTCCACGACCGCGTTGCATTCGGCGGGACGCTCATCTCCGTTGCGGTGCTCTATCTCTGGTTGGTGGCGTTCCCGCTGCGGAGCGGGGAATCGTGGGCCTGGTGGACGCTGGCGGTGAGCGGGGTGCTCGGTTTCGGCAGCTTCCTGCTCTACCTCGGCTACGGGTACTTCGACAGCTGGCACGGGGCAGGCACGTTGGCCCTCCTGCCGGTGTTCGTCACCGGACTCGTGCGCTCGCGAGCGCACGCCACCCTCCGCGCTCGGGCGTGGATGACCACAGCCGAATGGCGCGCGGCGTCCCGCTCCACCCGGCTCGGCCGCTGGGGACTCCTCGCGACGGGCGCCGGACTCACATTGGCAGGTGCGACCATCATGTATCTCGGCGCGACCGAGGTGTTCGTCGCGGAGGATCTCGCCTTCATGGGGCTGGCGCGCGCCGACCTTGCCTCCATGAACGAGCGGCTCATTCCCCTCATCGCGCATGACCGCGCCGGGTTCGGCGGCGGCCTCGCGACGACTGGCGTGCTCCTCCTGCTCTGTGGGTGGCATGCGCATCCGAGCCGTGCCTTCCACGAGGCCGTCCTGGTCTCCGGCTGCGCGGGCTTCGGCTGCGCCATCGGCACGCACTTCGTCGAGGGGTACCTGAATCCCGTGCACCTTGCCCCGGCGTTCGCCGGCGCCGCACTGTTCCTGGCCAGCATCGCCCTGGTCGCCGTCGGAAGGCGCCACCCGGAGGGGGGACCATGATCCACGTCCGTATGCGCACGCTGCTGCTGTTCGTCCTGCTGCCCCTGGCCCTCATGGCCTCGTGCGTCGATCCCGTCTGCGGCTGCTCGCCGCCGTTGTCGGGCGTGGAGGTGCAGGGGATGCTGCGGACCGCCGCGGACGCGCCCGCCGCGGGCTTCCGTGTGCGCGCCGAGGTCGCGGGCATCGCGTGCGGCGCGACGATCGAGGAGCGGACGAGCCAACCCACGGCGGCTGACGGGCGCTTCGCGCTGACGTTGGTCTCGTACGGCATCGCGCCCGACTCGGCGTGCGTCCGGTTCTTCGCGCGCGATACGGCGGCAGTCGCCATCGAAGTCGCGCTGGCGACGCAGCGACTGCTCCTCCGGCGGGGGCCGTTCAGCCCCGTGCCGGTCACGCTCACGCTGCCGCCCTGACCGCAGCGGGAGGCCGCTCCGCTTGCAGCGGGCGCCGCCGCCGCCCACGTTACGCGCACCCCATTCCTTGCGAGCCCGCGTGACGTTCCAAGCCTACCTCGACGCCGTCCGTGCCAAGACCGGCATGACCCCGGAGCAGCTCAAGACCGCTGCGACGAAGGCGGGTGTGTACTCGCCCGGGATGACCGCGACGACGCTCCTCGACTGGCTGGCGAAGGAGTTCGCGCTCGGACGCGGGCACGGGATGTCGGTGTGGGCGGTGTGGAAGAGCAAGGGATGGGTCGCCGCGCCGGCCGCCAAGAAGAAGGGCGCGACCAGAGAGGGGGGGCGGGTGAGATCGCCGGCACCGCCGCCGCGATGACGCGAAGTGCTCGCGAGCGGGGGGGGGGCGGGGCGGGCGCCCGCATCCCGGCGCCCCGATCCGTCGCCTCCGTGTACCCGCACTACGTCACGAAGGTCGAGAAGAAGGGCCGGACCAAGGCGGAGCTCCACGAGGTCATCCGCTGGCTCACCGGCTTCGACGACACCGCACTGCAGCGCCTCATCGACGAGAAGGTGACCTTCGCGCAGTTCTTCGCGCGGGCCACGCTCCATCCCAATGCGCACCTCATCACTGGCGTCATCTGCGGATACCGGGTGGAGGAGATCGCGGAGCCGTTGACGCAGCAGGTCCGCTATCTCGACAAGCTCGTCGATGAACTCGCCAAGGGGCGGAAGATGGAGAAGATCCTGCGCACGCAGCCGTAGCGCGCGGACCCGGCCCACATGGGACTCCTGACCTTCGGCCTCAACGTGACCCTCGATGGATGCGTCGATCATCGCGAGGGGATCGCGGACGACGAGACCCACGCGTTCTTCACCGCGCTCATGGAGCAGGGCGGGGCGATGCTGTGGGGGCGCGTCACGTACGAGATGATGGAGAGCTACTGGCCGGGGGTCGCGCGCGGCGAGGTGGCGGCACCGCCGGCGCTCCGCACGTGGGCGGAGCAACTGGAGGCGAAGCCCAAGTACGTCGTGTCGTCCACGCGCACCGACTTCCCCTGGACCAACAGCCATCACCTCGCGGGCGACCTCGCCGCGAGCGTGCAGGCCCTCAAGGACGCGACGCCCGCGGGCGTGCTCCTCGGGAGCGGCCAGCTCGCGACCGCGCTCGACCGGCTCGGGCTGATCGACGAGTACCGGTTCCTCGTGCAGCCGCGGATCGCGGGGCATGGGCCGACGCTCCACCAGGGCGGGTTGCCGAGCACGCGCAAGCTGGACCTCGTCTCGGCGACGCCGCTGCGATGCGGCGCGGTCGCGATGCACTATCGTCGAACGCCCTGAGCCCACGAGCGGCTGCTCGCCCCTTCACCCGAGGCCCCACCCGCATGGCCGAAGCCAAGACCCGCCCCACGAAAGCGTCCGTGGCCAAGCACATCGCCGCGCAGTCGACGCCCGAGCGCCGCGCCGACTGCGCGACCATCGTGCGCCTGCTCGAAGCGGCCACCAAGGCCAAGCCGGTGATGTGGGGCGACGCGATCATCGGGTTCGGCAGCGCGCCGGTGGTGTACGCCAACGGCTCCACGATGGACTGGCCGCTCATGGCGTTCGCGTCGCGCGCGCAGGACATCGTGCTCTACAACCTGCGAGGCGCGGACGGGTTCAAGGAGCTGCTCGCGGCGTGCGCGCCGGCGAAGCTCAAGGGCAGTTGCGTGCACGTCAAACGGCTGGCCGATGTGGACCCAAAGGCGCTCAAGGCGCTGATCGTGGCCGCGGTGAAGGCGCGGAAGCGGTGACGAAGGAGCGAGGAGCGAGGGGAAGGAGCGAGGACTTCAGGGAAAGAGGGAGGGCCAAGGTGGAGGGCCGAGCGAAAGGGCCTCTCCCCCTGACACCTTCACTTGATCCCTCCCCCTTACCCTCACCCCTCGGTCTTTCCCCTCGGCCCTCGCTCCTCCACCGGATCTCCGATGCCGCCCAGACGCTTGCTGCTCCTGCTCACCGGCCTCCTCCTGCTGCCCGCCTGCTCCGGCTGGCATCCGACGCCCATCCAGCCGGAGATCGCGCCGACCATCGACGCGAACGATCCGGTGCGCGTGACGCCGTCGAACGGCGCGGCGGTGGTGATGTGGCATGCGCGCGTGGTGGGCGACAGCCTGATCGGCGACGTGGGGTATCCCGCGACGCGCACGGCGTTCGCGCTGCGCGACCTGCGGCAGATGGAGGAGCTCGGGTTCAGTCGCGTGCGAACGGGGGTCGCGGTGTTGGTGGGGCTCAGCTTCGCTCTCCTGTTCGGGGCGATGTATTCGCTCGCGCACGGCGGGCCGGGATCGTGAGGACGCGCATCCTTCCATGAGACCTCAGGAGTACGACGCGCTGCGCGCGTCGATCGACGAGCCCGACGAGGAGATCGCCGCCCTCTTTGGGGTGCCGGTGTCGAGACTGCAGGAGTGGCGTGCCGGGACCGCGCGGATCCCGCGATACCCGGAGCAGATGCTGCGATTCCTCGCCGAGTCGGCGGAGCGGGGGCGCGCGCTCGATGCGAGTGGGCTCGAGGCGTGTGCGTGGATGGCCGAGTTCGACGAGACCGACCTCCCGGACGATCCCGATGCGCTGCAGGCCGCGGTGCGACGGGCTGAGGAGCATCACGCGACGTGCGCGCTGTGTCAGGCGCGTCAGCGGTTCATCGACGCGCGGTTCGGTCCCATGCCGCCGCTCCCGATGCCTGGGTGGATGCACATCTTCGCCGCGTTCGGGCGCGTGCCCACCTCCCTTCGCCCGGCGGCCGTCGGGGCCGCTGTGCTCGCGGCGATCGTCTCGCTGCGTGCCGTGGTGGCGATCCCGGCGATCATCGCGAAGCCGGCAATGGCGGTCGAACTGTTGGTCGCGATCCTTTCGGCCGCGGCGGCCGGCGCGAGTGGCGGGTTCGCCTTCACCCTCGTGCGTCCGACGTTCAAACGGTTGGGGCGCCCAGGTGACTACCTCACGGGGATCGTCTGCGTCGGCGCGTACCTGACGTCGCTCGCCCTGGTCGCACCGATCGCGTTCGGCGAACCGCTCCTGGAAAGGAGGGCGGACTGGATCGCCTTGGGGATCGGGTCGCTCCTCTTCGGGAGTGTCGTCGGGCACTCGTGGTTCGGCCCGACCGAGCGGACGAACTGACGAAGGAGCGAGGAGCGAGGGGAAGGGGAAGGCTCGAGAGGAAGGAGGAAGCACGAGGGGAAACGGTGAGCGGGAAGGGCCCTTCCCCTCGGACGTTCCCCTCAGCTCTCTCCCTTCCTCTCGCCCCTCGATATTTCCCCTCGCTCCTCGCTCCTTCTCACCGCGGCGTGAGCACGCCCACCGAATCCGACAACGCCGCCCGATTCGACCGATACGGCGCAAACCCCGCCCCCCAGTCGATGCCGATCACCTCGTGCCACACGCGCGCGCCATCGACGTGCACCACGACATAGTGATACGCGTTGTCGCCGGGGTTCATGCCCGGCTTGGCGAGGTGCTGCACGCGCACCGAGTCCGCAGCACCCGCGCGGAGATACGGCGCGAGGTCGGGTTCGCCGAGGTAGTTGTAGAGCGGCGCGCCGCCACCGCCGGTGACGACCTGGTCCATGCGGCGCCAGCGGCCGTCGGTGCCCTTCCAGCGTTCGACCCAGTGCTCGAAGAAGTGCTCGTGCCCGGTGAAGAGGAGGTCGACGCTGTGCGCGCGGAAGAGCGGCATCCACCGGTCGCGCACCTGCTGCGTGGGGCGCTCGATGCGCGAGCCGCCGTGCGGGCCTGAGGAGAAGGGCGGGTGATGGAAGAAGGCGGCGATGTGCGTGTAGCGGCGCCGGTCGAGTCCCTCGAGCTGCGCGCGGGCCCAGGCGAACTGGGTGGAGTCGTCGGCGATGTTGGAGTCGATCGCGAGGACGAAGGTGTTGCCGAAGCCGAAGGCGTAGGTGGGGTAGCCGCTCAGGCGGCGCGTGGCGCCGTCGGCGGGGATGAGGCGCGCCATCGCCGCGAGGTAGTTGCGGAGCCCTTCGGCGCGACCGGGATTGGCGAGGTCGTCCGATCCCGTCACGTCATGATTCCCCGGCGCGAGGAAGTACGGCACGCCGCCCTCGGTGGTGAGGCGATTGACGAGCCCGACGAAGCTCTTGTTCCACTGCGCGGCGTCGCGGCCGTTCACCACGGCGTCGCCGCTCTGGAGCACGAAGCGGACGGCGTCGGGCCCGGTGCGGAGCCGCGCGATGGTGCGCAGCATCGACTCGACGATGAGCGAGTGCTCGTACTGCGGATCGACGCCGTCGCGGCGGCCGCGGGTGTCGCCGTAGACGATGAAGGAGAAGCGCTGCACGCCGGCGCTGGCGGACTCGGCTGGGAGCGGCGTGCGCGGCGGGGCGATCGCGGCGACCGGCTCTGACGCGGGGGTCTGCTGGGCG